>MGGS01000007.1:64449-82147 GCA_001792535.1 Candidatus Woesebacteria bacterium RIFCSPHIGHO2_02_FULL_42_20 | reverse complement strand
ATACTAGAGTTATCAATTATGAAGCGAGAAATTTTAATAAAATTTGGTAAAAAAGTCCGGGCACAGCGAACAAATCTAGGGCTATCACAAGAGAAGCTGGCTTCACGGGCAGGTGTTCATCGCACCTATATCGGCATGATTGAGCGCTCCGAAAAAAACATTACGCTTGAAAATATAGAAAAGGTTGTGAAAGCCCTTAACCTAAAGCTATCTGATTTCTTCCGAGATTTTTAATTATGATTACACCTTTCGAAAAATTCTTGGTGAAATTTGAAGAAAGTTTCAAGGGCAAGACATCTATAATCTACTCTGTTTTAGCAAACGTCTTTTCAATGCGTATCATTGGCAACAAGACACATGGCGATCTTGCGGAAATTGCGCTTACTGAATACATCAATCAATTTGTTGACGGATTTTCGGCAAAACACACAGGAAAGGAAAAATTCCGCGCAAAAGAATTTGAAGAAGATATTAGGGTTAAGAATCTTGAAACCAATGAGGAAGTTCCAATCAGTATTAAGACCTACGGCTCTGGGTCTCTTCAGCTTTCCACAAATAAAGACAGCTCGATGTTTTCTTATCTTCGGAAGGTAGTCGGAGATGGTGAGATTACGAGCTTACCGGAGATTAAGAAAATCTTAAGCAATCCTTGTTTCGCTGATTTTAGCGACGTGAATGTGCTCCCTTTAATTTACACCGAAAAAGGTATGTCGTTTAAGGTCATAGTCTTTGAATTGAAACAGGCATATGAGGCCGTACGACATATAAAGTTCATTGAGCCTAGAAAATTTGGCAAGAAAATGACTTTTCCAATCTATAAGTTTTACGACGGCAAAGGTGAATACATCTTTGAGGTGCGCTATGGGGACGTAAAGGCGAACGCCTTACAAAGGGGTGTGTGGACTCATACAGAAAATGCACAATCTCACTTTAAGCAACTTTTGAGCGGCTCATATGAACTAAATGAGCCACTTATAAATCTTATTTCAAAAATTCTAGTTTCTCCCAAAGCGAAGCATGAGGAGATTTTCAAGCTATTTCCTAAGTCAAAGGAAAAATCGGTTATCTAACTCTCGTGAGAAACTTTTGTTTCTGATACAATGATACCAAGGGTATCACTATGGAAACTGAGGGTATCAAATACACGGGTTCAAAAAGAGAAATTATACCAACCTTACTTGAATTAGTACGGCCTCTTAATGTAAGCACTGTTTTTGATGGTTTTACCGGAACGACACGTGTTGCCCAAGCCTTCAAAAAGGCAGGTTATACAGTTTACGCAAATGATGTCGCTGTCTGGTCAAAAATCTTTGGAGATTGTTATTTAGTAAACCAAAAACCAACAACATATTATCAGCCGATACTTGATCGTCTAAATAAAATTCCGGGGAAGCGTGGCTGGTTTTCGGAGCATTACGGCGGTGAACCGAATGGAGGGAGTGCGATAAATGGAGATGGAAAAAAGAAGATGTGGCAATTTCATAACACCATGAAGTTGGATGCTATCCGAGAAGAAATTGATAATATTGCCAAAGATGCGGTTGAGAAATCTGTACTCCTAACAAGTTTGATTATTGCGATGGATAAAGTTGATAGTTCTGTCGGGCATCATGTTTCTTATCTAAAGCGATGGGCTCCTCGGGCATACAACACAATGAGAATGGTTGTCCCAAAGTTAATTATTGACGATAAGAAACATAAAATTTTTAACAAAGAGATTTTTGACCTACTCGATGATGTAAAAGTTGATTTAGCATATTTTGATCCACCCTATGGTTCGTCCAATGAACTTATGCCACCCTCGCGTGTTCGCTACGCTTCCTACTATCATCTTTGGAAAACGGTTTGTCTAAACGATAAGCCAAAAGTTGTCGGTGTTGCGGATAGACGAGAAGATGTGAGCGATGTTGTAGCTGGCTCAATTTTTGAAGATTTTAGAAAGAATGAAGATGGCAGATATGTTGTTATTGACGCGTTAAAAAAATTGATAGACAAAACAAATGCAAAATATATTGTTCTTTCGTACAATAACAACGGACGAGCTACCTTTGACGCAATCACCGAAATTTTACGAGAACTCAAAATGAAATGTTCTATTCTGGAAATGGACTACAGAAAAAATGTCATGGCAACGATGGCGTGGACGAACGAATGGCTTTCGAGCGGTCATGAAGATATAAAAAACAAAGAATTTCTGTTTTTGATTCAGAAAGATAAATCAGCAAAACCAGTAACCGATTTTAAGATTGAAAAGGTAAATTTAAGAGAATCGGTTCCGGTAGGTCAAAAGAAGCCCGCCTTATTCTAATTGGAATTTGCCGCCAAAGAAAAACTTGTGGTTCGACAGGCTCACCATCCTGAGCGAAGTCGAAGGAAAATCGTCCTTTCCGCTCCGGTTCAAGGCGAGGCGGGTGGAAGGGGGGCGTGGGGGGAATTCCGCCCACCGAGCCCAGAGAGTTCCGTTCGGATCCATTCGACAAGCTCAGGACAAGTATTTTCAAACAGACACCGCTCGTTTCATTCACAATGTAACTAGCTTGCGACGGCCAGACCCACGATATTATCAAATCCCGCTTTTTTGAGCACTTTCGCGGCCTCTTTCATTGTCGAGCCGGTTGTATAAACGTCGTCGAATAAAATTAGTGAAGGGTTGCGAGTGATAAGCGACGGGTCTTTGTGCTTTAATACAAAAGCTTCACTGATATTTTCCAGACGTTGTTTCTTGTTTAGTCCGATTTGATGAGGTGTATCAATAATTCGTTTCAAAAGTTTCGGCTCAAAAACCCAATTCATTTTTGAAGCAATTATTTTTCCGATTTCCTCGGCCTGATTAAAACCCCGCCAATTCTGCCGCCTGGGGTGAAGCGGGATAGGGACTAAAAGAGAGTCGGCCAGTTGGATCGTTTGCAGTTGAGTAACCGCACGGTTGGCCAGTTCTTCAGCAATTGAGAAGGCGAGTTTGAACTTCAATCCAATGAGGGCTTTTCTGACTACCCCACTGTATTTCCAAATTAAAATTAGTCTATTTAAAGGGGTTTTATATTTGCAATATGAATGTCTAAGGCCGTCCCTACTTGGATTGCCACACCCCGGGCATATGGCAAAAGCCTGTTCTGTTTTGGAGAAACAATTATTACAAATATATTTACCAAACCTTCCACACTCCAGGCACTTTTTGGGAAAGAATATATCAAATACATCCATTTAAGGTAAAATAGTACTCATGAAAATAATAAATAAAAAGGCGCGGTTTGACTATCACATAGTCCAAACCATTGAAGCTGGAATAGCTTTGACAGGCAACGACCTAAAAGTTCTCAAGGCATCCAGAAATCTGACAGGGTCATACGCGAAAATAATTAATGGTGAGGTATTCTTTGTTTCACCCCTTTTTGAAAAATCCAAAAAACTTCTTTTGCATAAACGGGAAATAGTGGCACTTGGGACAAAAATGAAGCAGAAAAGGTTGACTCTTGTACCTGTTTCGATGTATACTAAGCATCGTATTTTCAAGGTTGAATTAGCTCTTGGAAAAACAAAACGCAAGTTTGAAAAGCGGGAAGCGATCAAAAAGCGCGACCTTGAAAAGGAATTGGGGACGTAACCGGTTTCGACGGAAAGTACTTTGACAAAACTGCAAGCCGTGTTTGGTAGAGTTTAAGCAAAAACTATCAAAAATTATAAACGCCAATATAAAAACGCGTTTCGCCAATGCTATGGCTAATTTAGCAAATATGTTTGCTCCTCGCGAGCTGGCATATGCTATGGCTTAAGCGTGAAGCGAATGTTTGCGAAATTTTTGTTTCCTGACCATTTTTCGCAGGCATAAACCCTGTTCAGGATGCTTCGACAGAATTTGGCTTTGGCTGTCGACTAAGATTTAAGCCTTACTTTTAGCATTTTTTTGACGGTTTGGCTCGCTAAAAGGAAAAATTAAAACCGCCTAAGCTTGTAGAAGTTTTGTAGTAGTTCTTTTCGGACGAGGGTTCAACTCCCTCCGTCTCCACAATAAAGCCCCGGCTATGCGCCGGGGCTTTCTAATTCAGGTGTTTCATTTCAAGCACATAGAGCTTTGGCCCGGTCAAAAGAAATATCTTACCCACAGATTCCGAAGCAAACATACTTCTAATTGGCCCAACGTCACCGGCAGAATATTGGGCAATATAACCGTATTCTTTGTCGAAAACCACAATCTTATTTGTAGCCGAATCCAAAAAGTATATGTCTTGGTCATTTTCACTAGTTGATATCTTGGCAGGCTTTTTCACATATTTTGAAATAGTATTGCGCGACAGCCTTCGCCCTGAAGCAAACCTGTAAACCATAGCCTCGCCGTCCACTGCCCAAATTGATCCGTCTATCGCCCAAGAGACGATATTTGTTAAATCTTCACTCAGTCCTTCAGCCAGCCAGGATTCGCCCTCCCCAAAACCCCCTCCTCCGCCCTGGTACCTTAATATTTGTGACCTTGACTTATCCAGTAAATAAATATTTCCAGCGTAGGCATTAATTAAAACATCGTTTCCAAATTGGCCGTCGGCAAGTTTGGTAATACCTCCTTTGTCCACCTTGTAAAGCACGTCTTTTTTGGCAATAAAAGCCTTGTCCAAATAGCCGGCGACGTCAAGCGTACCCTCAACTTCACTCGGACCCGCAATTACTCGGGTATTTTTAGTCTTGACGTCTATTTGAATGAGTTTGCTGTTTTCTTTGTCCAAAACATACAAAGTGTCCTCGGATAAACTGCCGGCTTGGCCACTAAACCCGTCAGTTGAAAGGGTCAAGTCAAGAAATAGCTCCGGCTGGCCTTCATATTCACCCAAAATCGCTCCCGCTACCTCGTCAACTTTTTCGGCCATAACCTTGTATTCTTCTCCGTCAATATCTGCAAGGTCAGACAAACTCTCCTTTGCGGCCAATACCAGCTCTCGTGACCGATCCGGGCTTAAGCCAAACAGAGCTTGAGCTTCATCGAGCAAATGGTTTATTTCATCTACGGCCGACCCAGTGGCGGCTTTTTTAGACCTCAACTCTCTTTGTTTAGAACCGTAAACGACACTTACCACCAGTAAAACCAAAAGGACCACGGCCACAAAAAAGGCCGACTTTCTTTTTCTCTCGATCGAAACATCGGCCATGCCCGCTTCAACCACAATTTTTCTTTCAGGAAGTAATTTAAGCAAAAGATCTACAAAAGCAACAGCAGCCTTGCGGAACAAGTTAAACAGATTTTTAAGTCTGCTCAAAGCAGTTTTTTGACTCGGCTCGAGTATAGTAGAATCGGCAACTTTTGTTTTACTGGCAACCGACATCGCGAGTAAACACCCTTTGCGCAAGTTGCCATCCAAAGTGCTCAATTTCGTTAACAAACTTTCAATGGCACTTGCCGGCTGATTCATTTCAAGTAATGCTTTAATGACCCCTATACCCAATCCTGAAACAATATCGGTAGTAACAACCATAAACGAGTCTCCCTCTTTTATTGGGCCGGAAATCGTACCCGAGTGCGTCTTGGGTTCGAAAATGGTCGCCATCTTTCCGTCTCGAAGTAAAAACATAGTAAGCCCACCGGCGGTAACTTTTAGCACACCTTCTTGGATCACGATGATGGCAAAGTCGTCATTGTCGGAAAACTTAAAGTGTAAGCGGGCGGCTTTGGAAATTTCCTTCAAATCCGCGCCGGTTAATTTTTTTGCCTGTTTTATTATCTGCGATTCAATAAAGCTGGCAATTGCCTTAGATTTTCGCTCGGCAGCACTTTCCTCCAAATCAACAAACCCTAAATACAAAAAAAGATTATGGTCAGCCTTTGCAAACTCTAAAACTTGCGACCAGTAACGACTCTCATTGGAACTTATTTTGGCAGTAATTATCTCCATTGTCTAAAGGACAACCAAGGCGAGCAAAAAGAGTGTTGCCACAAGTGCAAAGTGCAACAAGGACACCACTCTTAATATCTTGTCCAAACCAATTTTGAGAGTTTCGCCCATTAAGTTAACCTGGCGAACCACAACAATCGCAAAAACCACATACAACGCAAAAACTAAAACAAAGCCAAATTTTAGTACACCAAAAACAGACAGACCCGCAAGGCCTAAGTCATTCACTAGCGAATCCTCCCCTCTATTCTTTCGATCTCCTCTTCTTGGCGAAGCTCCTGCAATATTTTGGCGACCCTGTCAGGTTTGGGAATACCCAACATCTCAATGTTTTGTGCTTCCCCGGCAGTCTGGACAAATACATTACCGTAGTTGAACATTGTCCTTATAGGCCCACCCATCGTGTAAGTAACATCCTCGATGTTATCCAATTCAGCATCCGTGACCTCCTTATAAACAAAATTGTGAAAGTCTATGTCTACTATCCGCTCGTCGGTAATAATATTTACATTAAAAAACCAAACCAAGAAATTTTCAAAAGCGTATGTAAACACAAAAACGTACCAGGCCATAATAGATATAAGCTGAAATCTGGCAGGAAGAAAAGCCGTAACCGGAAAAACAATTAGAAGCAGTGGAGCAAACAGCATTAAAATTACGAAGATTATCCAAGGCAAGTTTGTAATCGGGTGCCTTCGCAGTAACAGCACGACCTTCTCTTTTTTGTCTTGAGTTTCAAAGTTGAGGTGGTCAGGAACGTAGCAATATGCGGCTAGAGGGTTATGTGTGTGCCCGTAAAGTTCATGCTTCTTTTCATTAGGCAGCTTCATGTCCAGACTTACTTGGGGATACTGTTCCTGGTTGACTAATTGCTGCGGCCCAGGAGTATGAGCACTTTTAGGGTCGTTAATAAAAATATCGGGCATCTCGAAGCTAATTATATCACGAAGGTTAGATTAAATTTTTTCGATATTGAAAAGGCTGCTTTTAAGTCCAATGTAGCCGGGAGCCCTTAAATTAAATGCCTTCTTAAATTCGGCCCCTGATATGCTTACCGATCCTTTATTTGTCGAAAGGTTAACACTTAACGTCGAGCCGTCGTTGCTGTAAACAACTGAAGAACTGCTCACACCGGTGTAGCCCCCAACCGCCACCAGTTCACCTTTGGAGTAAGGGTTCCCTCCCCAACAAGTGTCCAATGGTGATACTCGGGAGACATCGCCGCCGCCGTTATAGAGAACATGCCAGGCATTTAGAATATCCGCCATTTCTTCGTTCGTTAACCAGGGATTACTTCTACCGCAGCTTGCTCCGCCGCGCGACTTGTACCAGCCTTTATAAAACCAGGGACTGCCGGCCGACTTCTCATAAGCTGTGTCCGGCCAACTATCGGCAGTATCCTTTATGCCCGACCAGCCCCACTGACTGATTGTAAAACCACCCGTCGTAGAAGAGTAATATGTGCTTGCGGAAGTCCCGCCACGAGTCATCACCCAACCACGAGTAGCTGCCACAGCTTCTCTCCACTTCCCGCTTTTAAGTTGAGGTTTATAAACCTGGCAACTTTCAGTGGCACAGATCGTCCCGGCTCCGTTGTTTGTAACCGCCAAGGCATAGCTTCTGGCCGCCACTGCCTGGGCCTTGAGGGCCTCAAAGCCGCCGGAGTCGCCCCAACTTTCCGGAACCTCGTATATTCCAAGTAAATAGTTATCCTCAAAAGCAATATTGCCATATCCCGAGACGTTGATTGTTGGCGGTACAGGATAACTCTTGACTAGCTCGGCTCCTTGAAAGTATGTGGCAAGAATTGTCTCTACCGACTGACCGAGCTTAGCTCGGCCATAAGCCCCATATTGGCTCATCCCCGTCCTGTGTGGCGCGCCGAACGAAAACGCCGCAAAGGCAGGGCGAAAGCCCGGGTCGCAGAAATTAATCGACCCCGGAGGCCCGGAACAAGGCTCGAACGTAGGCGGGGTGTCTCCGACCGAAGTTTGAAAACCGCCGGATTTTGCCGCTTGCAACTCCTGTTGCTTGTTCGATAAGGTCGCCAGGTAAGTTTCGGTCTTCTCTACTTCTCCCTCCAAAAATGTGGCGCGTTCGTCAACTTTTTTCTGAACAGCCGCAAGGTTTGTCTGATTTTTTTCAAGCACCTGTTTGTCTTTTTTGAGATTGATTAAGTCTTCACCATACTTCTCCATTGTCTTGCGGTCGCTATCGGCGGCCCTGGCTCGAAAGGCAATTTCACGAAACGCCTCGCCTGCGTCCCCCGCAGATAAAAACGGCAGCAGAGGGTCATAAACCCTCAAAAACAAATAGTGATTTCTTGCCTTCTCGTACAAAATCGTTTCAGCGTAGGCTAAATCAACTTCTCTGTTACCGATCTCTATCTTTATCTCATCCAGATTTCTTAATATGGCAGTAATTCTGTTTTTGAGATCAGCCAGTTGTTTGTTTAAATTTGACAGTTCTTGTTTATTTGTCTCGTGCGCGCCCGATAGAGCGTCGATTTCACGCTGAATTTCGGCTATCTGGCAATCGTAGTCGGTTGCGGGACAATGCGAAGCAAGTGCACTGGTACGCTGGTACACTAGTACACTAGTACACAAGAAAATAAATAAAATAACCAGTGCTCGAGCGTACTTGTGTACTAACTTTCTCACTTATTTATTATAGCAATTTTCATTAAAACCGATACAACCCGAAAAAACCGTCACTTGACTACAACGAAGGTCGTACTAAAATTGTAGTATGGTGATAAAAAGGTACATTCTAAAGCAATTAATTGAACATCTTCGTAATACTGAAATCAGCTTGATAACAGGTCCCAGACAGGCTGGAAAAACCACATTAATGTTAGAACTGAAAAAAAATCTCGACAGAAAAGGTGAAAGGACCCTTTTTCTTTCCCTTGATAGAGAAATCGATAAAATATTTTTTGAATCACAGGTAAATCTAATCGCTCGAATAGAGTCAGAAATGGGTAAAAGAAGAGGGTTTGTGTTCCTTGACGAAATACAAAGAAAAGAAAATGCTGGTATCTATCTCAAAGGAATATTTGACATGAATCTTCCTTATAAATTCATCGTTTCGGGTTCTGGAAGTCTAGAGTTGAAAGAAAAAATCCACGAATCCTTGGCAGGAAGAAAAAGAGTGTTTGAATTAAAAACACTCTCCTTCGAAGAATTCGTAAATTTTAAAACAGAATATAAATACGAAGACAGAATTATTAACTACCTCTCTATAGACACTATAAGTACACAGCAATTTTTACAAGAATATTTAAACTACGGAGGATACCCTAAGGTCGTTTTGGCTGAAACATTAAATGAAAAGTTTGAAACGATAAACGAGATATTCCAAAGTTATCTTGACAAAGATATTTCTTATCTTCTGGGTATTAAAAAATCAAAGGATTTCAACAATCTAGTAAGACTACTTGCTTCCCAGATAGGTAATTTGGCTAATTTATCCGAAATATCCAATACTCTTGGAATAAACGTCAGAACGGTTAAAAACTATATTTATTATTTGGAAAAAACATTTACTCTGGACGAAATTCTTCCTTTTTTTAGAAATATAAGGAGCGAGATCACAAAAACTCCTACTTATTATTTTACTGACTTAGGCTTAAGAAATATGGCCACAAGATCTTTCGGCCAAATTGAACTTAATCAAAACATTGGTTTTCTTTTCCAAAATTTTGTCTATAGACTGCTTACAGATTTACCGCGGAGTGTCTTTTCAAGACCTCGCTATTGGAGAACTAAGCACGGATCAGAGATAGATTTCATAATAGAAAAAGGCCTAGAATCTGTTCCAGTCGACGTAAAATACAAACAAATTAAAAAACCCGAGCTTACCAGGTCAATGCGTAGTTTCATTGAAAAATATAGCCCCAAAAACGCATTTGTAGTAAACCTTTTCTTTGAAGAAACAATCAAAATTCAAAAAACAAAAGTACACTTTGTCCCCTTTTACAAAGCTTGGGCTATCTGGCAATCGTAATCGGTTGCGGAACAATGGGTAGCGAAATTAAAATGACCGATGTAACTTTGATTTTTGGCATCTTTTCTACACTTCTACACTCCCAATTTTTCTTTAGCTAAACGTAGGGATTCTCTTTTGAAAAACCTTTTGACGTCCTCCCAAGAAACATCCACTAACATTTTTGGCATTGATAACTCTCTTTCTGCGTCTTCGAAATAATTGAGTGCTCTGACAATCGAATATAAGTGGTCATCTAAAACCCCATATTTTTGGTCGTAAAGCTCGATAATTTCGTCTAAAGAGTAATCATTTGCAATAAAGAACAAGTCTATAAAATCCCTCCGTGTTCCCCTTTCCTCTATTGCGTGCAATTTCATCGCCGCCAAGTCTCTTTTCCCGATTATCTGGATTTCTTCAAACGTGTGGGGCTTTTCTATAAGAGGATATTTATAATAAAATAGACTCACACTGGTTTTATTGATTTTTCCTAAAATCGTCCGCCAATCTTTTCTTAACTCTTTGAACTCCTTTATGTTAGAAAGCGAATTTGCTGTCCTATTTTCATCGAATTCTTTCTCGGTAAAAAAGTCCAAATCAACCGAAATTCTGTGCCCGATTAGAAGAGCAAGGGCCGTGCCACCAGCCAGATATGCCTTTTGAAAAGCAGAGATCTTCGAAACTAGCTGTAAAGCCCGAAATGTATCGGGGAGTAAGGCTTTTGTAAACATGGCAATTTTTCATAACCGACACTAAGCATGTCTGCCCAAAAACATCCGCTTACTCTTGAAAGGTCCTTTGTAATCAACAGCACCTCTTTTATTTTTTCAATTCCATAATTTTTAACAAGCCATCTGATCGATTTTGTATCACCCCTGTCAAGAGTCCTTTTGATAATAAGGTAGTAATGTGAACTTTTGCCCAATCTATCAAAATCCACGTCCCAGAAATAGCCTCGAAAATATTCCGGCAACTTCGTTTTTTTCATATTCAGATTGTATTACCAATTAGAGTCCAAAACAACCCAACATACCGACTCACCCCGCACCATGCGGGGCTTACTAAAAACCCAATTTCAAGTTATAATTTAGAAAGTTATGGCAGACCAAACTCCGGCAACAGAATTAGCACAGGGGGCAGAAGCTCAAAGGTTAGACACACTAAGAATCGAGGCGAGAAAAAAAGTTGAAGAAAATATAAGAAACGGCACAGACACTGTCGGAGCAGAGCTTTTTGGCATATATAGGCAACAACTAACTCAACCTCAAGAGGTGCCTACCCATGACCAGCGAACCCGTGACGAAGCCTACCTTATACAGGGAGCCTTCGCGGAGCTGGAAACAGTCGACGAACCCGGGGGGCCAAATAGAGTGATAAATCATCTGCGGGCTGCAAGTACTATTCTTAATGAAGATTACAAGGTAGAAATAGCAGCCGATACTCCCGATGACAAGAAAGATGCTGCAATTAAACAAAAGCTAAGAGCGGATGCTGTTGCTATTTTGGATAAATTAGCAATGCACCAAATCGGTGATTATACCAGTGAAATGGCTGAGGTAGATGTCCAAAGAGCAGTTTTTGCCGCCACTGTCCACAAGCAAGATGTGTCAATAACAGAAGCAACAAGAGTCGCCTTACAGCTTCAAGTCGCGCGAGAAGGCGTGCACATGGCAACTGTCGTCCACTACATGCGGACGGGGAACGAGCAACGAATTGAAGAGCTGGCCCAGAGACGAAGAAGACAAAGTGAACATCGCCAAAGGCGACCTGAAACTCCAGCACCCAGACCCGAGAGGCCGGAACTAACGGCTGCCAGAGCAAGAGAAATTAAGGACATAAACCCCATTGAGGAAAAGGCCGGCCACCCCGATTGGAGAGCAGAAGAAGTTCCCGGCGAACCTCCTGCCGAACCGGAACCCGAAGATCCCGCTATCAAGGAAGAAAAGCTTAAAAAAGCTCATGTCAGGATACCCTTATTTAGAAAAGAGATAAAAGACAAATACGGGCAGAGTGGCGAACAGGCCTTTGATCTAATTAGCCCAACAGAAAAGGAAGAAATATTAATTAGGCTCGTTGACGCCGAAGAAAGGCAAAGCCAGGCAAAAGAAAAGCTAAAGAACCTCGCCGAATCCCCCGAAGCAGTTACAGCAGAAGGTGTGTATGAATTGGCTGTAGCCGAGGCCAGTGCCAGGTTGGAAGGTGAAATAATACGAGCCGAAACCGATGCCTTAATATCCGGCAAAAGCAGAGAGATTTCCGACCAAAATTTTACTTCAGCGGTAACCAAATTGGGTGAATCGATGACAGAATTAAGCGGCATTCGCGAGGCAGTAACTGGCGTGGGAGGTACCCTTCGTGACGCAGTGGCCGCACGAGTTTCACCAATTCCCTCTCTTCGCAGAAGTCTAAAAATTGCTATTGAAAGCGCAGGCTTGGGTGCTGACGCTAGCCGCGCCACTCTTGAACAAGGTTTAAACGTTATCCACCAAGCGGTCGTCGGAAGACTAGTTGAAGATGCTGCTTCGGCACGAGTTGCAATCCAAAAAATTCACGAAGGGTTAGTTGCCCAAACAGCCGCTGCCCAAGCAAATGAAAGAGACCAACAACTAGCAAGAATGGTAGACAGAAGAAATGAACTCCACGACGCATATGTTGATACTGTAATTGCTTTTAGAAAAGTGAGTGCAGCCGCAGACACTGCCTTAAAACATGGTGTCGTTGCCGTGGGCGAAAGGTTAGCTCACAAAGCAGCGCCCGAGCAACACCGGAAACTTGAAGAAGACTTAAGAAAAAGAACGCGTGAAATCGACCAAGCGGCCGAAAATGACAAGGCTGCCCGAAGGACTCCGGACTTTGAAGCCTTAAAACGTGATTTGGATAACCACGTAAGACTTATTACCCAAGAAGAGGCAAAGCCGGAAGCGGAAGTGAAATTCAAAACTGAAGCATCACCAAAGCCTAAAACTGAAGAACTTCCCGAAGAGGATGACAAAGAGACTAAAGACAATTTACAACAAATGAAAAAAAGGTGGAGAGATGATAAATCGGCGGGGGTAAAAGACGCATATCATAGGGCTCTGGACTCAAGATATAAACTACTAGCTTCAAAAGTCACAGGCGGTGGGTCGGACTTTATCAAAAAAGATTATCAAAACTCCAGCTCCTTGGAGGACAAAATTAACGTCCTCGACCAAATGGAGACTATGTTTATGGAACCCAGGCCTAGTGTTGCAGAACGTCTTGAAGTAACTATCCTTTCCAGGGAGGATATACCAGCGCCAACCACTACCGAAAACGTCCCAGAAGATGAAGATATAAGTACTCGGGTTGTAGTTGGCGAACCAACAAATGTTATTGAGGCGGAGGCTCCCACGCCACCCCCAATTAGTTCAGCCCAAACACCCGTTGAAGAAACTCCAGCTCAAGAAGAAACAGGCGAACGAATAAGCGTCTCCTTAAAAGAAGAGATGGGTAAATTTGTAAAAGCAGAAAAAAGATGGTCACAATTAAGAAAGATCTCGAGCGCTGCGCTTGAACCAGGCGGCAGATGGTTAACTGATGAAGAAAGCAAAGAGTTTGACAAACTAAACAACGAAATGGACGGTGTAAGAAATATTATTGAAGCACGCTTTGGAGCAGGAACTCCAAATGGACTTTTTTCCAGAGCCTTTATACAGATTGGTACTGGGGAAAACGAAGATACTCATTATTTATTACTTGACCTAACTGGCAAAATGCGAAGCCTGGCTATGTCATACCCCACAGGAAACGTCTCAGAAGATGGGCTAAGACAATATTATAATGAAGCAACAACAAGTCTCTCAATAGCCAATATAAAACCCAAAATGGATGCCGATACATTCATAAATGAATTTAAAAAAGACAGAGTCGAGGTTACACTATTCTGATCATGACGGAGAAACAACAAAAATTACTTGAACTAATCAGCAAATTGCAAATTCCGATTTTGGAAGAGGACACTATAAAGCGCGTCAATGGCTTAACCGACAAAGAACTGGATTATTTAATCGCCTCTTACCAAGCAGTCGCTGACTACGAATCTGGTCTGGAAGATTATGTCAGGAAAAATCAGCCGGAAGAATACACTGCCATAAAAGATAAATACTACAAAACAGTTGAAAAAATTGACAAAGAGGATAATGAAAAGCTTGACAGAATCCTGGAAAGCACCGGAAACGAATTAGAGAAACTCGAGCTTAAAACCAAGATAAAACTTAGGGAAATACTGCATCAGCAACAAATCGACTACCACAAATTGGACGACGAACACAAACTGCTTTATTCAAAATTAACTTCAGGACTGAAAAGTAACAGCCAATATTAACACATTTACTTGCTAAAATATTTATATTAGACTTAAAAAAATGAGAAGATTGCTAACTACATTATTCCTTTTAATATTTTCTTTCGTAATACTCCCGTTCTTTAATCCAAATCGTATCAACGCTCAGGGCTGTGGCCCAGGTGAAAGCTGTCCTTGCGCGAGCATTGATGTCGGCGCAGCATGTAATGTCGGTTGTCCAGCAGGAGAAAGGTGTATTTATGATGCCTATCTTGATTTTCCCTATTGTATTCCTTGCAGTGGCTGCAACGGCCCGGGAATTACCTGTAATACTGGCGGGCTACCTTGCTGCAGCGGCTACTGTGAAACCTCGACAACTCCAAATACTTGCGAACTTGGACCAATGACGTGCCAAGGGCTTGGGGTTACAGGTTGCACCACGGCTGGATTGCCTTGTTGTTCAGGGAATTGTAACACGGCAACAGACAAGTGCGAATTGGTTAACCAGAATTGTTACGATTCAGGTGGTGTGTGTCGAGACTCATGCGAAGGCTGGGAATACAATGATCCTGCCTATCCAGGTTGCCCTGCAACAGCAGCACTTTGCTGCTTTCCCCAAGGCTCACTTGGGGTCCACCCTGCGCTTTGTTATGACACTAACCAAATCAGAACACCTTTTGGCTGCATTGATTATACAAGTTCTACCGCGGTAGCGACTGCTCTTTTATCTTTGAGTATTGGTATTGCGGGAGGAATAGCTTTCCTTATAATTGTCTATGCAGGCTTCCTACTTATGACGTCTACCGGTAACCCTGAGCGGATCAAACACGGCCAGGACCTGATGACCGCAGCCCTTGCCGGACTGGTAATGATAATCTTCTCAGTTGTACTTCTGAGATTAATTGGGGTAAATATACTCGGCTTGGGGTTAAACTAAACCTCTTCACGATTTATGATTTAAGGTGTTATTATTAAATAATGAAATCAGCACAGCTTATTGATTTTAATACTCTTCAGGGTGGAATCAATAGCACTAGATTTGATGAAGATACGACCATAGGAGACATTGTCAATGTGGCAGTTCCCTTCATTTTTGTTTTCGCCGGATTACTACTCCTTCTCTATCTGATATACGGAGGCTATACTCTGATGACTTCCGGCGGTGACCCTAAAAAAACAGGTGCGGCACGGGAGAAAATTACCTATGCACTCATTGGTTTTATACTTGTCTTTGCAGCCTTTTGGATAACCCAAATCATGGCAAGAATATTAGGCCTTGAACCATTAATTAACGTTTTTGGGTAACATGACCAAACTTTCTCAAATAAATATCGGTGAGACATTTAACTCGCCATGGGGTAATCCACAAGGATTTGGGGATCTGGTTTCAATTATTTTGTCCAATGCTTTAATATTTGCAGGGGTAATATTGTTGGTCATACTGATCGTCGGAGGTATAATGGTTATCAAAGGGGCAGGCGCCAACGACCCTCAATCGAGTGCACAAGGAAAGAATGCCGCTACCGCAGCTTTGGTGGGTTTTGTAATAATCTTAAGTGCTTACTGGATAATAAGAATTATCGAGGCAACAACAGCAATTAACATACTTGAGCCGACTTTATAAAAACCCGATGACCAAATTAGCACAAATAGGAACAATCAATGCACCTCCGGGTGTAAACGAGTATGGAAATTTTATCTCCGGAGGGCTAACAAGCTTTGTTGCAAATATTATAAGCTTTTTACTTGTAATTGCAGGCCTGTATGCATTTATTAACTTGATTCTTGCAGGTTATGCCTTTATCACGGCAGGTGATGACCCAAAAAAAGTCGAGTCTGCTTGGGCAAAAATTACCCAAACATTACTCGGCCTCGCACTCGCTGCCGCAGCCTTTTTAATTACAGGGATAATTAGTTATATTTTTTACGGAAACTTTTTATACTTTCAAAGAATTACTATTTTTGGACCAAGATAAGATATGATTACCCAAAGAGAAATTACACCGCCCGGAAGATTTAATGGGGTAGGGCCAATTGCAGACCCAAATCCTTTCACTCCCCCAGGGCTGAATGAAATACTGGGAATTGCGTTGGGGGTCATAACAATCGTCGGCGGCTTGTGGTTTCTGTTTACATTTATTCTTGGTATCGTAGACGTTGTCCGCGCAGGTGACGACAAAAACGCTTTGGAGGGAGCAAATAGAAAAATAACCACCGGTCTTATTGGCTTAATTGTAATAATCGGCGGAATGGCAATAATTGCTTTATTGGGAAACATTTTGGGGATCAACATACTCAATCCTGAAGGATTTATATTTAATCTAATCTATTAATCTATGGATCCAGTTATTCGAAATGTCAACCCACCGGTAGGTCTTCGAGGTATGTTCAATGGAAACATCGAAGTAGTACCTTTGCTTCTGCAAATCGTTGTCAGTACGTTAATATTCGGAGCAGGCCTTTTTGCTCTCTTTAATTTTGTCCTCGCCGGCTACGCATTTTTATCCGCCGGGGACGATCCTAAAAAAGTTCAGGGAGCCTCAACCAGACTGCTCAACACGTTATTAGGACTACTTTTTGCCGCAGGATCAACGGTACTGGCAGCAATATTTGGGAAACTGATATTTAATGACTGGGGATTTCTGTTACAATTTAAGGTGTTTGGACCATGAAAACGCTGCAAGTAATTGCCCAAGGTATTAATGTCGGCCAACCATTGAACGGAGTTGGAAAACTTGCCGATCCCGGGCAGAATGCAGGTTCCGTTTTTAATTCCGTCCTCTCTTTGATTATCGGCATAGTAACAGTCGTCATTTCCATTGCGTTCCTGTTTATTGTAATCAGCAGTGCAATAAAGCTAATTACTTCCGGCGAAGACAAGGCTGCAGTTGAAAGCGCAAGGAAAAAAGTGCTCATTGGTTTTTTCGGCTTAATACTTTTAATTAGCGGTGTGTTTATAATAGGATTTATAGGAGAGATTTTAGGACTTGATGTTCTTAATCCGACAAGAATTCTAGAAAACATCTGGCAGCCTTAAAGTTGGTCTAAACAAAAATGGGTGATTCAATTAAAAATCCGGCACTAGACCCAAGAATTGCAAACATGACTGCTGTCGAATTTATTAGCAATCTTTTACGTGTTCTTTTGGGACTGGCATTTATTATTGGATCTCTAGCTTTCTTCTTCATACTCATCCTCGGGGGGATTGAGTGGATAACTTCCGGCGGGGACAAAGTCAAAGTCGACGACGCAAGAAGAAAAGTAACCAACGCCCTAATTGGGCTGGTTCTGTTATTTTCAGTCTTCGCCATTGCAAATCTTGTTGACTTTGTCTTTGGCGTGAATATCACATCGTTTAATCTGGACTTTTTGAACCTCTAGTGTAAACTACCTCTTGACAACGCTTTTTTCATTGGCTGATAATACGAAGTAGTATATGAAATTAGCGCAAGCAGATGCGAACATAATCAATCTTAATCCGCCGCCCGGTTTCAATACACTTACCGGTCTTACTCTTGGCGGAGTAATAAGC
>MGGS01000007.1:0-64402 GCA_001792535.1 Candidatus Woesebacteria bacterium RIFCSPHIGHO2_02_FULL_42_20 | reverse complement strand
ACAGAGGAAGCCAGAAACAGAATCACGGCGGCATTGATCGGCTTGATCATAGTTTTTGCGGCTTGGGCAATAATAATCCTGGTTGAGAATATCTTCGGAGTGAGTTTGCTCAACTTTACGATACCCAATATACTTTAAGGTCTTATGATGAAACTAGCTCAAGCAAACAATGTGATCAATCTTGGTCCTCCTAATGGTTTCACGGTTTTGAATGGTCTTACCATCGGCGGAGTAATAAGCTTTTTGGTTGCTGCGGTTTTGATCCTCGCCGGCGTAATCTTCTTCTTCATGTTGGTCATCGGCGGAATTCAATGGATAATGAGTGGCGGAGACAAGGCCAAGACAGAGGAAGCCAGAAACAGAATCACGGCGGCATTGATCGGCTTGATCATAGTTTTTGCAGCATGGTTAATAATAATCCTGGTTCAGAATGTGTTTGGGGTAAGTCTGCTCAATTTTACGATACCCAATATACTTTAGCTTCTTTAAAAAACTTACTTGCTATTATTCTTCTCGCTATCTAAAATTATAGTTGATGCCACCTCTTAATTTGACCAACGCTTCGACTCTAAAAGACCTGGAAACTGTTTTTGGCTTTTTAATACAAAGCGTCCTTGCTTTGGCAGGAGTGGTATTTTTTATAATGTTAATTGCGGGAGGCTTTAAATTCATAACCAGCGGTGGCGACCCAAAAAAAGTCGCCGAAGCTCAAGGGGTGCTTACCTGGGCCGTGGGCGGCCTTGTTTTTATAGCCATAGCCTATTTGATCCTAAGACTCATTGCCGTCTTTACCGGAGTAAATTCAATATTAACGTTTAATATACCTGGATAATATGAGATTTAAGATTTTGTTTTTTATATTCATTCTTACCTCGTACATCATTTATCATAAATCATTTGGTCGCGTGAGCGCTCAGATTCCCCCGCCTTACATCCGCTGCAGCGACGTTCGCAGTCCAGAATTTCACACCCTGCGGCCTTATCAAGCAAGTCCGTGTGAATTCGGTGGAACCCCTCCTGTTTTGACTGACCCCTGGAGCCGCCCACTTGAACCTGCAAGGCTCTACTGCGGAAACGACTACCTTGGATTAGAATCTTTTCAAGTAACCCCGGCTGGTGGTGCAAACACCACAGTCTACTGTGTAGACAGTGCCACCACCCTTACTTGCTACTACGAGAGACCGTCAACTTATCAAACCTCAGTCAATCTTGCCGATGCAGAGCTGCCCATCATGGGCAATACACAACTTGTTCCAAATCAAGTCAACAACGGCAACCCACAGCCTGAAAACCTAGCTTATAACCGCCGAACAGCCGAGTATGTCAGCTGGTACTTGAACGGGCCCATGTTTCGCATGGAAGAAACGGATTATTTCTACTCAGTGTGTTCATCTTTAACTGGCGGGTCATATGACCCAGACGAGTGCGCCAGACTAATTTCTACTTATTCAGGACCGTTAAACAAGCTTCTTCCTATCCAGGTTCTGCTTCGCGATAAAATCGCCGCCGCAGACAGGACAGGTAACTCCAGACACAACCAAAAAGTGGAATGCGAGCTGGTTTCAGGTCCCTTCAGGGGTCCCGTACCTTGCGGTGTACCGGGAAGCGTAGAAAGAAGAACTACAGATATTTACCTCCCAATGGTTAGCGCGCTCAGTTATCTAAATGGTGATTTTTGGATTGATCGACCATTCATCAGCTCTTTTCCATTGGTACCATTGTCGTCTACCGAGGACAGGACTTCGTCTGTCGAAACATACAGAGGAATAGATCTTCAAAACGCAGCAACAGGTCCAATACCAGTTCAACCCCCGCAACCGCCGTCTGATGCGGACAATATTCAAATTTATGGCCCAACAATGGAATTTGTTGATAACACATTTACCGACCGAGATATTGACTGGCTATACCTTTCCCACCTGGAAGAATCCAGAGACCTACTTGACATACTTTCGCAAACTTATCTGCCGCTGCAATTATCTGTAAATTACACCGAAGTCAGGGACGAGCTCTACTATAATACGAATAGGTGCGATCTGACAAACGTGAGATGGAATACTGGCGACGATGTCTTTGGCGAAATCAGTCCACAACCGGACATAAGCGGAGATTTTTCCTACACCTCCACTTTTGAGTGTACTTTCGAAAAACCCTGTTTTGCTTTGGGTGGAACTCAATACTGCGGCGAAGCAGAGTGTTTTTCAGCTTGCGACTCAACCTGTATAACCCAAAGAACAAATTGTGAAAACACCTGTGGAGGAGATGTCACATGTATTGCTGGCTGTGCAACAGAATATACCGATTGTAGAAACGAATGTTCGGCAATTTGTACAATACCTCCTTGTGATGTGCTAATTGCCACCGCGCCTTTTTCGGTCTATACCAGGACTCCATTACTTGATGAAATCTGGGGAAGGTCAGTTGAAAGCAGGCAATCGGTGTTCAGAAGAATTTATCCTAGAATAATTCCCGTTCCCGACGACATCGGTACATTAGCATTTGAAATACTTGATCTGCCGGGAGTAACTACAGCCAACTACAGCTCCACCGACCTTGATATTCAAGTTTTTGCAGGGAACTTCACAAGGTCCGGGGCTCGCGCCGACATATTCTATCCCCACCTGGGAGGCATTTACGAATATTTCTTGATAGGTATCCGAGAAGCTCTTTTGCCCTATTCCAGTTCGGCTCGCGTCCGCCAACTCGCAAGCCGACCGCCGCCTGCTGTACTTCCTATCGCCTGCAACTGGAATCCTGTTACCAGCTCGTGCGATTATTTTGTGCCCGGTGGAAGATGCCAAGAAATTCTTACAAATGACTCAGGTAGTAACCCAAGGGGCGACTGCCCTATAGACACCATCGCCTCATACGGTGGACCGCAGCCGGTTAACAGCTCCACACTTTGTACAGACCCTGTCTGCGAAAGCAGGCGTTGCAACCCCTATGAATGGGGCCCGGCAAAAGACTATACTGATCATGTTCCCCCATGCTCGGTACCAACTGCAGATTGCTCGACAGGATGCAAATGGCTCAACAGACAGACCTGGGATCCTGACACTTACGACGATCCGGATTTCAATGGGTGCTATTACGCAAACCCTAATGTGTGCGTAAGACGCGACGCATCCGAAACAGGCGCACAATGCTCTGCCGTTTGCAACAGCGTCTGCTGCGGTTAACTATTAAATTGATAATTGATAAATTAACCGGTATGGTATTAAATTAATTCTAATGAAAAAATCGGTCTTTATCGTCCTTCTGGCAGCCTTTGCTTTTCATACTCTGTTCCTCCCCACAACAGCCATCGCACAGACTTGGTGGGAACCTAGTATGGGCGAGTTTGCCGATCGGGTGGCAGAGCCTCCTGACGCTGAAGTATACGGTGAAAGGTACACCTATGCACAGACCAGATGGATAATAATGAGCATTATCTTCTGGTTTATACCGATGGACGTTTACCGCTGCCTTGACGTCTCAGATGGCATTTTTGAAACAATACCAGAGTGCGCTGATATGTTTGTTCCAGGGTCGGGGGCCATTAGCAGTAATAAGAGCCCCGGTGCGCTCCTTTCGCTGGCATCATACGCTGATCTTCTGCTCAATCAAAAACCAGCGTCCGGGCTCGAATATATTGCCAGCACAGCTGCCGACCTGCATCTAATCCCTGAGGCCAACGCTCAAGGATTTGGTTATAGTTCCGCATTAGTCCCTGCAAGAGCCTTGTGGTTGGCTACGAGAAACGTTGCATACACATTCCTAATCTTTGTAATCATTATCATGGCATTCTTGATCATGTTTCGGGTTCAAATAGCGCCCAGAGTTGTGATTACTATTCAGTCAGCTATCCCTAAAATTGCAATGGTTCTTATTTTAATAACATTTTCTTATGCAATCGCCGGGCTTCTGGTCGATCTTGCCTTTCTTACCCAAGGCATTGTTGTTTCAATTGCCAGAGCTTCAGGCTTACTAGACCCCACAGGAGCAGCTTCATTTACCTTCACAAGACTGCAAGACATCAACGGTGGAACTATCGCCTACGCATGGCTCACTATAATTAGATCGACATTATATGGCGGCATTGCCTGTGTAATAACCAGAGTTCCACTTCTATGTAATATAATGGATTTTATCCTGTCATTAATCCTATTTTTGGTAATATTCATTACCATATTCAGGATTTTCTGGACGCTTCTTAAAGCCTATGCGACGCTTTTGATTATGATCATTGCGGGCCCGTTCATAATTCTGGGCGGATTAATTGCCCAACAGATCGGCTTCACTTTCTGGCTGAAGCACGTTATCGCAAACCTGTCCGTGTTTGTAATGGCAACTTTCCTTGTTTTTGCTGCCCATGTTTTTGCTTGGGGAATGGCACCGGACGGGTATTACGGCGTGCTTCAAACCTGGCCAATGATCAATCCTTTCTATATACTTTCGTTGGCTGGTGTCGGAGGGACGGGTATTCTCCCGGGGTTTAGCTTTGGCGACACAGCTACGATAGGCTTTTTGGTAGGGCTGGCAACAATGATAGCAACGCCCAGCCTTTCCCAAGCGGCTAAAAACTTTATACTGGGCATTCGCGGCCAGTATGGGGGAGAGCTCTTGGGCGCCGCTGCTCTTGGTGCAGTTGTTGGTAAAGGTTTTGGCGGTGAAGCCATGGGTAGATTTATGAGATTTGGAACTTCGGGCGGAACTTTGAAAGGGCTTATTCCAGGCCTTAGCGCAACTTCCGCTGTTGTCGGCGGAGCCGCCGGTTGGGTTGGCGGAAGATTTGCAAGAACAAGGGCAGGGGGTTATGTAGCAAGAGCCACAGAACCAGCAAGAACACGTATCTCTGGAGCAAAAACCAGATTCAGCACAAGACTCAAGGGGTCAGCTGTTCTAGGGTCCGTAGTTGGAGGAGTGGGTAAGTTTGGTACAAAAGCCGGAACGGCAGCGCAGTGGTGGCGAAGGGAAGTGCCAGGTGAAGAAAAAGAAGCCGGAACGCCGTTGGCACCGTTCCAAATGCCTAAATTTGGCCAGAAAGGAAAAGGTTCTACAACCGCTTCCAAACCAGTAACTAAAAAAGAGGATGTAGCTTAATAAGAAAACTATGTGAACCGGGTTTCCGACAAGATATTGTTGGCCAACCAAGCTCTCTTGTTGCCTCCAATCAAGCCTACTGTCTGCCAATTCTCGTAGATATTACCCGATGACATACTCACCACGTCTGTCCTTCCACTGGCTGCGGGAACCGGTGCTGTCTTACCTATTATTGGCGGAGCTATGGATTTATACAACCTATGCTTACCGATACGAGATTTTACCATAAAATCTCTTTTTTCCAATTGTGCAGCGGTTTCAGGGTGAAGGTATATCAAGACACTTGCCAGAAACCACAATGAAGGGTCTTTGGGATCTAAGTCATCTGGATTTATTTCGTGGTCGGGGCGTACCATATTCATCTTATCCAATGCTCGGAAACCCTCCTGGAATGTCGTCCCCTCCATGTCTTTTACATCGTGCGGAAACCCTAAAATCATCTTTCTGATCTGGGCGCATCTAGACCTTATAATAACATACCAAGCAGTAAAAGAAGCCGAACCGGGCTCGTTTGCGTCTTTAGGATCGCGCTTTTCAGTATCATCAAAGGGAAATTTCTTATCTGCAAGACTAACCCCTTTATCAAAAATCGTTTCGTCACTCATTTGCCAACCTCTCCCTCTAATCTCCTGCATCTTTCTCACCGAAGTCCCCATCCAAATATTATAAAGTGGCATTTCACCTTTTAGGGGTTGTCCAGAATTATCAGTCTTACCAGTTGGCCAGTTCTTGACTTTGGCACCTTCAAAGTAAGAGCCTACAAGCGGCTTTGGTGCACCATCCTCACCTCTTGATATCTTGCCCATGTTAAAAGGATGTCCAAAATGAGAAACTCGGGAATAAGGCCTACTTGGATGCCTTATACCATCCGGATCTATTCCCCTTTCGTCTCTCCTGTGCTCCTCAAAAAAATACAAATGCGATCCTAAATCTGTAGCAATCGGGGGATCGGCAAACTTATAAGACTTCTCTCTACGAACTCCACCATCTTTATCTTTGACCTCTGTATCTACTACCTTCATGGTAAACGGTAGTAAGAGCTCACTTGTTAATAAATTCCGCCAAGCTGCCCAGACCACACTCATGTCTCCACCGGCTTTCCGTAACATCGGTGTAAGCCACCCTTTAAAAGCATCCGTAGTAAATCCGTCTATATAAGCATCTCTGCTTATGCTAGTTTTAGGGTCGTTTGTTTCATACTTCCCAAGAGCCACAAAAAGCATTTCTTTCATGACAGTGTCCACCTTTTTGCCCCACTCGCCGGAGTATCTGTACTCAGCAATGAAGTCTTCAGAGTCAATTAAAGGAATTCTGCCAGACATATATTCATTAGTTTTAGGCTCATTGTCTTTATCTCCACCAACTTGCGTACGGTGTATAAACATTTCATCGTTATGTCTTCTTGCTGTCACATGAGCCAATTTTCGGACTAAGTGAGGAGCGGCTTCAGCATACCGCTGCAACTTCTCTTCCTCTTCCTCTATTTCTAGATCTACCAGGGCAGGTATCTCCTTTTCAGACATTCTTGTCCTTGGATTTCTGTCGGCCATATTCTGCCTTGTGTATTGTTTTACTCTTTTCCTCTTTTCTTTCTCGGCCCAGCCTTTCCTATCACGAGCATACTCTTTTGCCCTCCGCACAGGCTCTGACAAAGCGTGTTCAATGGCATCCATCAAGTTGCCTCTGGGATCAGGTCTCTCAATCATTGTCCTCGCGTTGGTGAACATGTCCTTGTAAAGATTTAGAGTGGCACGGCTCTCGTCACTTAACAGTTCGGCGAGTGTTCTGGACGAGTCTTCCATAACTTTATGCGCTTCTCTAAATTGCTCCTCCCTCCGATTGGTATCGGTAGGATTATCAGCTTCCGCTTGTTTTCTGGCCGATGCCAACCCAAAAGCAAAGTCTTGGACAACTTGATAGTCTAAAATGCCTCTTTTGTCTGCTTTCCTAATCTTTTCTATTTCATCGGGAGCCGGTTTTTGAGGATCGTATGTAATTTTATATAAAGTATCAACGGCCTGAATTAGCTCATCTGCCAAGGGATGGTCTATTTCAAGCAAAGAAAGCCTTGATCCCAACACCAATCCTTCCTGATAAGCAAGAGCCTCGTCTACAGCAGCACTTAATTCACTAATGTCGCCATTTTCGCCTATCTCGGCCGATTTCACATTCTCAATTAAATCAGCACCATTTACTGTGTAGAGTTCTGGCCTGAACATAAAAAGACGCCTTTGTTCTTCAGAACCATTTTCTGCATTCTCAGGCTGTCGTAGCAATGCTTCGTCATCTACATCTACCATACACCCAAATTATATCAGCCGGGGGAGAAACAAACAACACAAAATACGATTTATTATTTACGAAGTACTTCAATAATTTTACTAATTTTTTCTTTTAATGCCGGTGCTTCGTTTTTGACCACATCCCAGACAATCCCGTAGTCAACACCAAAATAATGATGGATTAACCTGTCCCGTAAACCTGCATAAGACTTCCAATTTACCTGCGAATATTTAACTTTGAAATCTTCAGGCAAGTTCTTAACTGCCTCACCAATAATTTCCAAACTTCTAACAAAGGCTTTCTGTAAAGTAAGGTTTTTTGCAAAATCAGGTTCACTCAGACTTTCCGTAGTTTCAGCCAAGTAATCAATTTCATCTGAAATGTGTTTCAGGTATTCAACCGGAGATTTGGACATAATTTACTTCTTTCTCTATATAGGGAAAAATATACGGACTAACCGATTCGGGGGTTAAAAATTCAACTTTTCTTCCCAGGAGACTTTCCGCATATTCTGCTGACTTAATAAAGTTCTTAAAGTTTTTTTTCTTTTTATCAAATTCTACTAATAGGTCTATATCACTTCCTTCGTGTTGCTCACCACGCGCAAACGAACCGAATAAACCAATCCTTTTTATTCCATAACCTGAAAAGGTAGATTTATTCCCGGCTAGTAATTCCAATATTTCCTGCTTATTATTTACTTTCATTGCCCTAATGGTACCATTTTCAACAGCCTTCGTACACTCCGCCACAGGAAAACTTTGGCAATTACTTCTTCAGAAGTTTCAGGAAATCGCCGACTTTAATCCCTGCTTGGCCAAGAATTGAATACAAAGTGCCTATTCTGACCGGCCGATTGTGTACGGGAACCACTGTATGACTCCCTTTTCCTGGTCTTGGAACAAATCCTGACTTAAGTAAAACTTTTTGGATTTGGCGGGGTTTAATTTGGGGCAACCTGGGTAGTTGTAATAATATCTTTTTGAGTTTCATCGTGAGGAACAGGAAGTTTATCCTCAGTCAAACTATCAACATAAGTTTTAATCGCCCCCGTGACATTACTTAACGCTTCCTCCACCGTATCACCATCATCGGCAACACCCAAAGCAGAAATAATCTTGTCTTTGACACTTTTACCTTTATCGTCTTCCAAAAACTTAATGAGATTTGCCATAACAGCTCCTAATGACTTATCAACTTTCCTCAGTAAAACTATTCCTTTGTGGGAATATGCGTTATGCAATACTGTAAAATCTTTGTCTTGAGTTAAAATAACCAAATTCTTCTTTCGCGCGAAAAGTAAAATATTTAAGTCACTTTCTGAAATAAGACCTTCTTTATAAACACTCGTTACCGAAAAACCCAGACCACTTAGACGGTTAGTAATTACAAAATAAACGTTTTCATCTGCAAGCAAGCGCATTTGTTTTTCAAATCGCAGCCAGTTTTCCTATACGAGGAATGTTTACGACCACCTCTTCATTTTTGACAACCTGAGAAGCATATTTAACAGCCTCTTTAACATCGTTGGTCGTGAGACGAGGATAATAGTCTTTCACAATATCTTTAATCTCTATGCCGGTTGCAAGAAGCTCGAGTACCATATCGACAGGGATTCTAGTACCGTCGAAATAGGGCTTGCCAAAACAAACTTTAGGATTAACCACAATCTTTCTTGCCATATACCTGAATTATAGCATGGCCTAGCAGCCTTCGTACACTCCGCCGCAGGAGCATTTGTAGCCTTTGGAAATAACTGCATTTATAGATTTGCCGCACTTGCCGCAGCTTTTGACATATTTACCTTCCCTATTTCCCGACCCGGAAAAAACATCAGTAACTTTTCCACGAAAGTCTATTTGGGCAAAACCGACAACAAATTGTGTACCGCTTCTATTCTCAACCAAGCTTGAATTCAGCAAACCGCATGGGCCATCGGATATCTCAATCCCCGTTTCCTGCACCATCATTCTCTCGGCCAGGGCACCGGCCTGCATGTAATCCCACCTTGTCGCTGCCGAAGTTAAAAGCGGTTTGACATGCCTCACAACGTGCCGTGCTTTCTGAAACATCATTTCTCTAAGTCTCCTGGCTTCACCGTTTTCGATAGAGTCCAGCGCTTCGGGCATCGGTATAATTTCGTGAAGCAATGCCAGCGGATCATCTGTTTGAATTTCAAAAAGTTTGTCGCGAAGGTCCTCGGGAGAATTTAAGGGCCATGACGTCAAAGCAAACTCTCCTATTCTAGACGCTATTAATAAATGCGTCTGTTTGTCAAAACGCGTCTTTATCCCATAACCCCAATGGACTAAAACACCGCCTTCTTCGGTAACATAGCCGACGTCTATTTTTCCTTCCTCATAGCCATACGGCCCTCCTGGCGGGCTCACCCAAACACACAATGTCCCGACCCTTTTTTGAAGCATAACCTTTATCCGAGCAAGCGTCGTAGAACTTTCCTTACGGCTAAGTTCGTCCTCCATAACAACTTGCTCACGAACGTCTACTCTTCCATCCGAAAAATCGTCGACAACTCTTCCTTCGGGAGTTAGTCTAATTCTGTAATAGGTAGGCGCCTCTGTTCCTGCTTCCAAAAAGAGTGAAGTTAATGAATACCCAAGACCAGCTTCGTCAATTTCCGAATTTGGGCGAGCATAAGCCCACATGTCTAGTGCTTGTCTTTCACTCATATCCTGCTCGGGATCCAAAGGCCTTCTGCCCAGAGGGTTGCTAGTTTTCCGGCTCTACGGTTGCGGCACAGCTGGGGATTTGCACCCCATTCCTTAAACACAACCTCTAATCAAAGATAGTAGACTACTAAAATCTGAAGATCAATGGTTAAAGTTGGATCGGAACCGGAGAATGTTGGTTATAAACGTCAATATAAAGGTCAATCACATTTTCAACGAGCCCACTTTTTAATACCTGGTACACTTCCGTCGGAAAATAAACAGATAAATCGTCCAAACGGACAACGTAAGCTTTTCTTTCCTGGTCGAAGTCCCAATAACCCTTACCGAGGTTGCGGATTAAAGACTCGCCCAAATAAGCCCCCCAAACCTCGGCCATGCGTTCATAGTCTTGCTCGGTTAAGTCCAAGCCCTGAGCTTCCTCAAACATTTCGAGTAAAATCGCTTCAACTGTAGTTACACTTTCATTTGTAAAATCTAATTCTACGCCGTTATCTTTGGCTCTTTTATAAGCCTCATCATTAAGTTGTTGAATCTTTGCTTTCACTTCCTGCTGATCCATATAACTAAAGTATATCCGCAACTGCAAATTCACACAAGGGTTTTTAGCTAGCTGTAGAAAAACTTTTATTCACGGTGTAAATTAGAAGGAGAAACATGGAAATTGAACAGGAACACCCGATACCGCAGCAAATCTCAAGCTACAGCTTCAGGCTGGTTGGCGACATGACCTTAAAGCAGTTTTTCCAAGTAGCGATGGGAGTTGTATTAGGCTTGCTCACCTACGCGTCGCCACTTCCACCAATTGTCAAATGGCCAGTTGTTGCTCTGTTTGTTCTTCTCGGAGTGGGTTTCGCCTTTTTCACCATCGAAGACAGGCCACTTGAAACCTGGATTGTAATTTTCTTTAAAGCAATTTATACACCGACAGAGTTTATCTGGAAAAAAACAGAAAAAGAGCCTGTTTATTTTCAGGAGCCAACCAAAACAGTCACAACTGTAACACCCACCAGTCCAGAAAACATCCAACCGAACCAGGAGCCAAGAGTTAACTTACAACTAAACTTGGAGCGGTCAGAGCGCTCGATTTTGCAAAATATCGGAAACCTCTTTTTGCTCCATCACAACCCAATAGTGTCTGCCCAGCCGGTACCCACTATCAGCGGCGCTATTCCCTCCCGCGTCCCCACAGCAGTTGAGAAACAAAAGGTTCCCGAAAGCACGCCTGCAGCACCACCCGGCCAGGCTACCACTAAAGCGGTCGACCAAACGCTTGTTGCAAGGGGGCAAATAGAGGGAACCCAGGCCCAATTCTCGCCAGATGCGGCCCCGCCAAGCCCGCCTACGCTGCCCAATACTATCGTCGGCCAAGTGATGGACAAGGACAAAAAAATAATCGAGGGAGCGATACTTGAAATTAAAGATAACCAAGGTCGCCCTGTCAGAGCCTTAAAATCCAATAAAGCGGGGCATTTTATGGTGATTACTCCCCTTGCCGACGGCGACTATAAAATCTTAGTCGAAAAAGAAGGTTTTGACTTTGAGCCGATCAAACTCAAAACTGAAGGGGAGCTGGTACCTCCAATTGCGGTGAGAGCAAAATAAGCATGAACCTAATTAAAACACTGTTTAAAGTAAAAGAAAGTCCAATCAGATCTACGACCCAGGTGCACGTCCCTATAGCCGAAATATCAGACGGCATTGTTTACCTTAAAGACGGCTCTGCCTGCATCGTTTTAGAATCTACATCACTCAATTTCGGTTTACTCTCACCTGCCGAGCAAAAAGCGGTGATTCTGGCGTACGCAGCTTTTTTAAACAGCCTAACATTCCCTGTCCAAATAGTTATCCGGTCTGAGCGAAAAGACATTACCAATTACTTGATGTACCTAGACCAAGAATCCAAAAAAATAAAAGGTCCAAAACTGGCTTCGCTCATGGAAACATACAAAGTGTTCATCAAAGACACTATAAAGAAAAAACAGGTTTTGGGAAAAAGGTTTTTCATTGTTGCACCCTTTTCGGCACTCGAGCTCGGGCTAAGTAAATCATTTACATCGAGCATAAAGAAAAAAAAGGGCCCACTACCTTACAATAAGGATTATGTTGTAAAAAAAGCCAAGGTTTCCCTTTATCCAAAAAGAGACCACCTAATACGCCAGTCCTCAAGAGCCGGACTTGTGCTTAAACAGCTTTCAACTACACAACTTGTTGAGCTTTTTTACCAAATCTATAACATTGGTGAAGAAGAAAAAAGCGGAACTTTAACCGAGCGAAGAATAGAAAGGGAGGAAAATGAACCCGAACCAGCAAAACCAAATTAACGCTCAAACCACAGCGCAAAAAGGGCAAACAGGCGAACTTAACAGCCAGCAATACAAGCCAGCCATGGGTAAGCCGGTAGACAATTTTCTTGCCAAAAAGAGTTATCTCATTGACATAATTTCTCCAAATACGATTGAAGAAGAGTTTGATTACTTGATAATCAACGGTAAATACTATAGAACTCTTTATGTATCGGGTTACCCTAGATTTGTTTCCCCGGGTTGGCTTGATCCTGTCGTGAATTTTGACAGTTCCTTGGATATCGCCTTCTATATCTATCCTATCGACGCAAAAACAATTCTCGACGACCTTAGGCGAAAAATTACGGAAATGGAAGCCGAAATCGAGACCGACATTGAGCGGGGCCGAATTGCCCACGCAACAACCGAAGCAAAACTTGATGACGCAAAGGCATTGCAAGAAGAGCTTGTCAAAGGAATTGAACGATTTTTTGAGTTTGCGTTCTACATTACAATACCAGCCGCGACAATCGACGAGCTAAATGACGTCTCTAAACAAATTCTTTCCACTCTTGGTGCATTATTAATTAACGGTAGAACGGCAGCTTTGGATCAAGAAAACGGGTTTCTGACGACATCGCCGCTTGGCTTAGACAGAATCTCGGTCACACGCAATATGGACACAACCAGCCTCGCCACAACTTTCCCCTTCACGTCAACCGAACTCTCAAGCGACAGGGGGGTCCTTTATGGTATTAATCCCGAAAACGATTCATTTATCATCTTTGACAGGTTTTCTCTCGAAAACTATAACATGACGGTCTTTGCAACTTCAGGCGCCGGCAAAAGTTATTTCGTAAAACTGGAAGCAGTGCGTTCCTTGATGCTTGGCGCCGAAATTATAATACTAGACCCAGAATTTGAATATAAGGCACTTTGCGACGCTGTAGGCGGTGAATACGTGTCGTTTTCGTTCTCATCTCAGTCCAAGATTAATCCTTTTGACCTGGCACAGGTTCGTGAAGAAGGTGAGAATCAGCTCGGCCTTAAAATTTTGTCGCTGCATTCCCTTTTTAAAGTAATCATGGGAGAGCTTGATCCTATTCGTGAAGCATTGCTTGACCGGGCGCTGGTACTAACATACCGCAACAAAGGCATAACCCAATATCCGGAAACGCAAAACAAAGAGCCACCCTTGATGGAAGACCTTTATAAAACCCTCATCGGCATGGAAACAAACGAGGCACTGGACCTGGCTGCCAGAATTGAAAAATATGTCAAAGGGAGCTTTGTTGGCATGTTTGACAAACAGACAAATGTCTCGCTCGACAATTCCTTTACAGTCTTTTCTGTTAACGACCTGCAAGACATCCTGCGGCCCATTGCCATGTTTATCATTCTTGACTACGTCTGGACAAGAGTCAAAAAAGACCTTAAAAAGCGAATTTTGATTGTCGATGAGGCTTGGCAGATGATGCGGCATCCGGATTCCGCTACCTTTATGTGGTCAATGGTGAAGCGAGCCAGAAAATACTATATGGGCTTAACCACCATCACCCAAGACGTTGAGGATTTTTTGAATCACGACTTGGGTAAAGCAATTCTGACCAATTCCTCGCTCAAGCTTTTACTCAAACAGTCAGCTGCAGCTATGGACTCGATTACCGAAGTTTTTTATCTGTCTCAAGGAGAAAAACAACTCCTTATGTCGGCTGATGTGGGAGAAGGGATCTTCTTTGCGGGACCCCACAGAGCACCGATTAGAGTCGTTTCTTCTCCTCAAGAACATAGACTGGTCACCACCAAGCCGCAGGAGAAGCTTGAGATGCAGCAGAGAGCCAAGGGCGGTGTAATATTAGACCGAGGAGGACAAAGTGGCTGAAGAACAAAAGCAACAAAAAAGCGCTGCTGGAGATCTGGCTGGACAAGCGGCTGGAAAGGGCGTAAAAAGTCTCGGGAAAAACCTCGCCTCAAACGCTTCCAAAGCCGCTGCTAACGCCGCTAAAGCCGTTAAAATGGGTACGCAGGCCGCAAAGGTAGCCGCAACCGCCGCTTCCGCAGCAGCAACTGCAGGACTCGCCTTAGCCGCAGCCGCCATACAAGCGGCTGTTGAAAAACTTGTCGGCAAGATGAAAAAAGAGCATATTGCTGCAGCCATTCTTGCCCCTTTTTTAGCAATTATCGGCGCTTTTCTGGCAATACCCCTTGCTATACTGGGTACTGTTGCGATTGCCATTCTCGCTCTTATTGTACTGGTTCCTTCGATTTCATTTATCATCAACTCGGGCGCCTACATCGTCCCTCCCTATACTGGCGGAGTTTTGCAGGCTCCTGGAAACGTTGAGTCACCCTATATCCGCGTTATTAAAACCGCAGAACCAAGGGTTTTGACCAATGACCAACTTCCCTATCCTGTTCAATACACTATTCAAATTACAGCCAAACAGGGGGCTCTAACTAACATAACTTATAACAACGAATGTAGTGTAATTTGGGACAATAACAGGGGGACTCCCCCCGGCTGTCCTAGTGCCTCAATACCGGACCCACCAGATGCCATACCAGCCGGCACCACTTTTACCTTTACATACACAATGACCTTTACCCTGCCACCTACTGATTATACTGACACGCTAGTTGTTGATGTTTTTACTGTTTCAGCAGATGCGCCGGTGGGAACCAGTACAAACAGAAGCACTGCGTCGGGTACTGCAACTGTAAGAATTGGAAATCCGCCTGATGAATGTCCTGGACCGTGGCCAGTAAGACAGGGTTTAAGAATTAGCCAGGGCCCTGGTCCTCAACATTACCCTTCTGAATCTGTAGACGTACCACCAGCAGGTTTACAAGTCGTCGCCACTCATTCGGGTGTAGCATCTGTTGGCTGGGAAGGAGCGGGCTACGGAAATTATGTCAGAATATCCTCAATCTGCAATGGTGTCAGATTCTGGTCAACCTATGCCCATCTTGAAGTAGTAACTGCACAAAACGGAGTGATTAAACTTGGTGATCCTATAGGGATCAGTGGAGCAACCGGTGGTGGAGCGAGAGGAGCACACATCCACTATGATTTTGGCGGTTTGAGAATGTGGGAACCAAATATATACAGACCACAAGGGATCAGCTCAGAGTCAGCATTCAGAGGTTGTGTCGACTCTGCTGGTGTTGGTTTATGCGGTTATGTTCCCTAAGTTATACTGATTAAGTATGATAAAAAGATATAAAAAAATCCTACTTGTACTTCTTCTTGCGTCTACTTTTATCGTTACAATTGTTTTGTTAACACGCAAAACCCAACCTGTACCAGTTACACCAACTGTTATACCCAAAATAGAACTTCCCGATCTAATCAAAGACACCCCTAAAATCGAAACCCAAATCGAGGAGGTGACTTTAAATTTACCCCAAACAGCCGCACTCTTGGGAATTTCAACTCCACCTCTTATAACTAAAGACGAAGCTGTAAAAATTGCATCAACTTTTGACCTCGAGACGAACCTGTTGGAAGTCAGCGACACTAGAGTAGGACAAACGTTTTTCGGAAGCACAGAAAAACATTTTCTTACAATATATGCCCAAGAAAATCATATAAGATACTCTCTACAGAGTGACGTTTATAGAATCAATAAACAATTGAGCAATAATGCTTTAATTGAAACAGGAAAACAATTCTTGCTAAATCACTCTCTCTTAGACAGCGGTAAGATTGAATTTTCATCTTTTGTTTATTGGAAAAAAGAAGATCCTCAAGGCGAACACATGGCTCAAACAGAAAAGGCTGAAGCTGAACTAATCCAAGTGAATTATACATATAAAATTGGCGGATTTGATATATTAACGTACAATCCACTATCAAGTATAGTGAACGTCGTGATACTACCCGACGGCGAAGTTTTTAGAGTTGACATTTACAGACTTGGGGGGACATCTAAATCGGATACCAGATATAAAATTAAAAAATACGACGAAATAATTTCCTCCCTAAACGAAGCTAAAGTTGTAAGTATAGATAATGGGAACCAAGGCCTTGTTGAAATAAAACTTGGAGATTTAAAGAACGTAAAAATATCAAACGTAAAATTGGCTTACTTAATAGATAACGTAAAATCCAAATATCTTTACCCTATCCTTCTTTTGAATGGTGAAGTTTCGCTCTATGGTAAGACAACAAACATCTCGTTCTATCTTCCGGCAATTTCCTCTCAGCCCTGAACCTTGACAGGCATGATCAAGTGAAGAAAATCAGGATCTTTGGGGTCCTTAAAAACCCCCGGTGAAGATCCGTCCGTAAGCTCAATTTTAAGTAGATCGCCTTCAATCACATTAAGCAACTCTTCAATAAATCTGAAATTGTAAGCCACCTGCAAACTTTCTTCCAAGCCTTCAATTTTAGCATCCACTTGCGATGACTGTGTACCTGTCTTTTCGCTTTCAGAAGAAATGGTTATCCCCTCTTTGTTGATTGTCATTTTAATCACATTTGACGACTCACGCGCAAAAATACTCGAAAGCTTGATCGTCTGCAACAGCTCCTGTTTGTCCACTGCCAGAGTGACCTTGGAAGTTTTCGGAATTATTTTTTCATAGTCAGGAAATTCCCCCTCAATTATCCTTGAAGACAACACCATATCGTCAAAGCCAAATAAGGCTTGATTACTCTCTTGATTAAATTCCACGCCAATTGGCTCCGACTTAAGCTGTTTGGCTATTTCTATTAATATCCCCTTGGGGAGAACAACTTTCATGTCCTTTATTGCAGTTTTTACCGGAATCTTTGTTAGGGTCAATCTAAAACCGTCTGTGGCAACCAGAGTCAACCCATTTGTACTAAAAACAAACAAGACACCGGTTAGAATCGGCCTGGCTTCGTCACCGGACACACAAAACAAGGTCTTTGTAAGCGATTTAATCAGTTCAATCTGGGGCATTTTAAAGGCTGATTTACCAAGGCTGGTAGGTAAATTGGGAAAGTCTAGAGCATTTATGCCCATTACGTTACCTTTGAAACTTCCTGCTTCCATTTTCAATTGTTCCCTCTGGGCTTCCAGTAACACTTTTCCGGAAGACAAATTCGCCACAATGTCAAATAATATCCGGCTGGGCACGGTAATTTTCCCTGGCACACTTACTTGAGCTCCAATACTAACAACAGAAGACATTTCAAGATTGGTCGCAAACACTGTTAGTTTTGTTTTAGTGGCTTCAAGCATCACATTGGCAAGAATTGGTAACTGTGCCCTATTGGCAATAAACCGAGAGGATATATTCAGAGCTTTCGACAGTTTCTCTTGAAGTACTTCGACTTTCATTTCTAGTGTATTAGTCTATCAGTGTAGTATTTCTCTTTCAATTAGTAGTTGTAGTAGTAGGCAGTGTGGATATGTGGATTGCCGATTTCCAGAGAACTTGAAATGAATTGTTTACACTGAACTTACCGAATTGTGGATAGTATTGTTGATAAATTAACCATTTTTGTGGATAAGTGGATATCATTTTAGAGTTTTCCAGAAAGCGTTTTTTTTATCCCCATCAAATCCTCACTGATATGCACATCGGATGAAGCTAGATTTGTTATTTTATTAACAGCGTGCATAACTGTTGTGTGATCACGGCCAATTACCCTTCCTACTTCCTCAAGAGGAAGTTTAAGGTCACGACGAAGTAAATACATTAATATTTGTCTGGGCATGGCGACAGGTCTTGCCCTGGACGTTCCAAGTAATACCCTTTTACCTATGGAAAAGTATTTTGAAACAGCCGAGATCATATCTTCGGGAGTATATTTTATGGTGACATTCCCGTTATCCAAAGTACTTTTATTTAAGAGTTTTTCAATTAACTCGATTGACAGTTCGGCATTGTTTACCGACACTTCACTGGCCAGGCGAACTATAAAGCCTTGTATTTCTCTAGCTGCTATAATGTTACCGGCGATAGTTTGGACTAGATCCATTGCTAGGTCCAATCCTCGCTCCCTCGCTTTGATTTGAGTTATTGCACAGCGCAGCTCAAAGTCGGGGTTGGCAATGTCTACAATGAGTCCTGCTTCAAAGCGGCTTCTTAATCTTTCCTCTAGCCTGGCTATTTCAGAGGGTGGCCTGTCCGACGTTAAGATGACCTGCCCACCCGCCGAAGTAACCGCATTAAACGTATGAAAAAACTCTTCTTGTACAGTATCCTTTCCTGCAATGAACTGAACATCATCGATTAAAAGGCAACCCAGTTTGCGATACTTGTCACGGACACTGGGAGTGGTTTTATTACGTATACCTTCTACAATATCATTGGTAAATTCTTCACCTGTAGCAAAAAGTGTTTTATGAGAGACAGGATTATCGCTTAATATTTTATGTCCTACAGCTACCATAAGATGAGTCTTTCCCACCCCAACACCTCCATAAATAAACAGCGGATTATAAGCGTTACCAGGGTTTTTAGATACAGCTTCTGCGGCTGCATAAGCCATTTGGTTGCTGCCGGATACCGCATAATTTTCAAAGGTAAAACCAGGGCGGATGCGCGAGCGCTGGAGCATTTGGTTTATCTGTACGGAAGCGGCTTGGGGATTAAAAAGGGGTGCGGATTCGCCGGTTGGCTCCAATCTACTGATGGAGGGAAATTGCTTGACCGCAAAGACCAAACTGCAACTTGATTCTGTTATTTTTTTGAGAGAGTCTTGGATTATTCCGAAATATCTGTTTTCGATAAAATCTTTTACATAGTTTGTTGCACAGCCTACTTCGGCTGCTATCACGCCCCCCTCAACTTTTTCGAGTTTGGTAAGCTTGGTTTGGGTGAACCAAGTTTTGTAAATTGCCGGAGAGACGTTTACTTGTACGCTTTCCAATACATCTTTCCAAACACGCTCGTTGTCAAGTTTCATTGGGGTAACTTTCTAATCGGCATATTAGAAAGTTACCCACAACAGGTCAACCCCCAAAAAGTGTATGTTTATATGTCATTTTTGTTGAGTAATTGAAAAAAGCTAAGATGTTGGAGGATTTGGAAGTTCAGGATCCTTTAAATCGCCACTGGCCCAGCGATCAGCATTTTCATTAACAAAACTTATCACTCTAGCGACCTGCTTTTTTTCGGCTTCTAACAACTCTGGGTCTGATAAAGTACCCCCATGTTCTGTATCTGAGTTATCTGTATCTAATGGTTGTTTTTGGTAAGTTTTATTTGCCTCAGTTTCGGCTTCTTTAGCCAAAACAAGGATGGACTCTCTAAGACTATCCGTGTTTTTCCTTTTTCCATTTGCTACTTCTAATGCTCTTTCAAAAAGAGTCGTCATTTCCCTGTCTTTTTGTGCAGAAGTATGTTGGTTTAACATTCTGTTATTGGCCTCTGATGATTTATGGAAACCTCTGGCGTTTTCCAGTACAAGTAGGATTGACCCCCTGTCTAACTTTTTTGTTAGCGGTTGTCCCGTCAAATCCACACTAAATGGAACACGGTTTCTACTTTCGTACTCCGCCTTTAATGTTTTTCCTGTAAAACCAGTATCAGTTTCATCTACCATTTGGGTTTATTTTACAACGTGTCTCAATTCCCTTCAGGGCCAACAACGCTAAATTCAGCTTCAACTATGTCCTCTGGCCTTGGCACACCCTCCCTTTCTCTGATGCCAGGATCCCTTGAGAGTATTTGTGCCTCCAAAAATTTACCCACAGGTTGTATTGGTTCTACCTGACCTTCTTTAATAGCATTTCTATTATCTTTAAAGCAAAGGTTGGCAGCCATTGCCAAGCGGACCCTTGCTCCCTCAACAGAATCCTCATTAGGCAACCTCCCTTTAGTTGTTGTTATCGTTACCAAGAGTTCCTCTGAGCCAGGTAAATCTCTTAAAAGAGTTCTCATTCTTTCCGTTGGGTCAAGAAAATCTGAGTCTTTTCTTCCAGCGGCTTCGCGCTGACCAAATTCGTCTACTCGACGAAGAAGTGCTGGTAATTGGTTCGCACCGGCTATTGTGTCTAGGTATCTTTGCATCTTTCCCATTCTTGCGCCAGGCCAAGTATCTGCCATGCTGGTTTTATTGTAGCAAATCTTTGTTTGTGGAACAATGAAAGTGAAGTGATTGGAGGAGTTGTTACCAAGAAACGCTTGTTCGTTGGTCTGGTTCTGTTGGGATTGATTGCGCTGTTGTTTACTGTTCTTTCGGCAAACAGTAGCTGTATAAAGAAAGTTGGTGGCGTTGTAGGGATCAGAAACGATTGCAGACAACTTTTCGACTGCAATTTTATCATTGGAGATAAAGATGATTGTTATTTTGGCGTGGCTACTTATCAAAAAAATGTCGGTATTTGTGATATGGTCCAAACTTTATGGAAGAAAAATGGTTGCATTATAAATGTTGCGGTTCAATTAAAAGACCGGACACTGTGTGAGAAAATTGACAGAAGGGAAGATTTTTGGCAGGAGGACAGGGAAAGATGTAAGGAGGAAGCGGCTGAAAATAAGGATTTTTCCTGGGATTTAAAAAAAGGAATTGAAAAGTGCGGGCCGGTCCCAATGGGGGTCTATGGTGAAAACTATTCGAATGTTAACAACACTTGGTCATACGTTGCCGTCGACAACGTTTACTGGTCACCAGACTGCGAGCTTGTTTATTACTCTGCGGAGGTGTCAAGAAGAGGAGTTTCGACAGATCTTTACACTGTTGAGATTCCGAATAGCGAGATAGAAAAAAGAGGAGGAATTTGGGGATATAATCCAAAGACAAAAGAAAAAGTAAGAGTTTATTCAGAAAATGAAGCATTTATTAAAACTTGGCTTTCGGAAAACGAAATTGAAATCCGAAGACCAAACGGCGAGTCAATGATGCTTAATTTATAAACCGGCCCAGCAGTAAACCCAGTATTAATCCGGTAGTCTCAACAATAACCAGAAGAAGCATAAGGAAGATCGGAAGACTTAATAGTGACGAGAGCATTGCTGCTATTGGGATACCAATGCCAATAATTCCTATTTTATTTTTTGTTGCCATTTCTATTTTATCTTTCTCCTTAAGGCCGATAATTATGGAGGATAAAGTGAGGGATATTAAGATTGGAGGTACAAAAATAGATAGAGCTCCTAGCTCCGCATTGGCTAGTTTTTGTTCGATAGCTTGCGGCATAGGGATGACCATAAATAAAATTATAACAACAATAAGAAGTGCGAACGTCAGAAGAATAGATTTTAAAGTAGTTTTAATCCAGCCTTTGAAAAAATATTTAATCATTAGCTACACCTTTATTGTAGCAATTTTTTGGGGCAACGAGAGTTTTTGGTATACTTAGATCATGAATTTAGGCAAAAGACAAAAAGACCAGATTGTTAAATTTTTTGAAAGGAGGCCTGAAATAGCGGCGGTTTATTTGTATGGTTCGCAAGTAAAAGGTTTTGCGCGAGGCGACTCTGATATAGACCTTGCAGCGCTTGTTGCCGACAGAAAAACCTTTGGCGGCTTTGATATTCCCCAAACCAGATACACTTACGACCTTTCAAAATTATTAGGGAAGGAAGTAGAGGTTCAGGATTTGGAAAAGGCACCTATTGACTTTGCCCACCGAGTAATTTCAGAAGGAGAGATTTTATCAGGATTGGACTCAAAGATCAGGGTAGATTTTGAAGAAAAGATTTTAAGGGAGTTTTTTGATATGAAGCCTTCCATAGATGAATATTTTAGATACTTAAGAGAGATGGCAAGGAAAGGAGAGTTGGGTGTTGGATACATATAAAGTTGTGAGTAGGGTTAAGGAGATAAGAAAACGCGTTAGGTTGTTGGAGAAAAGATTTAAGCCTTTATTAGAAGAAGAGCTTACTAAAGACGAAGTTTTGAACTCTTCCGCCGAGCACAATTTGCAAGTAGCAATCCAAGCGTGTCTGGATATTGCTAATCATATTGTTGCGTCACTAGGGTTTAGCAGAGAGTTTGATAAAAACAGCGAGGTTTTTTATGAGTTGGCGCAAGAGGATATTTTACCCGGGGATTTTGCAGATAAGATGATAAGTATGACTGGCTACAGGAATGTGTTGGTGCACGGGTACTTAAATGTCAAAAAAGGTATTACTTATGATAATATTCAAAACCGCCTTCCGGACTTGGCCCAATTTGCCCAATACATTGAGAAATTTTTGGAAAAGTACGAGAAAAACAAAACTAGAAAATGACTTTTTGGTGAATTGTGTTTCTAAATACGCTAATTTGGGTTTGTGTATACTTTAATTATCGGTGAATATAATTTCTGTCGTAAATTTCTTTTATAAATTAGTAAACAGAAAAGTCTTGCTTGCTGGAGCTGGCCTGGTTATTTTGTTAATTTTTGGGCTTTTATATTTAATAAAACCTTTTAGGTTTTCAACGACCCCTTTACCTGAAACTCAAATAATGAATCTCCCCCCTACACCTAAAGCAGGTGATTTTTCCTGTCAACAAGAGCTTAGTGTTTGCAAAAATGTTTTGAACAACACAATTAAAGATAATTGGAGATTTTATAGAGATGAAAGGTATAACTTTTACATTAAGTACCAAGATCCTTACGAAATTAGTCATGAAGAATTTATTGATTACCTTGGATTCAATCATTATTATGTGGAGCTTGGGTATGACTTGTCTATAGACATAAGTGACACACCTATTTCAAAAGTTCGGGCAAATCTTCCGACAAACTTCGATTTTCAGAAAGAAAATATTTCTTTAGAAAAGTATGTTAAAATTCCTGCCGAAAAATATACTGCCTTACTGGCTCAAGAGCTGGGAAGAATAGAATTTCTTGGTTATTTGATTTTCGAGGTAAATGATCTTACTTTTGAAATAAAATATCACGGTTGGGGTGGTGGTGAGGCTGATAAAGCGATTTTTGACGAGATAATTGATAGCTTTCAATATCACAGTGGAATTTTTGTTCCAAGAAGTGAATTAAAGATTATGGGTGGCGAAAATTACTACACTGATATAAACCAAGGCTTTACTGTGCAGGTGCCCTGGGGCTGGACTGTTTGGCGAAGCGACACAAGTGACGGGTACTTGACGCTTGTTAGCAATAGACCAATCAATAAAAGTTTTGGTGTCAGAGATGATTCGGATGACAATAGTTATACCAATGTTTACATTGGCCACGGACTTATTTTTTCAACATCAGGTGCACTTTGTGCAAATACGAGATGCGAGAATGCAGGTAAGTTTTTAGTCAAGATCAAAGGGAAGACTTACGAAACAGACATTTTGGACCATCCAAATGGTGGGTACAGATTCAGTTTTGAAGTTTCTGGCCTAACCTATACAGCTTCTTTTTACAGCCAGCCTTATAGTCCAATGGTTACCGCCAGTTTTCCAAACCTAGGTGATGTTGATATTATTAAAGAGATTTTGTCTTCAATAAATTACTGATGACCGAAAATCAACTTTTGAAGAAAGTTTTTTGGATAAGCGGCGGAGCGTTTGTGGCTGCTTTACTTGTTTTGAAACTCTGGATTGGGAGCAGAGAAGGCCTAGAAGGTTTATTTGTAGGAATAATCTACAGCGGTATATTGCTGCCGCCTTTATTTTTTCCGGCCTTTGTTAGCTGTTTATTTTTAGTTTCCAAGTTTGTTGTTGCAAAGATTTTCAAATCCTCGGGTAAGGAGGCAATCAGCTCTAAATGGATGAAATTGATTTTGGTTGCCAGTCTTTTGTTTGGTGTGGTGGTTTCTTTAACAACATTTCGTTCATTTTGGCCTGATTCAAAGGAAACAGAAGATTCAGACGTTAACTCTCTGAGCGGCAATTATTTTGAGAATAAACTCGCCTTTAACGGCGCTGACGGCAGACCGAAGTTGTATGATTTTGCAACAAGCAAGGAATATGACCTTGGAGTGGATGGTTATGTCTACCCCTTTTTGTGGTCACCCGACGGGAAATACTTGGCAACGCTTGTTCAGGGCGAATATGGCGGAAAGTCAAGTTTTTCGCTTATACCCGAAGCTAAGGCAACAACTGCTGGTTTTAATTACTTACTTTACGTCATCGACCTTGAAACTTATCAAAGCGAACTTTTAATTGCCGAGGTTTTTGGAGACGTCTTTTGGTCAAAGGATTCTTTGGGGCTATATTTTAATGAGAAATATCAGAATAACAATCCGATTTTGATCGGCGAACAGGCCGGTTTAATGCCAGATAGGGTAGATTATTTTTACGCCGATCTCGAAGGAAATAGAAAAAGCGCAACCAAAACGGATTTTTATAGAAGCAGTATATATTTTGACCCGACAGTAAAATATTCGCCAAACAGAAACTATTTTATAAAGAGTTTTTCCAACTTGGGAGAAAAGGTTGTTTCTACAAATGAATCCAAAGAGCACTTGCTCCGAGTTGGTGTTGGCAATGCTTACTTAAGAGATTCACAGTGGTCTCCGTCGGGTGAAAATATTGCATTTATTTACAAAGAGGGCGAGTTTTACGATACCGAGAATTTATTCGGACTCGCTGTTGTTTCCTTGGATGAGGTTTTGTCCGATGAGATTTTAGTACCAAAAGCCTTAAACATTCAGGCGCAAAATTTGTATTTTTCTTGGATTGATGAATCCAATATCTTAATTAATCAAGTAAATGGTTACTTAGATGCGAAGGGGACAACAAGCATATACAACCTAGAGACGGGAAATTTGATGCAGATTGCGCCGGAATATTCTCCGAAATTGTCCGGTCCGTCTGATTTTTTGATCTCTCCCGATAAAAAGCTTTTTATGTTCCAAGATAAAGCAGAGTTAGTAATCTCCAGTTTTCCGAGCGATCAACTTATTCGATTAAAAGGAGACATGCCTTCTTGGTTTGATCCTCCTGATATTTTTGAGCAGACAATTAGGGAGGTGCTGGAAAACAGTTTGGTGCATGGAGCATTTTTGCGCGACTTTAAAAAACTTGACAAAGATAAGTACATAGTTGTTTATTTAGAACAGGAATATAGATTAGGAGACCCTAATTACAAAAATATCTCTTGCCCCACACAGATTCTTGGCCAGGCGATGATTGGGGACTACCATGCCGCGTTAGTTGAAGACGGTAAGATTATAAGTGACGTAAATGTTCCAAATCTGGCCAATTTTGAAAGCGAAGACAAGCTGGCGCTTGTTTACGTCAACTATGACTATGAAGATTATCGGGACGCTACCAAGAATAAATTAAAAGTCGAAGAGCTGATTGATTTGAAGGACTATACAGGTGATGGAAATGCAAATGAATTTATTTTGACAACGACCTCGGGTGGCTGCGGCTTTTATGAAAATTTGGTAGTCGGATATGATGTTTCCACGGACTCGGTGAGATTGTATTCTGATTGGATAGGGAGATTCGATCCAGTTGCAGGACGTGCATACGACCTTTTTGAGTGCGGTGACCACGGAAGCGATACTCGTGTTGAAAAATGGTGGGAGTTTAATGAAGACATTGAAAAGTTCATACTGGTTAATGAAAAAATAACCGAGTGCTAAGATGTTGTATACTTGACTTCATTTGCGAGTATGACAGTTGAGGCGAAAGTTCCTGCGGACAATTTTGAAGCCAATTTTTTTAGCAGAGATAATTTGAAGTTGTTGAGAGACAAGCTTCTGGTATTAAATGTCTATTGTCCCTTGTTGAGCAAACAGCGCGGGCTTTTCTTGGAGTATTTAATTGGTATGTATAAGCCTCGATATAAAACCTATCCCCAAAACCCTATCCAACATTTATTAATACTTCCTTTCATAGAATTTTTAGGTAAGGAATTCGGTCTGGTAACAAGTCGAGAACTGGTTTTGATAAGAGACGGATATTTTCGTAAACCCGAGGCAAGTTTGGAAGCCAGTGGAAAGTATAAAACTTGGGATGAGGTAGTAAAACGTGCAGACGAGCTACATAATATGGGGGGCAAAGTTGGCTTGGTACATGGTGCTTTTGACCCCCCGCATATGGGCCATGCACGTCTCAGTGCTAAGGTGGGAGGAAAACAGTTTTTGTTTTACCCCTTGAATCAGGGCAAAGCGAAGAATTCTTGGATATCTACCGAAGACTTGGTATCAACATGCTGGGTTGCGAATTCGGGCATAGATTAGTACCTGAATATGAACGGCAAATGGAGATTGTGGGGGGAGAGGTCTTGGCCGTCGACAACAAAGACCTATCTGCAAGTTATATTTGGGATCGGGTCTTCGCGTCTGATCCTTTCGACTACAGAAGTGAGATTAATGAGATTAAAAACCTTGAAAAGACAGCTTTAAGCAACGGTTTCTTGCGCGATTTCCCCCGTGGTACAGATCTGCAACCGCAATTGTTGTAAATGCTTTTTGAGATTGAGTAGATCAGAAGTATTTGGTACAATACGTTGATGTCAACCAAAAGAACTTATCAGCCGAGCAAAATCAGGCGGGTGAGAAAATTTGGCTTTCGAAGGCGAATGTCGACCAAGTCCGGTAGAAATGTTTTAAAGCGAAAAAGACTTAAAGGAAGGAAAATTTTGAGTGTTACCTCGCGAAAATAGACTCGTCGGCAGGTTTAACTTCGAAAACGTAAAACGTAAAGGAAAGCTGTTCAACAGTGGCCCGCTTGGCCTGTCTGTATATAATAGGGAAGATGGAAGACAGACAATGGCCTCGAATTCCTGGGAGTATTTGATGCCTACCTTGGGGCACAAGGTGTTGCACATGTCTTTACATATCCAAGATGCCCCAAGATCAACGGAGTTGTTGAGAGATTCAACAGAACAATTCAAGAGGAGTTTATCGACCAAAACCTGCACCTCATTCACGAATCCAAAGCTTTCTCTGTAAAACTTACAGATTATTTGTTATTCTTCAATAGCCAAAGAGTACACCAATCACTAAACTACATGACACCACTTGAGTATCTGTATACGAAAGGAGGAATGTCGAAAAAGTACTGGGCCCGTACAAACTTTTGACTATTTTTACCTAATATTCTATAATGTCGTTATGGCTGAAACTGGATATGCTGGAAGGTATCCCGTGCTTTGTCCATTTTACAAAGGCAAATGGTGCGTACAGGATGTATGTAGTAATCTTCCAGCTATCGACGACGCATATAAAGACGCAATGGAGCTGGGGGTAGGCAACCAAGCCGCCGCCGAGATAGTTTCGCAGATCCGCGTTCCAATATCCGCCTGCCACCCCTTAACCAGAAATTAACCTACCCCGGCCTTTTCCCTGAAACGCCCGTTCTTCAATTTTCCAACAACCAACCTGCTTGCAAAGAATACGAACATTATATAAGACATTCCGACAGACAAAATAGTAAATTCCTCCGGAGAATCTGCATCTTTTGCCAGCATAAACCATACAAACGTGCCTGGAATTATGCCGAAGAAAGATATAAGAAAACAGTCTTTAAAACTCATCGAGGTCAAACCTGCAGCGTACGATACCACATTATTAAACCCTCCCAAAAAAACTCTGGAGAACAATAAAGAAAGCCTTCCATAGTTGGCTACCAACTTATTAACACGACTAATGGACTGTTTATCTACAAGGTGTCTTAAAATAGGTTCACCCAGTTTCCTCGCTATCCAGAAATTAGTTACAAAACCCAAAACACTTGCAATTGCCATATACCAAACAACGCTTATTCCAAATAGATAAGGGTAATGAACTGGTTTCAAAACTATGTGGATGTTAGGTTAATCTTCTTTGGAAAATTGATGTTTTTACACCAGCTTTCTTAAGCAGATTACTATTAAGGCCAAGTATGTTAATGCTTGGAATGAAGCCAGAGTGTAATCAAACCTGAAATGAAGTCTTCTGAAACTTTTTATCCAAGCATTTGTTCTTTCTATCTTAAACCTTATTTTTCCGAGTGGAATGTTGTAGTTTTCTTGCTTTTTTCTGTTTTTAATATTCCTTATTGGAATATTGGTATTAATTCCATTTTGTTTTAATTTGAACCTGAACTTATCAGAATCATACCCTTTATCAGCTATGATTGTTCCAGGCTTTCCAACAGAATTATTTGCTATGGTTGGCATGGCAAGAGGCATATCATGTTTTTCTCCTGAAGCAAAGACAACATTAAAAGGGGTCCCACAAAAGTCTACCAGGGTTGATATTTTAGTTCCTGTCTTTTTATACTTACCAGAATATCCGGTTGTGTCAAAAAAGTTAAAGCTGGGTATTAGTGATCCATCAATTGAGGCCATACTTAGGTTCAGCCTTCTTTGTACCTTTAGTTTATCAAGTACAAATCTCAAAACATTCCTAAGTCCGAACCTTATCTGCCAAAACCTCATTCTTCTCCAGTGTGTAACTCCTGAGGCAAACCTTTTGTCATCCAAGTCCCTCCATCTCATGCCACTCCTTAATACTCTTAAAATCCCGGGTAAAAGCTCTCTGTTTGAATAACTTGGTCTTCCGGTGTCTGCCTTGGGTTTGGGAAGATTTGAAGCCAAATATTCAAGTTGAGCCTCTGAAAGAACATCTGTATTATATGAATTGGGCAGTGTTAATCACCTCATTTCTAATTCACATTTGAGGCTAGCACTGCCTATTTTTATTTGTCAAATATTCTTAATGGAGTTTTGAAACGGGTTCAATATACATTAACTAGCACCTTTAAATATTAGAAAGTTACGATATTACGGTATAATCGGGCTATGAAACTCGTTTGTATTAAATGTAAGGGTAAAAAGTTCTGGAAATTAAGTAATGCTGAGTATCGCTGTAAGGTTTGTAGAAAAGATATTAAGCCAAGAACAGTTCGAGTATGAAGTTGGTCAAAAGACAAATGGTGGGAGTTTGACGGCAGTATTGAAAAATTCAAACTGGCTAATGAAAAAATTACTCCTTGTTCCGAACTTTATGGACCTTGATGTTTTCAACAGCGACAATTTTTAGTATAATAGCTCCATGTCAACCAAAAGAACTTATCAGCCGAGCAAAATCAGGCGGGTGAGAAAATTTGGCTTTCGAAGGCGAATGTCGACCAAGTCCGGTAGAAATGTTTTAAAGCGAAAAAGACTTAAAGGAAGGAAAATTTTGAGTGTTACCTCGCGAAAATAGACTCGTCGGCAGGTTTAACTTCGAAAACGTAAAACGTAAAGGAAAGCTGTTCAACAGTGGCCCGCTTGGCCTGTCTGTTTACACTAGAAGTGAAAAGCTACCAACAAGGATAGGGATAATTGTTTCGTTAAAGATATCCAAAAAGGCTGTAGAGCGAAACAGAATAAAGAGGATGGTGAGGGAGTCACTGAGGAAGCAAATAAGGAAGATTAAAAAAGGTTTTGACATTGTATTTTTGACAAAAACTTCTATTATTGATAAAGATAGGGCGACGGTTGACAGCTGTATCAAGAACTTGCTGGAAAGAGCGCAGTTACTGATAAAATGAAGACAAAGATGTTTATATTTTACAAAAAATACCTTTCAAGATTTTTGAAGGCCAGTTTTGGAAGCGGATGTCGGTTTGAACCCTCGTGCTCCGAGTATTGTCATCAGGCACTACGAAAGTATGGCGTTTTTAGAGGCGGTTTTATGTCGCTAGGAAGGTTAATCAAATGCAACCCTTTTGGCGGCTTCGGCTGGGACCCAGTTTGAAAATTGAAAATTAATACTATGGATATTTTTACAGTACTGCTTGTACAACCTCTAACCAACGGACTTATTGTGTTTTATAAAGTTCTTTTTGGGAACATGGGCCTTGCCATTATTGGCTTCACGGTTTTGTTGCGAATAATTTTAAATCCACTGACCAAGCCGTATATGCAGTCGATGAAAAAAATGCGGGAGTATGCCAAAGAAATAAATAAGATTAAAAAAAGACACGCAAACGACAAACAAAAACAAGCGACTGCCACTGCAGATTTTTATAAACAAAAAGGGATTAATCCTGCCGCGGGTTGTTTGCCGTATTTACTGCAAATAGTTGTTTTAATAGCATTGTTCAATGTTTTTAACAGAGTCCTGTCGGGGGACGGCGAAGTGATAAACAATATCAACACTTTGTTAATTGAGCCATTAAGGTTTTCCGGGGACGCGGTGCTTAACACAAAATTTCTTTTTTTAGACGTTACCAAGCCTGATATAATTACCATTCCCGGTTTTCCAATTTCGTTGCCAGGTCCGGTTTTGTTTTTGGCTGCCTTTGTTCAGGTACTTTCCGCAAAAATAATGACCCCTTATGTGGAAGGCGAACAGAAGTTGGCACAAAAGACACCACAAGGGTCGGATGATTTTAGTGCGGCCTTTCAGAAGTCGTCGCTTATAACTTTTCCCATCTTTACACTTTTGATTGGTATGAGTTTCCCATCGGGACTGGCGATTTATTGGTTTTTGTTTTCACTTTTTCAGGTAGTTTCGCAATACCGCTCTTCAGGGTGGGGAGGTCTTACTCCTTGGATTAAGAAGGTAAAAATGCTAAAATCGTGAGGTATGAAGCTTCCAATTGACAAAACCAAAAAATTAACTGAGGAACTCATGGACTTACTGGGAGTGGAGGCGAAAATAAGTTTAAGCACCCAAGGGGAGACCCTGAGTGTTTCTCTTGACAGCGAAAAATATAAGGGTTTGCTTATTGGCTATAGAGGAGACACCCTAAACGGGATTCAAACTTTTTTGACCTTGGCTTTAAAAAATAAAACGGGCGAGTGGTATAGAGTTGTGGTAAACGTCGGGGACTGGCGGGAAAAACAGGATGATTATTTGAAGTCGTTGGCGGCAAGTGCGGTGAGCAGGGCGAAGGCTACAGGTGAAGGTCAGCCGTTATACAATTTAAATGCCGGTCAAAGGCGGACAATCCACATGTATTTGGCAAATGAAAAGACTATTAGTACCGAGTCTTTTGGTGAGGGTAAAGAAAGATACTTGGTAGTCAAGCCGAAAAAATGAGCCTTCAATGCTTTCTAATCATTTAATTATTTATACAGATGGAGCGTCGCGGGGTAATCCGGGGCATGCAGCCGGTGGTTTTATTGTTTTCGATTCCAAGAAGAAAAAAATTTACCAGGAGTCGAAATTTTTAGAAATTACCACTAATAATGTCGCAGAGCATACAGCAGTACTTATGGCACACGAATGGTTGCAGAGAAATTTGGCAGAAAAGCCAGCAAAGGTGGAGTTTTTTGTCGACTCTCAACTCGTGGTCAACCAGCTGAACGGCAATTTCAAAATAAAATCGTCACACCTTAAGTCTATAGTCAGCAAGACCAAACAATTGGTCGCACTAGCAAGTTACCAAGCGGTCTATAATTATATTCCTCGCGAACGGAATACACTTGCCGATGCGCTGGTTAATAGTGAGCTTGATAAAGTAGCCGCTGTCACTTGAAAGACTTTTAAATTTTTGTGTAAAGGTTTGCTTACTTCCTGCGCTTAATGGACTTCTTCTGGAATGCTTGTTTGGAAATGAAGTATATTAAATGTGAATGCCAAACATTTTTGTGGAGTCAGAATATAATTTAGTTGCTTGTGGTCTTGTTGTAAAACTTATCGCGGGTGGTGCAAAAGTGTATATAAAATCTGCACGGACGGACTCTTGGATAAAACATTTGCCAACGGAAGTGCTCGGGGTAAACATTGTCGTTTCAACGTCGATTCCTGCAAATGTTGTGTTTAATTACGTTTTTGTTTTTGGAAATGTTAATTTAGCCAAATTGACAGTAGTCAGTGCAAATTGTAAAACTGTCGCTGTCAAAAGTATCTATGATTTAGAGGAGCAAAGGTTGGTTACCGGGGCAGTCCAGGATGAAGCTGTAATTAATTTCTATATAGGAGAAGTTATTGGTGATGAATATGCAAGGCATAATAGATTCCCCGCAAACGCTCTTTTGCGTGAAATTACACATTTTGGCAGGCTTGTAAAATATGAAAAAGACCTCGAATTGTTTATCGCACCTGCAAAAAAAACTGCCGAGTTTATATTAAAACACACTTTTTCGTTCTCTAACGGCAACGAAAATTTTTTTGCCGAAGAGATGAGTTCGGAAATTTTCGGCCTTGAATTAGCAAAGTCTTGCGGTTATAGTTTGACTGACCCTAAAATAGTTGCGAGCCCTATTTTATCTTCTCCGCCAGTTGTTCAGAAATTTGCTAGGGCTAACTTTGCCGAATTGAAAAACGACTTTGATCAATTAAACTTTGAGGCGAAAAAACCCGCACTTGTTGTTCTGAAGGACGTTAATGAAAAGCCAAAACCCATTATTCCAAAAGCAAAATTAGTTAAAAAAGCTGATAGCAAAGGTGTGAAACTGAAAGGTGGTTTTAGATTTTGTACCCTTTTGACTGTTACGGCTTTGCTCTTTTGGTTTTTTGTGTTACCGCTGCTGCCGATGTCACTCGCCAATTATTTTTTAGGTATGTCTCGCATTTTTATAAAGTACGGATCCGTTGGTCTTGCTACCCAGCTATCTTCGGCAAGCGTCAAATTAGCGGACTATTCGTTTAGAAGACTTCAGAAGAGCTATGAAGACTATCCATTGCTAAGGCCAGTTTACGAGCAAAAACTGGACAGTTTTTATACTTTTAAACTAGTTACACAAATAGACCGGTCGATGCAAAAGTTACTGAAAGACAACTTTTCTTTAATAGATCTTGTTTTGGGGAGAAAGGAAGAAAGCATCGATAGGCTGTCAGAAGATATTTATCTTGATTCAGACTCTCTATACAAGGACTTGGCGTTTGCGGGGGAAAGCGGCGATGTTAGCAGACTGGCAATTGTGGGCAGACAAATTGGTTTGGATTTAAAAAATCTACTTGAGTCAAGTGGCCACAGCTCGTACATGGTGCTTTTTCAAAATAGTACCGTTCCAAGACCCTCCGGGGGTTTGGTGTACGCTGTCGGCATTGTGAATTTTAAAAACGGCCGTTTTGACAGCTTTTCAATAAGCAGCATAGACAGCCTTGATAAACAGCTGAAGGGAGTGGTGAAAGCGCCAAAAGATTTTGAAATATTTTCAGGAAGTAATTATTGGTCGATGAAGGACTCGAATTGGAGCAGTGATTTTAATATTTCTGCCGAAGTCGCTGAGTGGTTTTTGGACAGACAGATAGGCGAGAAAGTTAGCGGAGTTATTGCTGTCGATACAACTTTTATGAACAGATTGAGCAGTCTTTATAATTTGGAACAGATAGCCCAAGAAAGTAGCGCCGCCGCCAGAATTGACTGGGCAAAAAATATTATCGAGGTGGTCGTTGATACTCCCAATAATCTTTACTTACCGGTTTTAAGGCAGACTTTAAGTGCACTAAATGAAAAACACTTATTGGTATACTTTAATAATTTTAGTACAAGGACGGCTTTAAATTCTGCAGGGTATGGCGGCACCCTCCCCACCAGAAGGTGTGAATGTGATTTTAATATGTATGCTGTGATTGAGTCCTGGCTGGAGGGGGATCAAAGCTCAAAAATTGAAAGGACTCAAAGTTTAAACACACTGGTGGGGCAAAACGAAATAGTAAACACTCTTACTTATTGGGTTAAAAGTGAAAAGGCTCCGGGCAAATTACAACTAAGACTTGTTTCGCCAAAAAATTCCGAGTTGGTAAAAATAGTTACTAAAGAAGGTGGCGTGTCAAAAGAAATTTCTGGAAACAAAGTCATTTACGGTGACAGATCAGAGACGTCAATCGTTGTTGACAATACAGACACGGCAGGGCTTCTTATTAGTTATGTTTGGAAAATTCCAAGAAGCGAAACCTCCAGGGAGTATCAGTTGTATATTGTTAAACAGCCGGGTTTTGTTAGTATGCCGGTTACCGTAAAAACGGAGTTTGAAACTGGCTCCTTGACCGGTGGCCATGGTATTTTCTATAATACAGATCTTAGGCGGGATTTTTCGGTTTCGACGAATTATTAATAAATGGACAAAATAATTTTAAAAGCAAACGAGCGTAAGATACTCGGTAGAAAAGTAAAGACTTTGAGAAAAGTGGGCTTGCTGCCGGGAGTAGTTTATGGCAAAGGTGTCAAATCGGCTTCGGTGTGTGTGGCTCTTAAGGCATTTCAAGATGCTTACAAAAAGGCAGGGGAGACTGGGATTGTCGAGCTTATGATCGGTTCTTCTAAAAAACCGGTTCTTATTCATAATATTCAACTAAACCCGGTGTCGGGTGAACCGATTCATGCGGATTTCTTGCAGGTTAACTTAAAAGAGCAGGTGAACGCGACTGTGCCAGTGGAAATTAGTGGAGAGTCTCCTGCCGAAAAAAGCGGGCTTGGCACGATCGTTGCTCAGCTTAATGAGATTGAAGTACGCGCACTCCCACTGGACTTGCCCGAAAAGTTTGTTGTTGACGTGTCCAAACTAATCGAGGTTGACCAGGCAATCTTTGTTAAAGACTTAGATGTAGATAAACTTAAGGTTGAGATAAAGACCGATCTTGAAAGCATTATAGTCAAAGTTGAGCCACCACAAAAAGAGGAAGTAATCGAACAACCCAAGGCTGAAGGCGAAGCTGCTCCCCAGACCGAAGGGGAAGTAAAAGCCGAAGAGACTCCAGAAGCAAAAACTGAAGGAGACGTTCAGGAGAACCTTTCGACCAAAGATGCTTCTGGTAAAAAATAGAGTTTACAAACCCGACCCAAAAGCTCGCGGTTTTTTTGGGTTCTGCTATAATGGTTTTGGTGAGTGTTTATGGAACAAAATACTAGTGAGGCTAAAGTAGAAGGTCTTGAAGCTAAACTAAGTGAGCTGAGGTCGCAGCAGACACCAAGTCAAGAAAAACCTGTAGCTGCAGTGACGACTCCCGCTCCTGAAAAATTGCCTCCGGCAACTGCATCCGTGTCCGCTCGTCGCGGTTCCCCGAAAGTATTACTGCTTTTATTGATGATTATAGTAATAGCCGTTGCAGCTTTTCTTTTGACTCGTATGGGCCAAGGCTCAGCTACTAAGATAACTGACACCGGTCAGAAGACCGATGCAGGACCCACCGACGTAATATCTGGGGCCAATTATTATGTTAATACAATGTATGGTTATACAATAGCTTATCCGCAGGATTTTTCGCTTATTAAAGTTTCGGGTACTGATCTGCCGGAGACTTTTTACAGCCAGTCGGATGATGTTTCGTTCAGTGGTGGTGTTCGCGAGGATGACCCTGCATCAGTAGTTATTCTGGGCGTTAAAGTCAACCCTACAGACGAGACAGGCGAAACGATTTTCTGTTCAGGCGACGATGACTGTTTAAATAAATGGTTGGCGGTTATTGGTGAAAGTGAATCACCAGAGGACTATTTGAATGTACAAATATTGGGTAGGCAGGTCAAAGGAGTCGAACTTAGGTCTGAAGTAGGCGAAGATACTCAAGTAAAGCGTTATTATGCGTTTTATCAAAAGGATGACATTTTTGTTGTTTCGCTGATTGCTAATAACTATCCGGAAGACGAAGTCGAAGCGGCATTAAATGACTTTGCCAAATATATTTCCAGTTTTAAATTAGAATAAGATGACAGACTCTGCCCAGTTAACAGCTCCGGTAGACGACCCGATTTTCCCCGCTTCCGGTGGTGGCCAGTATTCGTCGAGTAAAAATATACCTGTTGCCCCGGAAGACCACCGGCAGACCCAGGCTGTAGTCCAACCTATTGTGTCGAACCAGTCGATTGTCGGCCTCCCGGGCCAAGCTCAGGTGGCTGTTGTGGAAGAAGAGAAAAAAGTTGCACGGCCGGTTTTTTGGGTAATCCTGATTCTTGTCGAGGTAGCGATTGCAATTGGTGGCTCGATACTGGTTCTAACTTCAAGAGGTTAGCTTCTCGGCCAGAGGGAGGTAATCAGCAACCCCTTTTTCTTGCGTAAAGGCTTAAGCTCCTGCCAGATGGCTTCGGTGACAAACGGCATGAATGGGTGTAGAAGTTTGAGACAGTTTAAATAAATATGTCTTAACACCGACAGTGCAATATCTTTATCTGCTCTGTTCTTCATTGTCTCTATATATTTATCTGCCAGTTCGTGCCACATAAAGTGGTATATTGCATCAGCTGCATCTGCAAAGCGATATTTTTCCAATGAAGAGTCAGTTTTATTGACAAGTGTGTTTAATTTTTTAATTATTATTTTATCCTCTTTTTTAAGATTTGAGGTTAAATCTGGTGAATAAAAAGGCACTTTGGTTTCACATTTTTCAAACATGAACTTCATAAACCTTCCCATATTCCAAATTTTATTGGCGAAGTTTTTTGCCGAAGTTACTTTGTCCCGGGGAAAATTAAAATCGTGGCCGTTGGCATTGCCGATAACAAGTCCCATTCTCAAAGCGTCTGTGCCGAATTCTGTTTGATAGTCGTCGGGGTTTATTACGTTGCCCAAACTTTTACTCATCTTTTTGCCGTCCAACGCCCGAACAACTCCATGCAAGTAGACATCTTTGAAAGGTGATTTGCCTGTCAAATATATTCCGAACATAATCATCCTGGATACCCAAAGACGCAAGATTTCCCACGCGGTTTCGAGCACATCCGTGGGATAGAAATTTTTAAAGTCAGCGGAGGCAGGATATCCCAGTGTTACTAATGGCCATTGGCCGGAAGAGAACCAAGTGTCGAAAGTATCTGTTTCCTGCAAGTATCCTTTCCCCGGACTTTTTTTAGAGATCCTGTACTGTGCATCGTGAGGCGCAATGAGTGTTTGCAGGCCTTTTTCGATTTCGGCGAGGGAATATTTCTTAGTAAGTTCATCGACTGGTCCACTAACCGTTTTTCCTTTTTTGTTGATGAATGAAAGAGCAATTTTTGGATTTTGCTTGAGGTTATACCAAACGGGGATCCGAATGCCCCAAACGGCTTGCCGAGATACCGGCCAGTCGAGCATCGATTCCATCCACCTGTGATATTTAATCTCCTGCCATTTGGGGAATATTCTGACTTTACCCCTCTTGACGGCATCATGCGCCGGTTTTTTTAAAGTTGCTACTTTTACAAACCAATTAGGAAGGATTGTCGGCTCGATGTCGTGGCCGACTTTGTAACAAACTGCCACCGAGTGGCTGTAGTTTCGGTCGACTTTTTCCAGCAGTCCTTTATCTCCCAAGATTTTAACAGCCATTTTGCGTGCTTGCACTACGTTGAGTCCTGTGAGTTTTCCTCCCTCTGGCAATACTTTCCCATTAAGGTCAAGTGCTTTGTTTATTGGCAGAGAATGTTTTTTAGCTACTTCCAGATCAACTTTGTCATGAGCAGGAGTCATTTTGACGATCCCGGTTCCAAACTTTGGATCAACAAAGTCGTCGGCAATAATTTCCATATCTTTGCCGGTCAACGGATTTTTTACTTTTTTGCCCACAAGCCAATTATTTTTCTTGTCTTTGGGATTGACAGCCAGATGCGTATCTACAAAGATCGGTTCAGGCCGTACCGTCGCGACAACTATATAGTCTGGCTCACTTTTACCCTTGTTAACTAAGGGGTATCGGACGTAGTAAAGAGGGTCCTTTCTTTCTTTATGAACTACTTCGAGGTCAGCGAAAGTAGTACCGCAGCCCGGACAGTAGTTGACCATATAATCGTCCTTGTAAACTAAGCCGTCGGCATGTAATTTCTCGAAAGTGGTTAAAACAGTGTCGACAATATCGGGGTCTAGTGAAAATTTGTAGCGCGTCCAGTCGACTGATGCCCCCATGCTTCGTATTTGGCTTTCAATTAGGTGTTTGTTTTCTTGAACAAAGCCCCAAATCATTTTGTATAGAGTCTGCCGGTCAAAATCAAAACGCGATTTTCCTGTTTCTTTCAAATGACGTTCGAAGGTAACTTGAGTTTCAATTCCTGCATGATCCGTCCCCGGTATCCAAAGGGCACTAAAGCCTTGCATTCGCTTCCAGCGAATAAGTAAATCCTCAATAGCAATCATTAAAACATTGCCGGTATGCATTTTACCGCTAGCATTGGGGAGAGGGAGAATTATCGTATAAGGTTTTTTGTTATTGTCGACTTTTGGGGTAAAAGCACCTGACTTCTCCCAAAGTTTATAAATCTTTTCCTCGTATTTTTTGTGATCGTAAATTTTATCCACGTTACTGGGCTATTATACCGCCTGAATTCATGATAGACAAAAAGTATGTATATTTTCCTAACACGTGCAATACTATAAGTCCTAAACCGCTCCAAAAAAAGCGACTACTTTTCCCAAGGGAACTTTTTATCGACCCTTGCTCTCGGAACTCTGTCAACCAAGTCAAGGTTAGTTGATGTTACAATTTCTCCTCTTTGAAATTTAAAGTTAGCAGCAATTCCAATCATTGCGGCGTTGTCCGTACAAAGTTTTTTAGAGTAGGGGATAGATAAGATAATTTCTCTTTCATTGCAAATTTTTCTTATCCTTTTTCGAAGCTCAATGTTTGCTGACACCCCTCCCGTCAAAAAAAACTCCTTGACTTTATATGTTTCCAATACCTTTCGGATAAGTCTTTCGACATGTTGAAATGTTTTGTCTTGAAAAGAGGCGGCAAGATTATGTATTTTCTCTTTAGTGAGAGGTTGCTCATTTTGTACCAGTTTGTACATTGCGGTTTTGATTCCTGAGTAGCTGAACCTTGACCTGTTTTCTTTGCCAAGCATCGGAATTGGTAAATTATAGGTTTTTGGATCGCCTTCTTTCGCCATTATTTCAAGAATAGGCCCTCCTGGATAACCGAGGCCCAGCATTCTGGCAGCTTTATCAAGCGCTTCTCCCAGAGCGTCATCTATTGTATGTGCAAGAATTTCATAAGTTCCCACTCGCATTATTAAAACCAGCTGCGTAGTCCCTCCCGAGGCAACCAAGCCAATTGCCGGAAAACCGACAATGTCTTTAGGTCTTTGTTGACGTGAAGTTTTAGGTTTTGCAAGAACGCTTAATAAATGGCCCTCGACGTGATTTATTGCTATAAAAGGCTTGTTAAGCAACAAGCTAATCTTCTTTGCCTTGGCAAGGCCTACTTCGATAGCCACGGCGAGTCCTGGTCCTGTGCCGACCGCGATAGCATTAATATTATCAGCTTCACATTTAGCAGAAGAAAGTGCTTTTGACACAACCCAATCAATTCTTTCCAGGTGTACCCTTTTTGCAAGTGACGGGTAAACTCCACCCCATTTAGCGTGAAGCGAAGCTTGTGACCAAATAATATTTGACAAAACTTTAATTCCTTGCGTTACTGCAGCGGCTGTCTCGTCAGTCGATGTGTCTATCGCAAGTATCTTCATAAAGTTCCCCAAGACACTATTCTCTCATTCTCCCCTCTAGCATATTCTATTTTGATCCATATGATTATTGCTTCTTCGCTATACTTTCTTATTTCATCCGCAACTCTGTCCGCCCACTCAATTGCAATAACAGTTTTGTCAGTTATTTTTTTGGAGAATTCTAAATTGTTAAGTTCCTCATTATTCTCTATTCTCCACGCATCGAAGTGGTGAAGCTTTCCATTATCGTATTCTTCCTCCAGATTATAAGTAGGGGATACTATTTCATCCTTTATTCCCATTGCGCGGGCCAGCCCTTTTGTAAAGACGGTTTTTCCTACTCCCATCGGTCCCTCTAAGGCAAAGACCAGCGCTCTTTGCCCGAAGTACTTTTCAAATTTTTGCCAAAGTTCTTTCCCTATATTTTGGGTACTTTCTTCGCTTCTGCTTAGTACTTCGTTTTTGTCTTTTAGTCTGATTTCACCCTGTCGCAGTACTGCTGGATCGTCGATTGTCGTGTCAATGACGGTAGAAGCTTCCCGGTAAGGAATCTCGCCGGCATCAACAATTAGGTCAATCAGCCCCTTTTGTTTAATTGAGAGAAAATCTAACAAATCCTTAATTTTAAAAGGTCTTTTTTGGTAACTTGCGTTTGCAGAAGTAGTAGTAATTGGTTTGCCAAGAGCCTTAATAACGTCAATTGTTAATTTGTGATCCGTAACAAATATGCCCAATGTCCCCAGTTCTGATTCTATCCCTGTTGCAACTTTATGTTTACCACTGCAAACAATTGTGACTGGTCCGGGGTAAAAGTTTTTATAAAGATTAAGCGCGGTTTGATTCATTTTGGCCAAAACTTGTGCCATTTTAAGGTCGGCAACGCCGACTGAAAACGGCTTTCCAAACGGCCTGTTTTTATATTTAATTAGTTTTTGGACTGCCGCGTGGTTTGTTGCATCGACAGCTGCTATATAGACGGTTTCCGTGGGCATAATTACAAGTCCGCCGTTTTTAAGGGTGTCAACGATCTTTTCGATGGAGCCAGTCTTTATTGTTTTCATGGTTTTTTTAAAAACAAATTTTAACACAGACTTAGTTTAGTTTATAATTCAGATTGATGTTAAGCAGTCGTGCCTCCAAAACAATCCAAAAGAAAATAGATTTATATGAAGATGACCTGGTAAATTTTTGTAAAGAGCTGGTTAGAATACCTTCAGTCAATGGGTTGGACAAGGAAAAACATGTTGCTGCATTAGTTTTTAAAAAAGCACAGAGGTTGCGCTTACCGGTACAGATTGTTGCTTTAGACAAAGAAAGACCCAATGTTTTTATTGGTACTAATTATTCGCAAAAAAGAGGATTATTGTTTGCCGCGCATTTGGATACGGCCCCAGTAGGAGATAGAAGGTTGTGGAAGCATAAACCTTTTGCTGCAGAAGTTGAGGACGGTAAGTTATTCGGACGTGGCGCAATTGATTGCAAAGGAGGTATTGCTCTTTCGATTTACGCGCTTAAGATCATATCGGATTTGGGCTACAATGACATCGCAAAATTTGTGGCATCTTCTGATGAAGAGGTTGGAGCAGATTCTCCTTTGGGTAGTAAATTTTTGTTAGAGAAAGGGCTTAACGCGGAGGCCGCGATTTATACATATCCAGGGTTAGACGCAATTAAAATTGGACATAGGGGCTTGGTAAAAATGTCTATAGAGGTACTAGGTGAGGCAGCACATGTAGGTTCTAAATCTTGGCAGTTGGGCAAAAAAGGTAAAAGTGCAATAACCGCCACAGTCGATTTTTTACAAAGTTTGGATAAATTTCACTTTGAAACCGAATATCACAAGGACTTTCCAGGTTATTGTTTTATACAAACACCAATTTATATTAAGGGGGGTTCTGCTGTAGGAATAGTACCGGATAGTGTAAAGCTGATCATAGACGCAAGGTTTTTACCCAATCAGGATAGAGATGTTTATATAAAGTGGATAAAGAAGTTAGCTAAGAAAAAATCGAAAGATAAAATACTAATTAAGCCAAAGTTAATAAGGAGCGTCCAGGGTTCAGTAATTTCTAGAAACGAAAAGATAGTTAAGATTTTACAATCTTTATCAAAAAATGTGTTAAAGACTCAACCTGTAATTGAAGGATCAGGGCCAATTAACGAGGCCTACTTGTTCAACAAAGTTGGTATACCTACGGTGTGTGGTTTCGGTGTGGAAGGCGAAGGGGCTCATTCTTCAGATGAGTATTTAAAAATAGACTCTTTAGTTAAAATTTTAGAGGTTTATGTGAAGGCGGCTATAGAGCTCGGGTCTTAAAAAGTCTTATTTACAACAACGTTGCTAATTACTGAACAGGGTTTGTACCACGCAGAAACACCGCTTGTCATGGCTGGGAGTTACTCACGAATTGTTTTTTATAGATTTCTTCTCCGTTTCTCTTTACGGAGTAATCAAATATAACCTTTACACCCCAGGCTTTGTGCTCAACTTGCTTAAATGTTCCAGTTGGCAGTGTCGCATCGGTAAACGCGCCGTAAACCGTTTCGGTCGGCATAATGACCAACCCTTTTCAAGTGTTTTCACAATCTCGTCAACTTCAATTTCGCTAATTTTCTTAATGTTCATATATTCCGTATTTCAACAACAAAAATGTACTAGAGAAGAAATATATTACTCATTATAGTTTTGTATGAAATCTTTGCTTACAATGTAATTTTAGCATAGTCGGGGCGTTTCAAGAAAGAAAAGCAGATACTTTCGGAGCAAATTCTTCTACTAAATCTTCAAATACATCTCTGCTGGTTGTAAAACGGAAAACGTTGTGCCCTTTCCATTTGTAAGTATCTATTATTATTGAATCTGTTTTTGCTCCGTTTACCCAACCTGCTATTGTTTTAAAAAATGGTTTTGAATTCTCTGATTGTTCATATCGGCTAATTGACACCGTAGTAATGGTTGTTCCAAATTCCGACTCTAACTTTTCAAGTTCTTTAATGGAAGCTCTTAGTACATGTAATCCCGTATTCCTATCAGCATAATTTCCATAGAAAACGGCTCTTTTTTCTTCAGGTACAATTCGCACCTTACCAGAGCCTGTTATCTGGCCATTGCGGTCTAGGCAAACAATTTGCACCCTACCGTTTTGACCTTGATCGTTTTCCAGATGGGTTGCCCTCATTCTTCGAAGTTGATTGAAATCTATTCTTGGACAAATTTCGTCTGACCCAAAACTTAAATCACACTCCGGTAAAACACCGTTCATGATCAATTCCAGTAATTTTCTGGTTTCAAACTGAGCCATCCCAGTTATGTCGTGAGGAGTTGCAACTCTGGTTTCGTACTCTCGCATAGATCCTGTAGTATATCATTTCGAAGCAAAAATGGAGTATGACTAAACTCTTTCAAAGATGACTTTCTGATTTTTCTAAAGCCTACTCCAGTCTTCAAGCTTTAATCCTTTTATGAAAGAGAAATGTTTGACGTTTGAGGTAACCAATGTTAAAGCTTCTTCTATTGCAGTCGCAGCTATTAAAGCGTCGGGGATTTGCAACCCGTGCGAAAGATAATACTTTTTCATTAGTTCGAGCATAATGGTTCCTATTTGAGTGTTAAGTGGTACAAGCTCGATTTTTGACAGCAACTTTTCAACGTTTCTTTGTTCATTTTTATTTCGGGAACCCCGGATGAGTTCTGCAGCGGTGATAACCGAGCAGAGTAAAGCAGTTTCATTCTGAAGGAATTGCTGTGCCCGAGGAGCTTTTCTGTAGTAATCAACAAAAACAGTAGTATCAAGGAGTTGGTTCATACCTATTTTTCCACTCACTTCTTATTTTGGCTACCCATTTTGCTGAATCTTGCATATCTTTTCTATCTGCCCACATGCCAAATCCGGGGAAATCTTTCTTTTTTTGTTTTTGAGACATATTCTTGCTTACTGGAGTAAGTTGAGCTTTAGCCTTACCAAATTTTGTGATGATAAAGGTTTTATTTCCCACAGCGACCTTTTCAATTAATTCAGCTAAATTGTTTCTGGTTTCTTTAATGGTTATTGTTTGCATAAACTCCACTAACTTGAGTTTGTAACTCTTCGTTAGTGATTTTGATCCCCCAAAATGTCATTTTTAGATGCAAACCAGAGTATTTTGGGTATGGGATTATAATAAAATATTTTGTGAACTTTGTCAACGTTGTAACTTTGTACAAACTACTGAGCGGGGGCCGTACCTCGCAGAAATATGGCTTGCCAGGGGCGGTAGTTACTCACGAATTGTTTTTTATAGATATTTTCTCCGTTTCGCTCTACGGAGTAATCAAAGATAACTTTTGCTCCCCAAGCCTTATGTTCGGTTTGCTTGACAACCCCGCTGGCAAGTGTAGGATCGTCCTGATAGAGGTCCTCGGGTGGAGCAATGGAATTTAAGATTACCGGTTTTGTAGTGGTTGCTACTCTTCCGTCGCTGGTGCCATAAAACTCAAACCTCAAGGCAAGATTTTTGGTGTCGGTAGAGCTTTGGATTAGAATATGCCCCAGGGTGTCGTTTTGTATCTTAAGGTCTGTTGTCGGTGCGTAAACAGTTGCGTCCAGTCCAGGACCGGAGTCCTGTTCGTAATAGTAAACGCGGTAAGAATGGGCTCTACGTTCCACAATTGGAAGTCCAGAGTCTAGAGCCGCTCTAAAGAAGGTGGTCGATACCTGGCAAACACCGCCCCCGTCGCCCAAAATTGTTTTTCCGTCTTTTATTACGTAGGCCGACTGGTACCCGGTGTAGCGTGACACGTCCCCAAGAGCTTCGTTAAATGAAAAGGTTTCACCCGGAGCGATTAGTACACCGTTTAAGCGGCTGGCGGCAAGCTCAATGTTATGAATTCTTCCGGGAATAGACCCTTTAAAAGTGGAAGTTCCGATACCAAGAAGTTCTTTGATTCCTAAATTGTTTATGTCCTCCGTTTTAATAGCCGGTTCGGCAATTTCAACTGAAACGTTAATGTTGGCGATTTTTTCCTCGGAAGCCTCGAGCAGTTTGAAAGCCGCCAAAATGTCTTTGGCTAGTATCTCGCTAAGTACCGACACGCCGTTTTTGGAAGGTGTGAACTCTTTTACTTTGCCGTTCTCTTCGATAAATACCGGGTTTTGCGGTTGCTGATTAAGGGCTCTTGAAACTTCGGCGACTTTTTGTAAAATTTTTTCCTGGTCAAAACCGTTTTCGTTAAGGCGAGAGATTATTTCCTTGTCTGTTATTTTGAGTTTGTAATTGTCGCTGGTCAGGGCTACGTTTTTGCCAAGTACTTTTTGGGCTCTTTGCTCCAAAACCTTTGCTTGTTGCTCGTTGATTGTCGGGTCTACTTCAATGGTAGAAATGACAATGGGCGAGAAGGTGTTTCTAGAAAAGTTTTCTAAGATTTCTTTTTCTATTTTCGCTTTATCGATGCTTGTGCCGGTTTTACCTCTGTTGACAATTATTTTTCCAGTGTCGGTCAGTTCCACATAAGGGCTTGCCGGCTCGACAGTAACTTGTTCGGCTATGGTTGAAAGAAGGTCGTTTAGTTTTTCTTGATCGAGGTTAAATCTTAGGGGATAGTTTGGTTTTAAAAACGGTGCCGCGATACTGTTTTTGATGTCAACAGCAACGTTTCCGGACCGACCAAACCTATAGGCAGCCTCAACAGTTTTGTCGAGGTCATAACCAAACTTAACCGAGGATGTAGGGATGTTAAATGCCTGACTTTGGAAACTCAAAGTGATTTCTGTGGGCATTGCAATGTGCTGGATTAATTTAAATTTGGAATCGGCAGGAATCGTTCCTGATATGTCCGCATTGGCTATTGTTATGCCGGGGTAAATTTTTCCGGAATAAATTATGTTGTAGATAGAATACAACCCGGTTACTAGGGTAAAAGTAACCAAGATAAAGAGTGCAACTTTCTTCATAACGCCTTTGCTGTATGATATCATGAAGGAACTTATGCCGAAGCTGTCTAAAAAGTTGTTGTTGATTCCGGTTGTCTTGATACTAGTTTTACTGATTTTGTTGGTTGTTAGGTCGCTCTCCGGAAGGAGAGATCAGGGTGGCCAAGAAGGTAAGGAGTTGGTTTGGTGGGGAAGTACAATGGATGAAAGCCTGGCGGTCTTTTTAATTGAGCAGTATTCAAAAGACCACCCGGATATTAAGATTACTTACATAATTAAACCCGAAGACGACTATAGAGAACGGCTAACCAACGCTTTTGCTAAAGGTAACGGACCCGACATTTTTAGATTTCATAATACCTGGGTGCCAATGTTCAAAAAAGATCTTGACCCGATGCCCGGGGGTGTTATGACTGCAGAGGATTTTACCAAAACTTTTTATCAGGTGGCAAGCAATGACCTGTCGAGTGGAAGCGGTATGTTTGGAATCCCTCTTGAGTTTGACAATTTGGCTCTTTTTGTCAACGAAGATCTATTTACACTAAATGGTGTTGCAGTTCCCGAAATTTGGGACGACTTCCGAAGCATCGTCCCTCGTTTTGTGGTTCGCGATAACAGAAATAGAATCCAGCAGTCGGCAGTGGCACTTGGGGAAACCGAAAACGTTGACCACTGGCAGGAATTTGTGGCAACTTTAATGCTTCAAAACGGAGTTCGCCTGTCGAATCCTGTCGGGACTAACGCAGGAGATGTGTTTACCTATTTTAATACTTTTCAAAGTAAGGAAAGAGTTTGGGATACGACCCTTCCGCGCTCGACAGAATACTTTGCTCAAGGAAGGCTTGCTATGTATTTTGGCCCTACTTGGCGGGCGATGCAGATAAAAAATCTTAATCCAGACCTCAAGTTTAAAGTTGTTCCTGTCCCTCAACTTCCGACCGATGTTTTGGTTGAGCGGCCGACGGCAACGTATTCTGTCTATTGGGTGGAAGGGGTTTGGAAACAAAGTCAATCGAAACGCGCAGCATGGGACTTTCTGAAGTTTATTTCGTCAAAAGAGACGCTTGATAAGCTCTACAGTAAAGCTTTGAGCGAGGGTCATTTTGTATCCCCGCCTTCGCGGGTCGACATGGGAGACGACTATATAAATAACCCATACTTTGGAGTGGCAATACAGCAAGCGCGATATTCCCAAACTTGGTATTTGGCGGACGCAACCAACGATGGGCCGACAGGGATAAATACACAACTGAATACTCTTTTTAAAGAAGCCTTAAAAAGAGGGTCGATCGGAAATCTTCCTAAAGAGATAGCTAAGGTTCTAAGCCAATATGGCCTCAATCCCCAGAAATAAATTAGAAGGGGTAGTTAAAGTGATTGCCTCGAAACTAATAAATAGGCAGTATGCTGTTCGGGGTACCGCAAGTATCTTTCTTCAAGGGTTTGACATGAACGTGGACGATGTAGATGTGTTGGGGAACAAAACGGTTGCACTGGCGTGTAATAAATTGCTAGGAGATTTTTTGGTTGAAAAAGTTTCTTACAAAGAGTCAGAAAAATTTAAATCTTATTTTGGCAAGTTTGAGATTGGGGGAGTATTGGTTGAAGTTTATGGCAACTGGCAGGTTAAAAAGAGGAGAGAGTCAGGGGTAGTAAAGGATGGGTCAGTATGGAGTGAAATTTTTGACGCGTCAGGTGACGAGATGACAATTATTAATGTAAAGGGAGTGAAGATTAAGGTTACCAGAATCGAAACAGAACTTAAAATGTTTTCTCTCATGAGCCGCTGGAGTACTTATTGGAAATTAAAAAGGCAGATGGAACCTTCAAAAGAAGAAGTTCGGGATTAAGCCTTACAAGAGAAGAATCAAAAAGCCCAGGAAGAAAGGTGATGAAGGTAAACCAGCAACCAAATACCGGAATTTGATCAAAGGGCTTGGTCCAACCGGAAGAAATCAAATCTAGGTCTCTGACTTTACTTACTTTAATTTTGGAGAGAGGTTTATTTACTTGGCAACCATTATGGATCTATTCACCCGGGAAATAGTTGGCTTTAATGTTTCCAGATTCCACAATTCTGAGTTAGTCCTGGGGGCCCTGGAGGATGCCCTGAAGAAAAATACTCCTCCTGACTATCTACACTTCGATCAGGGAACAGAGTATGATTCCCAAAAGTATACTAACTCAGTCCAAGGCTTGGGAACCAAAATCTCAATGAGTACAAAGTCCTCTCCCTGGAAAAACGCTTACCAGGAGTCTTTTTACTCTCAATTCAAAGTAGATCTGGGAAGTACAGACAGATTCGGGGAGTTGGGAGAGTTAATTGAAGGCATATCCGGGGCTGTCTTGTATTACAATACTGGAAGAATCCATATAGCTATGAAAATGTCGCCGGAGCAGTTCAGGAAAGGATCCCAGGAAATGAAAGACGGCTCGTCTAGGGAAATGGGTACTAGACACACTTTATTTTAGAGTATCAATAGAGGTAATATATACCCATCTAACTTCGGTTTGCAAAGCAAGCCGCGATGGTTATATATTCAAAAACCCTCGTTAAAAGTTGCAAACTCGGGTTTGTTGACTATAAAGGTATGAACAACATTAAGAGTAATGAAAAGGAGTTGTCACCAGAACAACGTGAAGAACTACTTAGAGCGTTGAAAGCCCGTTTTGAGAAAAACATGGACCGCCATAAAGGTCTTGAGTGGGCGAAAGTACAAGTAAAGCTGGAAGCTAATGCTGAAGAACTGTGGTCACTTAGGGAAATGGAAGAAACCGGCGGTGAACCGGATGTTGCGGGTCTCGATAAAAAAACGGGCGAATACCTTTTTTATGATTGCTGCGCGGAAACGCCTCGCGGCCGCAGAAATGTTTGTTACGACCATGAAGCGCTGGAGTCAAGGAAAGAACATAAACCGCAAAATAGTGCTATTGATATGGCAGCTGCCATGGGCATTGAACTTTTAACGGAAGAACAATATCGAAAGTTGCAGAAACTTGGAAATTTTGATACGAAGACGTCGAGCTGGGTGAAAACACCAACTGACATTAGAAAACTTGGCGGCGCACTCTTTGCCGATCGTCGCTACGACCATGTCTTCGTGTATCACAACGGCGCAGAATCTTACTATGGCGTCAGGGGGTTCCGTGGCTCGCTAAGGGTCTAATGGCGGGTATCGCTTACCCCCACCACCTTTCACGAAAACATTAGGCCCGGCAAGCTTTGGTCAAAAGTAAGTTCTGATACACTTTTTAACCTTCTATGGGATTTAGTGTTAAACACCCCGGAATAGTTAAGGATTCATCATAAAGTTTTTGGTCTCCAATGTATTCCTCCCAGGCTTTTAAGAGATTCCCCAAATTTGTGAAAGTTTCCTCTCTTATAGAGTCGTCGAGGTAAGCAAACGGACAAACATGTTCTGGTGCTTGACCTCCTTTTAAAATTCCGATCTCCGTGGCTCCGAATCCTACAGGCGCCCCATGGTTGAAATCGCTGACTTCTCCAACTACCTGACCGGCTGTTACCTTTTCGCCTACTTTCACCTTGGGATTTATTACGTGTTCCATTTCATAAATCCATTTTTGCATCTTACCATCTTGGGTTACCTGAACAGAGAAGTCTCCACTCCAAAGAGTTGGTATGGCAACCACTATCCCATCCACAATTGAACGAATCGAAGTACCCAGAGGTACAACAAAAGTTGGCTGCGGGTTAGGTTTGTCTTGACCTGTACTTGAATTACCAGCGGGAATAACGAAGCCATACTCCATAAAGAGCCTGTCGAATTGCAGTTTCTGTTTTGTAAATTTAAAATCCTCAAAATTGACTCCGATAGTCTTTAGTTTTAGCGGTGGTTCATCGGGATTTAAAACCTGCTGACTTCCATAGTTCCTAGACGAATATTTGGCAACTGATTTTAAAAGGAAAAACCCAAGCGCAAAAGCACCCAAAATAATAACTATTAGAAGTATTGAGCCAAATCCCCGCCTGCCGGCAGGCAGGGCCTTTTGCAGCATTAACCCAACTATACAACTTTTAGCGCGTAATTTGCTTGAGAAGAATTTAGAAGTCATTTGGTATACTTCAAGTGCCATGGCCATAACAATTAAATTTCGTAGCATAACTGACACGGAGTATAAACGGGAGTAGGCTGCTTTTGATGAACATAGTTTAGAGTTTGGTAACCCCCCAGATCTACAAGAGCGTTTTGGGTTTGTGGCAACAGACGATGGAAAATTTGTAGGCGCATCAAGCGGATTAGTACAAAAAAACAACAGTCAATATGGGAGATATTTTTATTTAAGTGACCTTTTAGTTGAAAAGGAATACAGAAAAAAAGGTTATGGGGAAAAACTATTAAAGTTATTGGAAAATAAAATGCAACTATCGGGCGTGGAATATTTTTGGACATGGACGGCAGGATATGAAGCGGCAAGCCTTTATCTTAAGCAGGGTTATAAGATTTTTACTAGGTTTGAAAAATTTTATCTATCGGGTCACGCGAGAGTAGGTTTGATTAAAAAAATTTAGAGTATTTATGATGTTTTATTCAACAAAGGAAATCACGACTACCGATATTACCCGGAAGTTGTGAATGAAGTAAATGAGGTGTTAGGAAAATTTTTGGACAAATACGTTAGGGTATGAAACTGCCAAAGCTACTGTTCGTTTCCCGTCGCGTTAATAAAAAAGCTTGTCAGATTGCGGATGAAAAAGAACGGGCGGTTTTTAGATTTATGCGCTTTTATCGTCAATCAAAGGGCTGTTTTCTTGGCTTTATTTTGGTTTTGGATTGGTTTGGAAGCCTCGGTAGATAATTTGGTTGTTTGGATCTTTGATCTCGAAAACTTGCGTAAGGTTGTGGAGTTTCACCTCCGGATCGGAGATTGCAACCAAGTCACCGACTAAAATAACATCTCGCCAGACGGCTTCGCCCCAGTCAATCGGTTTTGTTTCAATATTGGCAAATTTGTGTGTAAAAGTAACTTCCGTTTTAGTATAGTAACCGCCCGTGACTTCATTGCCGTAGTAGGCTTGGAGTTTTTCCGGAGGCAAATTCAGATAAAATGCTAACTGTATGTAGGCGATATCCTGCGGCTTGGGTCTTTTTGATTGGTCAATTACGTAAACTTTGTCGGGATTGTCTTTGATTATTTGGGCGAGGTGCGGGTACCCGTAACCCCAAATAACCGCTCTTTCCTGAGGAAGGAGAACAAAGTAAGAGCGCCAAAGTAAAATTAAAGACGTTCCAAGGAAAAAGAGGGCAACGGGAAGCCAAAATTTGATTCGCTTGGCATTAATTAATTTGTCAATGCCGATGGCGATAACCAAAGTTGTTGGTAAAAGTAGCCCCAAAGTTCTTTGAACATGAAATGGTTCATGGGTTAAGGTTCCGGGGAGCGGGGTAAGGAGTAGAAGAAAAAAGATGAGTTTACTCGACGGAGCCTTTTTGGTTTTCCAGAGAAAATATAGCCCGATTAAGTAAGGGATTACCATCCAAGGGTAAAAGACAGAAAGCTCTGGAGTCGAGCGTTGGGGGTCAGGGTCCGGCAGAAAAAAAAGCGATCTGGGAGAGTAGTAAGTTGCCGTTTTTGAGGTAAACTCGCGAACAAATGCCAGCGGCACGGCGATGGCAGGGGGTAGAAAATGGTTAATTTTTTCAGCTTGTGCCTTTATTACTTCGGAATAAAAATGGTCGGTCTTGGTGTAAAACGAGGCTGTGTTAAGTAGTGTCAAATTTGGAAGTTGAATAAAAAAAGCGACAACGCCGCCTATTATCGCGTATTTGATATATTTTTTGTTGAGAAGTTTTTTCCAAAATAAAACCAAGCTACCGGCCAAAAAAATCGGGGCTAAAAATCTCTGGGCATAGTCGGCATAAGTGGCAAGTGATAGTACCGGGATAGCCAGGGCAAGCAATTTTGGCTTTTTTAGGGACTTGACAATGAGAAGTGCGGAGAAGGCAAGGAACAGAAAAGCGAGGTTTTGCTCGTAGCCCATACGACTGTAAAAAACCGCCCAGGGAGTGATTGTAAAAAACAAGCTGGACAAAAGAGGAGTAAATTTCGATTTTGTTATTTGAAGCTCTTTAATAATCAGGAAAATAACTGGAATTGCCAAGACTCCACAGATGGCCGAAAGGAGCCTTACTGAAAAAACCTTTAGGCCAAAAAGGGTGATTAGAGGGATGCTTAAATAAATATGAAGAGGGGGTGTGTATGAGCCAAAAAGCCGCATGGCGGCGGGGAAGGCCATTCCGTATTCGTCTTTACCTGTTTTTAAAAGTGAGTAAGCATTGTAGCCGGTCCCGGCTTCGTCAAGATAAAGCCCAGGAGGAGTTTCCCCAAGTTTGTGTAAATAAAGAAACGCTCCGAGTGTAACAATTACCAAGAGTAATACCGGTTCGATTTTAGTAAATTTAATACTTTGCATAAGAAACAACTTGGATAAAGACTGGTACAAAAACAATTGCACAAGCAATGAGCAGTTTTTTCTTTAGAAATAACGGCGCAAGGCCGATGCTTACCAGGACGGCAAAAACTGGAAAAAAGGCAAAAGGCCCGGCTGGATTACTGTTGCCGATTAAGGCAATCAGTGCTATTGGTAAAAAGCCCAAAAACAGGTCTTTGACCTGTTTTTTTTGTATCGAAGCCAGACCTAACAAGAACGCTGGCAGGAATATGTAGGGAAACTTTTCAAATTCGACTACACCAACCCTTTCTCTGGGGTGATTTGCGAAGAAAAAAAGGTTTGGGTCAATGATTTCTGAAATATTGGTCTGAATTTTATAGAAGATGAGTGTTTCCTTTCGCTTCTCTAGCCAATTAGCTGCCGGCAACCAAACGGTTTTACCGGCAATATTAAAAGCAAGCGGAGGGTAGCCTCGCATTCTCACTTGCTGCCCGAGTTTTTCATGTTCTGTTAAATAAGTGAGGGAGGTAACAGAGCTTGTTTTCCACTGAAAAAGTAGAAGAATAAAAAATAATCCGGCCGTGGCGTAAAAGTGGAATTTAGTGTTTTCCTGAAACTCAAGCCAGAGAGAAACCGATGCCCCGATGACTACCAAGCCGACAGCAGCGTTAAAAGCAAAAATTTTCCATATCCAGAGGTTAAAGGCAAGAACAAACGCCAGTGGAAAAAACTTTTTAAGCATTAAACCATTTTAACATCTGTTAAAATGGTTTTGTGGCTAAAAATGAGATCATATTTTTATGAAAATTAATAAAGAGTGGCATTTAAAAAACAAAATGCCGAAAAACGCTACGCTTGAACATAGAATTGCGTGGCATTTGGCCCATGCGAAGGCCTGCTCGTGCCGCCCGATTCCCCCAAAACTTCAAGAGATGAGTGATAAAGGAAATGGCTTCTTTGCGAGCTAGTTTTTGTCCTTTATTTGTTTAGGTCTTTTATCGATGAATTTAACGGGGCTGTGAAAATGAAGCTCAACCTTATTATTTGAGTTGGAAGTGTAATTGTTAAAGATTTTTTTGATACTAAATCTTGCGGATATTTTCGAAATACTTTCTAATAGTTGCTTCATTTTTTGTCAAGTTGGAGAACATAAACCTCGCCTATTTCCGGAATTGAAACTTTTTCCCTGTCGTACCACCCGAGAAAATTTTTCCGATTTAGTTTATTCGCTTTAATGAATGACAATACTGAAACAGTAGCCGCAGACCTTTCCTTAGTAAGTTTAAAGACACCTTTTTCGTGTTGTTTTACAAACCTAAACGCGATTACTTTCTTTTGGGGATCGTAAAAGAAGACGGCGTAATTAACGGCGGCTTTTATCCCGCAAGCAAAAGTTCCAAGAGTACCCATTTAATAATTTCGGTAGATAATTTGGAAAAGCATATAGCTGTGGTTAAAAAAGCCGGCGGCAAGATTTTAGGCAAACCGATGGATATTCCCGGTATTGGCAAGTTTGTAATGCTTACGGACCTCGAGCGCAACCGCGTCGGCATGCTTGAGCCCGCTTCAATGTAGCTTTTTTGGTGAAAATAAGCTATACTGCTTCTTGTTAGCTCCTTTTACAGCTTATTTAGGTTTCTCAAGGATTATTTCCCAAAATAGCCAGTGGAGAGCGGTTTGTATAAAGGCAGTTTAAATAAAGGAGGTGATAATGTATGGCAACTAGACTATTTGTTGGGGGATTGTCCTGGGGGACGACAGAAGATGCCCTACGCGACCTTTTCGCGCAGGCCGGAAACGTCGTATCCGTGACAGTTATAACCGACAAGTTTACCGGAAAATCAAAAGGCTTTGGATTTGTGGAAATGGGTTCTGAAGAGGAAGCCAAGGCTGCAATTGAAAAGTTCAACAACTACTCAATGGACGGAAGAACGATTAACGTTAACGAAGCCCGGCCCATGGCCGACAGGGAAGACCGAGGAGGTTTTCGAGGAGGCGACAATAGAGGCGGTTTCAGGCGCGACGGCGGCAATCGCGGTGGAGGCGGACGAGGCCGGAGCAGATATTAAACTCTTTTGGTAAAATTGCACTGTGGTAGTTTGGCATTGTACAGTGTCGGGTGTGTGTTGTCCTGGCTAGCGGAGCTGGCTATTTTTTACTTGGCAGTAAGATTGTTTAATTTCATGTTAAAAATTACTCGATTTTTTGATAATGAGTATAAAAAACTGAATTGTGAAAACTAGCTGGAACTGCGTTTTTCTTTGTATTCTCTAATTTGGCGCACGACTTCCTCTCGCAGGTTCACTATCGCTGACTCTAAATTTTTATGGATTTCTTTGCCGAAAATCCGAACCTTTCCGGGTAGGCTCATCGACAAGCTAGCCTTATAGCCCCATCGGCTTCTAGTGGTCAGTCGCAATAACGCAGATTTTCTGTCGGCAGGAAGCTTTTTAAGCAGCCTGTCAATTTTGGGCTTTAGCTTGTTGTCAACCAACTTTTGGACGAAGTCGGTAATCTCGAGATCCTTGGTCTTTATCTCGATTTTCATTCGCTGCTTTATTTTAACACCTTTATCAAGTAATAATTAAATAGGAATGGCCACTGGCCCGGAGGGGGGTGAGAGGAATGAAAACTAAGGAACTACTACACCTTGTAAGTTTTCCACTGACCGTCGTGGGTGCGCTCAACTGGGGTTTGGTTGGGATTTTTAACTTTAATTTGGTTAGCGCACTACTCGGATCTGTCCCGGAATTGGAAAGGCTGGTTTATATTTTGGTGGGCGTGTCTGCCGTTTACCTTTTTGCTACCCATGGCGAGGATTGCAAAATTTGCGGGAAGAACCGGAAATAATTAGCGCGGCGTAGGTTATTGGGTTTATACTTTTTTGCCACCCTGCGTGCTACACTAAATTACTACCCATGAAACTCCCTATTGAAGCACTCAAAAAAATCTTGGTTGACTCCGGCTATGTGCCTGAAAAGGATTTTGATGAGGCTGCCAAGTCTTCGCAGGAGCTTGGCAGAAGTGCCGAAGACATTTTGATATTTAAAGGCTTTTTAAGTGAATCTACGCTGGGACAATTGGTTGCAGAGCATCTAAAGGTTCTGCACGCGAATCTTAACCACAAAGTTACCGCCGACGAAGTCTTACGGCTCATACCGGAAAAGACCGCGAGGAGCTACCGTATCCTTGCGTTTGACAGGCAGGATAACAAGCTTAATCTTGCGATGGAGGATCCGTCGGACTTTGAGGCGATTGAATTTGCAAAACGCCAAACCGGCCTCGAAATTGTGCCGTATTATGCCGGCCCGGATGAGATGCGGAAAGCACTGGGTCAGTATAAGAAAAATATTAGAGAGGAATTCGATAAAGTAATTGAAGAAAACGTTAGCAAGACTAAGCTTGAAAAAGACCCTGCCAAGGCAGCGGAAGAGCTGCCGGTAATTAAAATTCTGGATACTATTTTCGAGTTTGCGGCTGCAGAGAGGGCAAGTGACATTCATATCGAAAGCTATTCCGAAGAAGTGGTCGTGCGGTTTAGGATCGACGGCATACTTCGCGACATCATCCGCCTTCCCAGAGGAATTGAGATTGCTTTGGTGGCCAGGATAAAAATTCTGTCAAATCTCAAAATTGACGAGCATAGAATTCCTCAAGACGGCAGACACAGGTTTAGTATTGACGACGATACGATTGCTTTGAGAATCTCGATCATACCGGGTTTTTATGGCGAAAATGTGGTTATGAGGCTGTTGCCCGAAACCAGCAGGCCACTGAGCTTGGAGGAATTGGGACTTACGGGCAAGGGTCTGGAAGTGGTCAGAGATAATATAACAAAACCCAATGGCATGCTTTTGGTGACCGGCCCTACGGGTTCGGGTAAGACAACGACTCTTTATTCGATACTGAATATTTTAAATACTGTAAAGGTCAAAATTTGTACCATCGAGGATCCTATTGAGTATGGAGTAAAGAGGGTTAGCCAGATTCAAGTAAACCCAAAGGCCGGGCTGGATTTTGCAGCAGGCCTTCGCTCTCTGCTTAGGCACGACCCGGACATAATTATGGTAGGTGAAATTCGAGACAGAGAAACCGCAGAGATTGCCGTCCACTCAGCCTTGACCGGGCATTTGGTCCTGTCGACGCTGCATACCAATACCGCGGCTGGTGCAATCCCAAGATTTTTGGATATGGGCGTTGAGGGTTATTTATTGGCTTCAACGGTCAACGCGGTAATCGCCCAGAGGCTGGTTCGAAAAATTTGTACAAGTTGCATCACTGAATACTCTCCCGATGAAAATACGTTGGGGCCGTTTGTAAAGGAATTTAACCTTAACCTCAAAGACCAGAAATTTTACCGTGGTACGGGGTGCGGCGAGTGTCACAAGTCGGGATACGCGGGCAGAATCGGAATTTACGAAGTGATGCGGGTGTCTGAAAGTATTCGCAAATTGATTACTCAAAAGTCCGCCCTGGATGATTTAGAGACACTCGCGGTTAAGGAAGGGATGCTGACAATGCTTGCAGACGGGTTAAATAAAGTTTCAAGCGGGTTGACTACGATAGACGAAATGATAAGAGTCGTAAGGGAGAGTTGATATGCCGCTGTTTTTGTACAAAGTCTTGGATCAAAAGGGAAAAGTAAGTGAGGATACTATTCAGGCTGCAAGTCGTGAGGATGCGGCTGTGTCGCTCAAGGCCAACGGATACAAGGTTTTGAGTGTGAAGTCACTTGAAAGTAACGTTCAGGGGATTTTCGGTCGGGGGATAAAAGTGTCGGAAAAGGCGGCGTTTTGCAGGTTTATGGCGACGATGCTTCGGAGTGGCCTTTCGCTTCCGGAGGCGGTGGAAATAATTAAACAGGAATCGGAAAACCAAAAAATGAAAAAAATACTTTCCGATATTGCATTTCAGACCAGAAAAGGGAACAACGTCTCGTCGGTTTTGTCGCAATACAAGTCTGACTTTGACCCGGTTTTTTTAACCATGATTAAGGCGGGAGAAGAGTCCGGAACCTTAGATGAAGCCTTCGATTACCTTTCGAAGCAACTTTATGCCAACTATGAACTTACACAAAAAGTAAAGAACTCAATGATGTACCCCGCTGTGATTTTTATGTCGATGATTGGTGTGGGTTTGTTAATGTTGCTATTTGTTCTGCCAAAAATATCAACTGTTTTTATAAAGCTTAATGTTCCTCTTCCGGCGTTAACTACCGCCATTCTTAATTTTGGTAATTTTGTCGGGAAAAACACTGTTCTTGTCCTGGTCATTGTTGGTGTTCTTGGTTTGTTAGGGGTTTTGACAATTGTTATAAAAAAATCACGAGACGCAATTATCCATTTTGCGGTTAAGCTCCCGTTACTCAAAAAGGTAGCATTAAAAGTCGACGTGGCCAGGTTTTCAAGGACATTATCTACGCTTCTTCGGAGTGGAGTCCAGATAACGACCGCTTTAAATGTTTCGGCAGATACTTTGGGCCAGCCGGGCTTGAAAAGAAAAGCCACTGAGTTTGCCGAGCAAGTATCCAAAGGAGAGTCGCTTTCCGGCGTCCTTTCGCGCGCCAAGGGTACATTTCCTTTGGTTGTAATCCAGACAATAAAGGCCGGGGAAAAGACTGGCAGGCTTGATGAAGTTTTGGAGGAGATGGCTGGCTTTTACGAAAATGAAGTCGAAAACGATCTTAAGAGACTTACCAGTTTACTTGAGCCTTTGATGATGCTTTTTATCGGCGTTGCGGTGGGTGCGATGGTAATTTTGGTTATTGCCCCAATCTATTCGATTGTGGGGTCCTTGCAAAGTAGTATCAAAAAATGAAGTTGCCCAAAAATTACATAGTAGTTATTGCGGGTTTGGGTGTTTTGCTTTTGCTGGTATTATTCTTGTCAAAAGGCTCTATTTTTAAAAGTGGCGCCGATGACCCGGTCGACAACATTAAAATAGAGCAGGGGAGCGACTCGGCGACGGTTTACAGTAGCGGAAAAGTTTTTTTGAGATCGAAAACGTTATCCGGTGAGGACTTTTGGGATACTGCCAAGACGAAGTCTTTTTTTGAGATTATTAATGACAAGTTTGAAAGCGGTGAGTTCATTGAGGGGACAGAAACTTTGGAGGATGGAAGCTTTTTGGTCATCTACACCAAAGACGGCGTGACCTACACAATAGTCTTAACCGATGAAGATGAGGATGAAGTCTTAACTTATTTTGAAGATGAAAATCCAACTTCTACGCCGGCTGCGACGCAAGGATCGGGCGGCGGAGGAAGCGGTGGAAGTGGCGGAGGTTCCGGTGGGTCAGGCGGATCGGGCGGCTCGAGTGGAGGGTCAAGTACTCCGGTGCCCGGGCCGGACCCCGATTGCCCTTTTTGGAGACTGTCTTATTGTGTTTACCCAAGAACACCTACACCTACCCAAACTCCATCCGGAACGGCCAACCCTTTTCCGAATTTAGTCTACGACTGTGATCTTGGGGACAGTACCGTAACGCAGCGGACGGTGATATCAAACACTCTTTGCGTAAAAGAGCCGACCCCCAGCCCCACGCCTTGATGAGTAGACTGAGATATGCGGAACGCATAATTCTGGTTGGTCCGACGAAATCCGGGAGGATGTTGGCTATCATACTGGCTTCGAAAGGCAGAGATAAGTATTATCCAGTTACTGCTTATACGGCGAGTAGAAGAATGAGGAAAAATTATGAGGGAGAGAAAGGTGGTGAAAAGCATGGCTAATGGCACGAAACAAAAAACCAAAACTATTCCTAAATTTAAAACTATTGATGAGGAACAGAAATTCTGGGATACTCACGATCTGGCGGATTATTGGGGTGACTTCAGGCCTGTGAAAGTCAGTTTTGCAAAGAATTTGTCTCGAGGCATAACAATTCGATTAGACGATCGAACATTAAATAAATTACGTTTGCAAGCCCGCAATCAGGGAATTGGCCCCACCACGCTTATTAGAATGTGGATATTAGAGCGACTTAGAGAGAGTGGTGACCGACCCATATCTTCTCCTTAAAAAACTGGAGCCAAGGGCGGAGCATTTTCTGATGTGCCGTGACCCCTGTATATATTAATTGTAATCAAAGTGCCTATTATTTCTACTCTTCTCTCCACGAGATAATTTCAAAGTCGCCGGTGACCGGAAAATACGGAGGAGGATTATATAAAAGGTCGGAGTTATAGGTGATGGTTCTTGTAATAAACCCGGATGATGGCCCGGAGCCAAAGTTCCAGTACGACTTGTAAAACGAGATAACGCTGCCGTTGATCGTGAGGCTGTTTTTGACAGCCTGGCTCGTGCCACCGCACCAACTCAAATATCCGTGTCTGATTATTTTGCCTTTTTGAGCCATTAATGCCGCGTCAACCTTGAAGTCGTTAGGCAGGTTTCTGACGAAATAAATGTCGTTTTGGGCAATTAAACCCATTGAGTCGCTGTTGTCATATTGTGCATAGGTTATGTTCCCCCGGAGCCAGATATTCATTTGGTTGGAGTCGATGGGAAACCTTGCCGCTGTCACGGTTGTCCGTCCGTCCAGCAATCCTTCAACCCAGAGGTGGTCTTCGGCAAAGATTATAGGGTTGTCGACTATGTTATATGTGCCTGTTGACGTTTCGCTGGTTATTATTTGATAACGCCTTTGGCAACCGTCATCGGCCGAATAACCGTTGTAATAGTTCGTGCCTGTAACTCTGCGGACTTCAAATGTGTTTCCATTGAAAATCAAGTGGTATCCTCGGCTTCCGGATGGTGCCAGATAAAGTCCGTCTGCAATCGCGCTGTCACGCATATTGGCAAAGTCAAAAGATATTGAGTCAAAGTCGACTGCGGGGATGGGGAAATCCCACAAAAAGCTGTTTGGCCCGGAACCCCAGACTCCCGGTCGGCTTTGGGGCGGGTTGCATCCGGTTTCTCCGCCGCAGGTATAAGTTTCCTGGGCGCTTGAAACCAGCGAATTATTTATCCCATCCATTCGTATTCCGTTGTTTGAATGAACTTCACCGTTGACCGTGATACCTGTTCCGTACCAGCTGGATGAGTTTTGCAGAAATGAAAACTTGGTTAGCGACTGTTTTCCGTACTGGGCAGTTATGGTCCTTTGGACATTCGGGTATTGCAAAGTACGCGCCGTAGATTTGATGGTTATGACTGACGACCCATTAATGGGTGGAGTAATGTCTAATGTGTAGCTTCCTGTAATGTTACCTTGAGGATCGTGGTAATCGTGAGTATACGGCCCGGGGTTTCCCGTTCCGTCCTGAAAGTCGTTGGGGTCGTGTGCAAGGTGCCAGCGGTAGTAGTTGATTCCTGCTTCGGCGATATTGAGCGCTTCTTCTTGCGCGGTTTGCCTGTGGGAAGAATCCAGCTGAAGTGACAAGACGGAAAGCATCCCATAGATGACTACTACAAAAGCGCTGGTAATTATAAGTAATGCCGGTGTTATTGATCCCCTGGTCATTTATAAATTGTCTTTCAGTTCTCTGATTGCAATAGTTGATTCAAGTATATAGTCATCATCGGGACCCGATGAGTCGCTATTTAATCTTAGCAATATTCCAATAAGTCTGGTATCGGACAGTCTCAAGGGCTGGGCAAGCGGGTTATTTACTGTGTCCAGTGGCCAATTGCTATTATAATAATAAAACACTGGCTCGATTCCGTTTCGGACATTTTCGCTAATTATCTTGACAAACTCGTTTCCGGCAGGGTAAGTGATTGGAAACCCCGTTGGCTCGATAATGCCTTTTGTCAGTGTAGAGTCGGCCAGGAAATAGCGAACGCGCTCGGCGTTGCCATCGTAATCGATGTCGGAGTAAAAGATGATTTCCCAGTCGCCGGCGATTTCCAGTGGATATGAACCATTGTCTCCCGACCGGGCAGACCGAAGTTCTCTTTCCAAGTTTGTGATGCCGAAGTTGGCTTCATCGACATTTATATAATTGCTAAAAACGGTTAACTGGTTCTGGGTCAGAATATATTGCAAACCCACCAGGGCTGCGCCGACGGCAACCGCCAAAAAGCCTGTAACCAAAACTTCGACTAGAGTGAAACCGTGTTTGAGATTTGGGATTTGTGATTTGTTCATTATTACTCCGGTGTCAAAATAATTTTCTCAACTGTCTGCGCACTTACGGGAAAATTGCCGTTGAGGGGCAAAAAGCCTGTAATTGTTGCATCTATTGTATAAGTCTTGTTTTCAAGACTGCCGAAGAAGGCTTGGCCAAAATCCGGCGTATCAAGGAGGCCGGTTGTAGTGTTTTTTTCAAAGCCCGCGCCGTCTGACAGTGTCACATCCACATTTTCCAGTAAGTTATCGGCTTGGTCTGTAAAAACGAGAAGCAGGTTATTGTCGGTGTGCGAAGTTAGTGCGACGTCTATACCAAGAGTTTGCGCCGGGTCGACCGTAAACGGATTCAGGGGGTTTGTACCGGTTATGTCAAAAGGAGAAGTCTCGCTCAAGATGATGGTGTAGTTGTCCCATTCCAGGTTTTGGGCGGTAAGTTGTCCGTTGGCGTCTGTGGTCAAACCTTCTTCGTATTTATAGACCGGGAAATCGGCGACATCTGTTCCGATTGTCTTGTTGCCGCGAAGAGTCATCTCGACATTGGGTAAGTTTATAAAGCCGTTTGCCCTGTCTGTAAGGGTTGAGATATTAATTGCCGAAAGCCTGTCTATTGCAAAACTTACTTCGCTCACCTGTCCTTCGAGAACAGTAACCCGGGGTTTGAGAGGGTTTGCCACTTCCAGTGTAGAGTAAGTGCGGTCGCTGCTGTAGCCTTCTTTCGTGACTGTAATTTGGTAACAGGAGTTGCAGATTGGTGCACCGGGCAGAATAACTCTTCCTGACTGGTTAGTCATCAGGTTCAAATTAATCTGTGGCGTTGTCTCGGTTGCACTAATAGTTACAGCCGCTTGGTCGACCGGTTGGGCGTTGGCGTTAAAAACAAGTATGGATAGCGTGCCGCCACCTTCAGCCGTTTCCAACCCCTTGGGCGCAATGTCGGTTATCATTGTCACAGGGTTAATGTCAGACTCAGCCAAGCCTTCCCAGGAGACGTCTACTCTGATTCTTTTGTAATCGGTCGGGAGGAGATCAGTTGGAGCTACGTTGTCAAACGGGTCGTCTACGTAAACGATGTCGGTCTTGATTCTGTAATTAAGCCCGTTTTGAACGGTATTTTCAATTTGGGCCAGCGTTCCCGTTGGGATTCCTCCGACCGTACCAATGGTGTCGTAGGGTAGATTTCTGACATTCTCCATTTTTTGTTGAGCAATATGGCGAGCGGTAACCCGAGCCCGGGTAAAGGTAATCAGTTCATAACTTGTCAAAACCAATGTGAATAATGCCGAGGAAAGAATGGTAAGGATCGCAACGGAAATCAAAAAACCCAAGAAAGTTTGCCCTTTTTGCATCCTATTTTCAGTATAGCACCCTCTCATTATTTCGATTATGTATAATGGTAGCGAGGACCTGCCATGGTAAAGAAAAAGTTTGTTTCTGTTTATTTTGCGCAAGATAAACTCCAGTTAGTAAGCCTGACTAAAGACCGTGACCGAGTGGGGTTAGTTACCTCGATTGATATCCCGTCGGGGCTAGTCGATAACTACAAGGTTAAAGATCCAAAAGCACTTTCGGAAATCATCAAAAAAGTTTGGCAAGAGCGGAATATAAAAGAAAAGCTTGTCGGCCTTGTTGTGCCCGAGTTTTCCACATTTACCAAATCGATCGAACTTCCGCAGGTCCCCATTCCTGAATTGGACGAAGCCGTCCGCTGGGAAGCCCAGGACTTTTTGCCGACCGAAGCAAAAGACTCTGTGATGGATTGGAAAATTACCCAAAAAGGCGAGACAAGTTACCAAATACTATCTGTCGCGATCCCCAAAGATGTGCTGTCCGGATTTGTTGATGCCGTAAGCCTCGCTGGCCTTTTCCCTGTGGTCGTTGAAACGCCTTCCTTGTCGCTCTCCAGAGTCGCGGATGGCGACGGCAGCGGCGCGTTGGTGATTTATGCAAATTTGGGCAAAACGATATTGTTGGTCCGTGAAGGAGAAAAAATTTTAGGAAGTTCTGTTATTGATTCGAGTAACCAACGGGAGATATTGCAGACCGCAATGCGAATGATAGGGCACTTCGAGAGAGTGGAAATTAAGAAAGTGCAAATTGGCGGGATGGAAATCACTAAAGAACTCTTTACCGGTATAAATCAAAATCTGAAAATGCCGGCGGAGTGGATACAGTCGAAAGTGAAAGGCTTTGACCCAAAAAGTCTGCAGGAATATCTTATCCCGCTTTCGTTGCAACTAAGGGATCCGGCCGAGCCGGAGGACGAAAATTCAATCAACTTATTACCACCGGCGTGGGTCAAAACTCACAGAGCCAAAAAATTCATGGCCCAAATTAAAGGTTTGCTGGTTGTCTTGACCTTGGTTATTTTGGCCAACTTTATTGTTGCTTTAGTTGTTTTTATTTTGATAAGCGCCGAAATCGGGGTCTTGGAGCAGTCGCAAACTAACGGCAAAAATAGTGCCCAGCAAAGTGTGGTTGGACAAATTGAAAGTGCAAACAAACTGGGCGACGACGTTATCAAGATCACCTCCGGGACAGTTTATCCGCAAACAATAATCAATATTATTAGTTCGTCTTTGCCCGAAGGACTCAAAGTGACCGACTACAGGTTGGACATGGAAGAGGGAAATATTCTGGTACGCGGGACATCGGTAGATCGGCAGCAACTTCTTACTTTCAAAAAGAATTTGGAAGAGACCGGGAAGTTTTCGAGCGTTAGCATTCCTGTCTCCAGTTTTGAAAAAGATAAGGACTTGGAATTTGAAGCAAGTTTTGGCTTTCTGGAATTGGCTAAAGGAACTAAAAAACAGCTTAAGTTGCAAATTTAAATCATGAAAAAGTTGACCAAAAACAAACTAATCTTTGGTGTTGTATTGGATGTTCTGCTTGTGGTAGGGTCGCTTATTTTACTTAATGCCACGCTTTCCTCTTCCCGGAAATTAAGCCAGCTTAGGAGTCTTGAGATAAAGTATGCGGGCCTGGTCAGTCCGGAGCTTGTTTTGTCGGACTTGCAGCAAAATGAAAAGACAATTTCGGACCTTGAATCGGTTTTTGTCGACGAACAGGGATTTATCGACTATGTTGAAAAACTTGACGGCTTTGGTGACGAAAGACTGACATTTTCCTTTGCAACCCAAGAACCGGTAAAAAACAGGCAAGGATATTTGGGCTTGCCGCTTCTTTTGGAGTTTAAAGGGACAAAATCGGAAGTAGGGGAAGCGCTCAACAAATTCGGGGTGTTGTCGGAGATGGTTAAGTTTATCGATGTAGAAGTGTTAAATAGTAAGGATGAAGATAAATTAGTAGTTAAGGTTAGTGCGTTTTTATACACAAATGAGAAGTTTTCGGGAAATTGACCGGTTTTACATAATTTTGGCGGCTGCCGTCGTGATCGTCGGTGGACTTGTTGTCTATGGTGTTCGTGGGATTTTTGAAACGCTAAATACCGCAAACAGAATAGACGAAGAGGTGATTGGAGACGCCGATCCAAGGCTAAATGTCGGTAAATTAAACGAAGCCCACGACGCTGTTTTCAAGAGACAGCTGGTACCGCTTGACTTAAAAAATTAATTGTGGGCATA
>MGGS01000006.1 GCA_001792535.1 Candidatus Woesebacteria bacterium RIFCSPHIGHO2_02_FULL_42_20 | reverse complement strand
TAACGGAAATTCCTCAAATAACATTTTCATTACTGTGTCAGAATCTCAGTCTGACAAAGACAGACTAATTGAAGCTCGCGAAAACTATCAAACCATGGAAAAATTAAAGAAAGAGTATGTCTCCTACTCTGAACAAATTGAGAGTTCATTTCCCTTCACTATCAAAATAGTAACCGTTGACCAAACCGAAGCATATCAGGTAACAACGGATACAGAAAACACAAGGGGTATCTCGACATTAATTGATAAAAACAACCTGCTATATGATATCAGTTTGCAAACTGACAATATTTCGGTAGAATTTGAAGAGGTTTATGACCAAATCCTCTCCACTTTCAGGTTTTTGGAGTAGAAGACTTGTTAAGTTCTTCCTCTACCTTCTCCAAAATATACTGCTTCATTAAGGTCTGGTATGGAATATCGCGCTTATTGGCCACCATTTTTACTTTTGCCAATAAACTTGTGGTAACTCTTAAAGATATTGGTTTTTTGGTGCGCTTCAGGTTCGGAAATATAACGCGACGGGCTTTGGAGAAATCAAAATATTCACTAGTGTCTGCTTTCGCCCAAAAGTCCCTTTCCTCATCTTCATTATCAAACCTTGGAATTGGTTTAAGATTTCTCTGTATATAACCTCCTTTCTTTACGACTCATTGGCCGAGACGAAATTATCCTCACTTTCCCCTTTCTCAGTGTAAAAGTAATACTTAAAAACTTCCCGTTCTCGCTCTTCCCTAAAACCAGGCATCTCTTTTCAAGGCCGGAGTGTTCTTTGTCCTCCAACAACACTGATGGTTTGCTGTAAAAAACATCTTCCGCCTCTTCAACCGTGACTCCGTGTTTTTTAAAACTCTTGTCTATATTTCCTTCATCCCATTCAAACCTAACAGGTTCAGGAATAATTTCATCCACGATTACAGTATATACCAGATCAATACGTTTTTGTCAACAATACCAAGCCTGATGTAAACTAATTTCAGTGGCCAAAAAATCAAAAGGCTTTGTACATATCTTTATATTGGTGGCAATTATAATTACCATTGGAGTTGCAGCTTTAGTGGTACCCAAATATTTGGGGACTCCAAACAGGCCAAGTATTTCACAGGGAGTTTACGGCAAAATGATTGGGATTAGTGACGTTTCAACAATCCCCAATTATCCTCTCACCGACGTCGTTGCTGTTGCTATCCCCAGAAACGAATTCGATAGTTGGCTAAGCACACTTGAAAAAACCGAGGCCTCAAGGATGGTTAGGATAATTAGTATTAAGCTGCCAGTTGTTCTCGAAAAGCCCAATAGCAGAGGAAATTACGAAATAGCACTCGACCCCGGCGACTCAGCACTCTGCTTTGCTTGGAAAGGTGCTGAAGAAGGCTCGTACCTTATCAGGCGATGCGTAGAACTGGAGATCCTGGAAGGCAAGCAACTAAGGGTTAGTTATACGTCTCAATTTACAGATTCAGTTTCGTGCATAAAGGATTCAACTTGCAAAGAAATAGACTTCTTGGGCGAAGAAACCACTGGCTGGAAAACGTATAGAAATGAGGATATCGGTTTTGAAATCAAAAACTTTGGTGACTCTAATCTAATAGAACTGGCGAGTCGTGTTTGGATTTCTAAACTGGGGAAAAATCAAAGTCTCCAAAAATATCCTGATTTTATCAGTTTGACTGACGGCTTTGTGATCAGTATCGAAAAACACGAAAATAAAGGCGTGCTCCTAGAAACTATATTAAACAACGAAGCACAGGCGTACAAAACAGAAAAAGGAAGTGGAAGTGGAAAGCTTCTTTCTGGCCCAAACAACCATACATTTATAGAAAAGAGCGCTTATATCATGAAGATTTTTCAAGTTGTTGAAATTACCCAGGTGTTTATCCCCAAAGATAATGAGAACTACATTTTAATAACATATGCAATAGAAGACCCTAATAATAACAGTTATGAAACTACCCTCAACCAAATCCTCTCCACCTTCGGGTTTTTAGGTACACCAGACGAAAATGAAGCCATAAGGAAAAGTTGCAAATCTGCACAAGGCTATTGGCTCGAGGAATACAACGAATGTGCATCGCCCGGAGGAAACTATTTCAAAGCTGGTTATGATGAAGAGTGTCTGAAGCTGGGAGGAAAATTTCAGGACTGTGTATCACCATGCAGACATGATTTAATAAAAAACAATTGCGAAACGGTTTGTGTGCAAGTCTGTAAATTTTAAAACATGACCAAAAACTCAAAAGGCTTTGGTGAAATTCTAATTGTTGTGCTTTTGGCTGTCGTGGGAATTTGGGTAGTAGGATCACTCATTGTCGGTTCGTCATTTGTCGTCCCCACACCGACTACCGAACCAACACCGACTCCGGTTCCAACTACAAATTGGAAACTTTACGAAGGTAAAGACTACGCAGTCAAATATCCTCCTGATTGGTATCTAGGCCCTTTCACAAGCAACTGTGAATTTAACTACAACCCAAATAGCGAAACTGTCATAATCGCAGATTTTTGTGTCCCCCAAGATCCCATGCGTTCGATCACAGGCAGTAGCATTAGAATAGAAATAGAAACTGAGAATCTCAATAAAGAAGCTGGGGATACCTTCGATAAATTCTTAGCTGCTATTGACAAGCTCCTTCAAGGCAGCTCTGTAAAACTAACGGATGAAGAATTGAAATTTGCAGGTTATAAAGCTATTAAACAGGTTAGAAAGACTGAAGATAAAGATGTTAAACTCGAAAGTCACTATATCTTCATTGATAAAGAAAATAAGGTCTATTGGATCGGATACACCCTTAATGATCTAAGCAAAGACAAGGGGCAGATAGTTGACCAAATCCTCTCCACTTTCAAATTCCTAAATTAAGAAAGTTTACTTTGTTTTTGAAGCACGGTAGGCTTCAAATGAACTCGCAGCTCCGGGGTTAAATGCTCGCAAAGCACCCGCCACTTTTGCGGCAATGTCGTCGCTGGCGACCACTCCCCCTTCAACGGATCTTGCCCAAGCTTCAACCTGGCCTGCTACTTTTTCAGCCTCTTCCTGGCTTGCCCCGGACTTAAGGGCACCGGCAACAATTTTATTCCTGTCAAAGTCCTCCTGGCTGCCGTCCTTTTTAGTTACTTTCATTTCTCCTCACCCCCTGCCGCCTTTTTCATAATACCACAAATTGCTTAACTTAAATCAAACACCTAAACTTAAGATGCATTGCCATGACAAACAAAAAACTTGTCCTTAGGTTGCCGCTAGCAATTCTGATCCTTTTAGTTCTTGCCACCATCTTTACACACGAAAACCGGCAATTAAGGCTCCTACTTTCCCAAACCCAAGCTCCCCCGCGTCCTATTGGCACTCCATTTTCCACAGACGTACCGTCTGCAACCATTGCTCCGAACTCCAAACCCTACACAAGTATAGTAAATTGGTACAGCTACTATTGGAAAACTTACAAAGACCCTGCATTCGGTTTGGAATTTAAATATCCACCCGAGAACGAAGTTGGTAAGGTTCTATCGGATGGGTCACTAGATGTAAGTTTTGGTGGATTAGGATATCTTGATATAAGAAGTGCCACTCCTCTTTCTAAGTCCGAGGAAGATTTAGAAAAAATTCTGACAAGCGAGGGAACTGCCGGGGCAAGTGGAATAGGGCCATCTGACATTAACGACTTTGAGGTCAGAAAATACGGAGAAAATACATACTATTACAACGAAATATCACCATGGGAAGGAACTTACTACCTGGATTATTTTCTACCAACAAAAGACAGGGTAATCATATTCCGGTCGGTAGGCTACACAGATATGGGAAAATACCAAATGACATATGATGTGTATGGCACGGATGACAATTATCAAAAATCAAATCAGGAGGAAAAAAGAATGCTGGAAACCGAAGATTTCCATCTGTTGCTTAAAATCCTGCTTTCAAGCGTAAAAGTACTCTGATGCTAGAATAAATATATGACCAAAAACTTAAAAGGTTTTGCGCATGTTTTGATTTTGGTTATTCTCGCATTGGTTGTGGTTGGAGGAATTGGATATTTTGCTTTCAAAAAAGGCTTCGTTAATTACATCTCTCCGCCAGGGCAAGGTTTAACATATTCATCACAAACGGAATGTGAAGAAAAAACAGGTAAAGTATGTACTTTCCAAATGTGCGACTATAAATGTCCATTAGGATTCAAGAAAGGTTGGATTCCTACTGATAAAGAAACTGGCAGAGCCGAAATAATGGATTGGGAAATATATACAAATAAAAAAGATGGATTTGAATTTAGATATCCGAAAAACCTTAGATTAAGACAAGATAAAAACACAATCCGTCTAGAGCACTCAATTCCCTTTAGACACACTAGCCCATGCGACTTCAAAGGAGATGCTCCTCCGTTAAACGAGGTCATCGACTTTAGTTTGTCCCTGGAACTTTTCCCAGAAAATTTTCAAAGTGTCGTCAAAAAGAAAGAGCCATTTCTGGTAACTGAGGGCTATTTAGAAGGAAATGGTCTTAAAACTAGTCCCGGTTTTATAGATAAAGCAGTTTTCGGTACTCTTCAGGGTTACAAAATTACAATGGGAGCCGAATGCGGAGTTTATATTTATTACTTTCCTGCTTTGGCCGAAAAAACGCTTGTCGTACAAAGGTCATGGGAGTTAACGACCGAATATGGTGGAAGAAAGGATATTTTGGAGTTGCCAGGTATTATTTCAGATAGGCAATTCGAGAAATATCTTGACCAAATCCTCTCCACTTTCAAGTTTACAAATACGTCCGAATTTCCGACCCCCAAAGACTTAGATAAACAGTCTGAACAGATCCTAAGACAAGTCATGGTCGCAGAATTTGCCAAAAGTATTGATTGGGAAGATAAGTTCGTGTGGACGCCATACTTAGCTGGTGAGCAACCTTGGGGGTGGGTAATAAATGGAACCTCCCCTGTAGACTCACAATTTCCCGATCCATCTCAAATTGAGCAGCTTGGCTGGAAGTTTGTTAATAGTGCAGATGGTCCAGGAGGTTCAAGCCTAGAGTTTTCCAAGTTAGAAAATGGTGTTGCTAGGACGCTTTATTTCAGCTACCAATCCGATTTTGACAAACACAAAAAACCGACATCAATAAATCTTTTTGTGAGCGACCCAGACACTTCTCCATCTCATCCTTATTCTGAACAATGGTAATTTATGAATATTAATAAAAGTTTTACTCATTTTTTGATTTTGGTGGTTTTGATCTTAATTATTATTGGAGGAATCGGATATTATACGAATAAAAACGGGGGAATAAAATCAACTACTCCTCAAAAACAAGTCAGATTCACTGATACAAAAACGTGCACATCTATGGAAACTCCGGGTTATAATTATGTGTTTTCAGGACCTTCTTACAATCTTAACGGAGAGACTAAAATTGACTTAGACAATGACGGCCAAGAGGAAATTGTTAGAGTTTATAAGCAAGAGAGTAGTTCGGGCGAACGCTCAAAGCCGATTATAGTAAAAATCTTTTCCGCTACTGAAGACTGCCCCAAAGAAGTTTTTAGCCATTACGGACAACCTACCGAGTACCCCAATGAATTTGTTGAGAATCCACAAGTATTTCAGAATTTCTGGGGTGATGGATCAAATGTAGTTTCGGTGGAAGCGATTAGCACAGCTTATGGCTCTGGAAGCAGTATGCAACTCTTGCTTTTTACCTATCGGGGTGGAAATTATTCTGTAATAGAGGGTCCGCAGGTTCAAGGCCACAATTGGCAATGCTGTATGTTTTATGGAGATAATGGAATTGGTCAAAAAATCATCGCAGCAGAAAATCGCTGGGCCGATGATTATTCAGATTATTGTGCTGGCTGTGACAGCAGGTTTCAATTTTTCATCTATACTTGGAACAGCAAAGAGTACATTAAAACTGAAGCAGGTGTCACAGAAAAAAAATATTCTGGCGACATTGAAGAAATAGTCCAAAAAGAACCTTCTGTCGTTAATCCTCGATAAGGATTGATTAAAGTCGTATACTGATCTTAATGACAGAGGTTAGTCAACCATCGAGCGATCAAACACCGACTGAACCATTCCCAGAGCCGCCTCCCGCGCCTACCCCTTCCCCAACCAAACCCTGGTTTATTTTAAGCGCAGTTCTCATGACATCACTTTTCATCTTTGTTGCCTTTGCCTTAGTAAGTGCTCTATTATCAAAAAGTCAGGTTCAAAATCAAATTCCCCCACCCAAACCAACACTTACTGTCTCTCCAACTCCAAATCCAACTGAAAACTGGAAGACGTACACCAACGAAATCTTAAATATTAGCTTAAGTCATCCCACGGAGTGGAAACTTAGTGAAAGTATTAGCATGGGATATCCGTATATCACAATTTCCGATCCAGTTCTTCAGCAACAACCTATTGAAAACGGTTTAGAACCAATGCAAGGAGCCTTTTTAGAAATCATGGCTGAAGAATTCAAGGCAGTTGTGCCAGTAGACAGGTATGTAAAGGGTTTTGCCCGTGCAGATCGAGCCGAAGATGGCTCGTGGCTTGAGGTAAATACTGAGGAATCTAACTCAGATGTGTGGGGAACGGAAGGTTATTTCTTTACTCACAGAAGTGGTAATATTTTACAACACAATCACGCTGTATTGATTAATTACAAGACAAAACCTGTCCTGTTTCAGATTAAGATCACCATACCACAAGTAAACCAGCCTCAATCAAATTCATATATTTTAACTTTTAACCAAATCCTCTCCACCTTCAGGTTTTTAGACGATAATCAAATAAGTTGGGGTGAAGCAGAAGAACTAATTCAATCCTGTGAAGTAACCTTTGTTGGGCAAACTCACAATTTGGACGTAGAAATAACATTAAAAGACGGAAGGATTATAAAAGCCAAAGAGCCAAGAATTGACATTGTTTGGGAAAAAATACAAGAAGTGGAAGAAAAATGCGGCAAGATTCAGTTTGTAACTGAGTAATAGAAAAATCCATTAGGGCTTCAAAAGAATGCCTGTGGTCAAAATTTCATCTGCAATCTTTTTCTTATCCGAACTATATGCTAACTTTGTCTTAATTTTTTGGATAATTTTCACTCTCGAATCTCCAATATCATCCAGGATGGCTTGTGCGTGATCAAGAAAAATCTTATGAGTTTCTCCTTTTGGATTCTGATACAAAGAAATGGTTGCCCTTTGCAAATCCTGATAACAATTGAGAAGTTTTTTCTTATCAGACATAATCTTTTAACACCCTCTTTGCAATTCTCAAAAACTTCTTTCTGGTTTCGGGGTCTAGAATTTCAGTTGAATCATTCCCTTTTCTTAAATTTATAATGGCGTTCGTCTCAAAGTTTCTTGTCTCTAAATTCAATCCCCAACCCTAAATATTGTTTTGTTTCGAATTTCTTTCCAATAAAACTTCCTCTACATCTGCATGATATTTCCCTCCGAGTACTATAATTTCACTTTCAATATCGACCGTTATCTTTACCTAAGTCTGGTAATCTCTTTTGCTTCTGTAAACTCCTGTTTTGATAGTTTGTTTCCGACAATTACAATTCCCATACCACCGATTATACATGTTAGAATAACTTGATGACCAAAAACTCAAAAGGTACTACCAAATATCGAGTGGTGTCTGGCTTTGCCAGATCCAGTTTACATGAACGTGGCTTTGTATTAATTCTAATTTTGATAATCTCGGCAATCTTAGCATTTTTTCTCGTACCCATACCTCTTTTCCAGTCGCAGTCGGTGCAATGTAAGCTAAATGTTCCTTGTTCCTCAGTTGGTTGGCACCTTGGTCCATCGCTATTTAGAAGAATATTTCCAGATGTATCTTATGGTCCACCAATTACAAAGAGTTACATATCAACTCCCACTCCTCTCTTGCCCGAAAGTGAAACTTTAAAAGAAAACCCAAATATAACTTCAACCTGGCAAACCTATACTGATCGAGTCAATAATTTTATTATCAAATATCCTAAGTCTGTCACGCAAACAGAATCTTCACCGGAAGACACGTACATTCCTATTTGTAATAACTATTTGGTTTGTCTCCTCTATCCCGAATCCATGGTTCCCAAAACTGATTTTGTCGCCGCTGGAGTCTTTGTCTCCAAACTCAATGATAAAAACACCAGCGACACCTGTTACAAATTTGATGCCAGCGACAACTTCATTGTTTCCAAAGTGGTTATTAACGGAAATACTTTTTATCACCAAACCCGCGGAAGTGTAGCAGCAGGTCACCAGCAATCTACCCAATATTATCGTTCTCTTAATAATAACACCTGCTTGGAAATCGGTTTGAGAATTACGACCGAAACTCGCTCTGCCAACCTACCTCCCAGCGAAGGTTATAAAGAGTTCACTCCCGTTCAAGAAGCCAAAGTCACCTCCGACCTAAATCAAATCCTCTCCACTTTCCAGTTTACAAAGTAATTGGTCCAGCGAAGCCTTGGCGAAGTTGGATCGATTTACCAACCGATCCTTCCGACTTGTCCCGCCGAAGCTTTAGCGGAGGGGGAAGCTTTACGCAAAGGAGGGCAGATTTTTGAACTAAATTTTTAGTGAGTGCTTTTTAATCCAGGTAGCAATGTTCTTTAAAGGTGGTTTTTGATTATCAACCCAAACCATAAAATCTACGGCTTCCGTCTTTTTCGCTTTCAAACGATAACCATTCACATACAAAAACCTCTTTGTCGAAAGCCATGCCGTTCGTTTGTTACCATCTGTAAAGGCGTGGTTTAGACACAAAGACTGAAGTAAAGCAGCAGCTTTTGTAAATATCGTGGGGTACAGGTCCAGCCCCTGAAATGTTGCCTTGGACCGTTCCACTGCCGAATGAAGCAGTGAAAAATCACGAACAGAAGCCTTTGTCCCTGCCCTTTTTATAATTGCCTGATGGATCTCATAGACTTCGTCTATCTCAACGTAGCGCCAACTCATCCAGGATTTCGGCATCTTCCTGTATTGCCTCCTTTAGCCATTTTTTAAATTCTGTATCAAGCGAAGTTTTTTTAACTCTCTCGTCCCTGACCGCTTTTTTGACTATGAAAGCATCCCCCTGCGGAAGCTTTTGCACAATAACCTCACTTCCTTTTTTGAGATTTAAATCGTCAGAAATAGCTTTGGGAATAGCCACTACGTTACTGTTTCCTGCTCTGAAAACCGTTTGAACTTGCATGATGTACTTACAATGTTATTACAAATTTCATTGTCTTGTCAAATATGTGTGCTGGACGCCCACATCGGTGACACTTTAAACTTTTTGGTAGCATACTCAATTGGTGTTAGATAATCAAGAGTTTCGTGTGGTCTGACGTTGTTGTAGATTACAAGCCAGGATGTTAGATCAGTGTTTGCTTCCTGTATATCATCAAGTCCAATTTCTGAAACTGATAACCATTCATCCTGTATTGTCCAGTTAAACCTCTCTAGGGCAGGATTATCTTTGGGAGTTCTGACTCTTGAATAAATCTGATTGATACCAAGCTGTTTGCATGCTTTCTCAAATTCTTTTTCAAATTCAGATCCATTGTCATGATGGATGTTTTGTAATTGCCCGTTTGATAAATAAACCAGTCTTTGTAAAAAGTCTTTTGCATTTTCACTTGATGAACTTTTGTAAACTCGGGCAAAAGCTATTTTTGAAGTTTGCTCAATTGCAGTAAATATTACTTTCCTGACATTATACCACCAAATAATAACTGTATCTGTATGCCAGAGATAGCCTAAAAATGGCTTTTTCTCAAAGGTATTTATATAGACTTTATTCTTTCTGGCTCTTTTTCTTTTCAGCCTTAAAACATGTTCTTTTGTGTCCGAATATAGATTATATTTGTTAATTATCTTCTGAATTTTGTTGGTTGAGATTACTTCTCCATATAACTTGAAATAATGTCTTTTAATCTTTTCTTTCCCCCATTTATATTTACAAAAATTTCTGATTTCAGTTACTCTAGTTTCCTCCTCTGGTTTTACAGTCCAGACTCTTCTGGAAAAAGGAGAGCGGGACACTTCCTCAAGGGATCTAAGATTTTTTTCATCAAATCTTTTTAACCACTTGTGAAATGTTTTTCTAGATATTCCAAAATAGTTAGCTGTTGCTTTGGCATTTGTTTTACCATACGTATTGTAAAAAATAATCCACTCAAGATGCTCTTTGGCTTTTGCTGATAATTCTATACTTTCAGATACATCTCTTAACCTAACCCACTTTTCTTTTAAGGGAGCATCCTTAGTTTTAAAGTAAGCAAGATTTACATTTTTTAAAAACCAATCCATGGTAATCACCTCGTTTCTTAATTGATTATTCTAACTTAGAAGTGTTACCGATGTATCTCAGCCTACTCAATATGCTAAATTGAGTAAATGACCAAAAACTCGAAAGGTTTTGTACAACTTTTACTTCCAGCAATCTTAGTGCTATTGTTTGTAATCGGAATCGGATATTATGCGTATAAAAACGGTCAGTTAAATTTTACTTTAAACAATCAAGGTTTAGCCAAAAAAGATTTGCTTACAGGAACTCCTGCTCCAATAACCAAATCATCGCCTTTTCCAACGCCTTCACCGACAACTTCAGCACGGCCAAATACACGGATTTGTGACTGCTCCTGGGGAATATCAGCCGATACAAGCGTAGAATTTTTAGTGACAAGTCCTTCCGGAAAACAGACTGGATATTTACAAACAACGAACAGTTACTTACAGGAATTACCTGACTCATACTATGGTATCGAGTCTGGCATCGGTGATGACACCGGGCAAGGCCCGCCATTGCACGACGTTTTAATGTTTGGTCAAAACAATCCCGAAGAAGGTCTTTATAAAATACAGGTAGTTGGCAAACCAGGCGGAAAATACAAACTGGATATAGGAGTTGCTTTTGGCCCGGAAAGAAGTTTTTCGGTCTCGGGAGAGGGAAATTTAATAACAAATCGGGTAGACGAATATACCTTCTCAATTCCCGAGGGAATTCTTAAAAAAATGTAAGTATCAAGTATTTTTGCGAGTGACCACCTTTGCTACTAACCAAGAAACGACAAGAGAAATAATTAGATAAACAATAACGGCTCTATAATTTATACCCCAGACAAGACGGCAACCGAAAAAGTAAGCACCGCTACCACCGCAATCCCTGTAAATAATCGGGAAATAGTCATTAAGCGGGGTTAAAAGGTAGATTGCAAAAAGCAAAATCCAGAAAAGAATAAATAAAATTATTGCAGGTTTCTTTAATTTCATGTTCATATTTTCTGTGTGCTCTTGCTCATGACCATCTTCTTTACTGTCTCAATAATATCTTTTGCCGTAAGCCCCTCAAGATTCATTACGTCTTCGGGTGTACCTGAATGAGGGGGCTTAGTCACACCCATCTTATAAACCGGGATAGACGGATTCTCAGCTAAAACTTCCAGAACAGCATCTCCTATTCCACCAACAATATAGTGGTCCTCAACAGTAACAATTGCCCGGGTATCATAAGCTGCTTTAATCAGCGTCTCTTTGTCAATTGGTTTGACACTGTAAAGATCAATAACCCGGATTAGTATTTTCTCCTTTTTTAGTTCGTCGTGAGCCTTGAGCGCTTCGCCAACAGTAATACCCGCTGCGACAACTGCCACCTGGTCATCCGTTGATGTTCTTAAGGTTTTACTTCCCCCGATATGGAACTCTTCATCGGCAGTGTATAAATCAACAGTCGGCTCACGAGTAGTTCTGATATAAACAATGCCTTTGGCTCCCATCATTTCTTTCACCAAAGCCTGGGTTGAAACAGCGTCAGACGGGTATAAAACCGTCGAGTCCAAGGGAGTCCGAAACATTGCCAGGTCATCCAGCCCCATCTGCGACTCGCCGTCTTTACCGATCGAAGCTCCCCCATACGAGCCGTTCACCAAAATATTTGCTCCGGAAAGATCGGCCATGCGCATCTGGTCATGGACCCGGGAGAGAAAACAGGCAAAAGTTGAAACAAATGGCTTAAACCCCACCAACGAAAGCCCCCAGGCAACGCAGAACATATTCTGCTCGGCAATAAAGCACTGAATAAATCTTTCCGGATGTTCTCCCGCGAATAAATCCGTTCGCGTGGAGTTTTGCATGTCCCCATCCAACACAAGTAAATCCGGGTTGGTCGCGCCAAGAGCAACAAGAGCTTCTCCGAATGCCTGCTTAGTCGCTTCGGGACTCTCGTGTTCATGTGCAGGCGTGTTTTTAACCTGAGCGTGGCTCGGTATGGTTGGGCGCTTCTTGTCAGGTTGACTAATGGTACCTCGAAGACTTTTATTGACCGGTCCCAAGCCCGAGATGGCCTCGGCAAACTTATCAGCAGGTACGGGTTTACTATGCCAACCATTTTGATCTTCCCAAAAGCCTACACCCTTACCTTTAACTGTCCTGGCAATAATAATTGCCGGAGTTCCTCTATCGGACTCAGAAATTGCCTTATTATACACATCATCAATCTCTCCCAAATTATGGCCGTCCGAAATTATATAAGTCCTCCAGCCAAAAGAGGAAATTCTTTTTTCGTAGGCCTCCAAGTCATAACCCAACATGGTCTCCTGACTCTGACCAAGACGGTTTA
>MGGS01000005.1 GCA_001792535.1 Candidatus Woesebacteria bacterium RIFCSPHIGHO2_02_FULL_42_20 | reverse complement strand
AGAAGCCACCAACATAAGATCTGTTAATTTCCACGCCGTTAATTTTTGATCCGGCAGGAAGTTTGCCTTGTGCATTTTTTCTAACAACCGCTTTTGCAAATTTCTCAACCGAGGATTTTAATTCTTCTGGATTTCCAGTCGCTATAACAGCTTGAGAATTGCCTGTTGTTTCTGCGGGCTGCAATGATCGAATCGCAGCATCTTTATTTTCGCTCATGATGAAATTATAACACATTTTCTCATTTCAAAACTTTTTTACAAAACACTTGTTTTTTACTATTTGTTTTTGCTATATTTTTATTGTGACCAAGTTTATCGAACGGATTTTTTGATGGCCGCTTTGGGCAAGTCCGTTCGGATTTGGTCACAACCAGAGCGGCCATCATTTTGGTTTTTAAAATTTTTGAGTTTTTCTTTTGCACTCAAAAATATCAATTTTTGAGTGTGTCCGAGCCGACTTTTTGCGAGGCCGAAGACCGAGCGTGAAGATGGCGCTGCGAGTGGGTGGGGGCACTCGCAGCGCTACCTTTGAAACTCAGTCCGTATTTTTTCGTAAAGAGTCCACCCACTCGCAGCGCCATCTTTTTAGTTTACCCCGAGCGCAGTCGAAGGGCTCGGCTTTCGGCCTCGTAAAAAGTCGGCTCGGACATCCCGCCTTTGGCGAGATCAAAAGAAAAACACAAAAATTTTAAAGAACTATTTTCTTAAACTTTAAAGGCGCAACCGGTGGACTCAACAAGAATTGTGTTCTGTTGTCCGATTGCGCCATCAAAAAAGCAATTCCTAAAAGTTGGTTCCACTTTTAATATATAATATTTTTCATCGAAAACAATAGTCATAAAAAATGGTATGATTAGAACAATAAAATTCAATCTGTATGGGAAATGCTAACGAAACTATACAAGACGTTCAACTGGAAGCTCAACAAAATCCCTCTAATTTAGCTACAAGATTTATTGAGCGCCTTTCTCAAAAATGGGATAGTCTTCCGCCAGAAAAGAGAGTGTATTTTACCCAACTTGGTCTCATGGTGGCAGTACAAGCAGTAGATACTCTGACAACATATGCGGCTTTTCAAACAGTTCCTGGTGCTATGGAACAAAATCCGGTTGCTGGTTTTTTCCTTGACAAAGGAGGTATGGTTGCCTTGGGATTAGCAAAAATGGGGGTGGCTGCCGGGCAAATTACGGCAATGGAACTGTTAAGAAACAAAATGCTGAATGGAGAAACAACTCCAATAAACAACAATATTATGAGATTTTGGAATTCTGTTCTTACTGCGGTATCAGTTAATAACGCCGCACACTTATTAATGAAATGATATATAATCAGATTATGCATAATCAAAATATTCCCAATAACGAAAAGACAAAAGCGATGGTTAAGGGTTTTCAAGAAGTTGCACAAACCCTCAGGAGCACTGTGACAACAGTAAAACAAAATGATATTACAGTCACTATAACCGCGGAACCTATGGTGATCGATATTCAAATTGGACCATCCACTAATATAACAACTCTACCAAATAAACTTAAGGATTGTCTTAACGAAGCCTTCAAAGAGAGTACCCAAAAAATGATTGAAGCGGCATCTAAAGAATTAGAGAATTCTAATAGATAGTTTCTTAATTGCTCGGCGGAGCCGAGCGAAAATCGCGCGCGCGAAACATAAGCAAAGCTTGCTGCTTCGCAGTAAGCGAGGCCGAAAGCCGAGCGTGAAGATGGCGCTGCGAGTGGGTTCCTGCGACAAGCTCAGGATAAAGGGGGCACTCGCAGCGCTACCTTTGAAACTCAGTCCGTATTTTTTCGTAAAGAGTCCACAGTTTTGAATAAGACAAATCATGATAAAGATGTATGGAAAACAAAAAATTAAAAACACTTCAAAATAAAAGAACTGAAATATTAAAAAAAATGGATATAGCCAAAAAGAAATTAGAAGAAGAAAATGAAAACGAGGAAGTATGGCCGGGGCATGAAAGTACGGTCTATTTTGACAACTTGAATAATTATCAGGTATTGGTAGCGCATTTGGAAGCAATTGAATCTGAGATTAAGTTAATAAAGTCGGGCGCTACAAGCCCTTGACGGATTTCAGCGATTAGTGGTATAATCGCTTTTGCCCTTAAAGTTTTGGTTACTTAATGACTAAAGAAATACTAAATCTAATCAAAGTAGTCAAGGAATTTCGTGTCTGAAACTTGAAGATTAGTGTTTTTGGTAACCCCGCTTAGAGGCGGGGTTTATTAGTTTAAGGCAGATGACAAGTAAGTCAAAACTAACTGAGCTCTTGACTAAAAAGGCGAAAGCTGAGGAGCGACTTAAGCGCTTAATGATAGGTTACCGGGGTGTGGTACACGAAAGCGCAGCGAGCGAACTTAGGCACAGCGAAGTCAAGGTGATGGAGAATTACCTTGAGAGTCTAAATAGAGAAATTGCAGATTTACAAGTAAAGACAAGGAAACGGGCCCGAAGTTTAACTGGCTGAACGCGTCATTTGCAATGACGAGGCAGGCGGTTCGACCCCGCCCGGGTCCACAAAATTAGTGACTAGTGAGCAGTGATTAGTGACTAGAAACGAATACTAATCACCAGTCACCGATCACCAATCACTAATTTGTTTTGCTCTTTGACATCTGGAGAGAAAAGGTCGCAAATTTAATTTACAGTACGCAGACAGTGGATGCCTTGGCTTTGTCCACCGAAGAAGGACGTGCATGGCCGCGAAAGTCGTCGGGTAGCTGCCACGAAGCTTTGATCCGGCGGTGTCCAAATGGGAAAACCCAACCGAGCTCATCCTCGGTTACACCGTGATGAAGTCGCTTCGCATATTGCGTATGAACTCGGAATTTTCAATTTTCAAACTCCAATTTTCAAACAAATTCAAATTTTCAATTTTCTAAATTTAAAAAAACATTTAGAATTTAAGATTTTGATAATTTTGTATTGTTTGGAATTTGAGATTTGGAATTTTGTTATTCCGCAAATTCGTATGTAATACGCGGAGCGTATTAGTTGCGGTTGTGGGAACCCGGGGAACTGAAACATCTAAGTACCCGGAGGAAAATAAATCAATCGAGATTGCCTTAGTAGCGGCGAGCGAAACGGCAATAGTCTAAACCTTATTCGTGCTTGCATGAGTGAGGGGTTGCGGGACCTCAATGTGGGAGTAAACACTATAGTAAAACGGCATGGAATTGCCGGCCATAGAGAGTGAAAGCCTCGTATACAAAATGGTGTTTGCCTCTAGAGGTATCCCAAGTACCACGGTGCACATACACTGTGGGAATCCGGGGGAACCATCCTCCAAGACTAAATATGAGACAAAGACCGATAGTGAACTAGTACCGTGAGGGAAAGGTGAAAAGAAGGGCGGGACGCCCAGTGAAATAGAACCTGAAACTGTTTGCGGACAAACCGAGAGAGCTCGTGCGTAGCACGAGAATTTTCAATGTTCAATGATCAATAATCAATGAATTTTCAATGTTTAAATTTTCAAAATTTGAATTTTAATTATTGGTATTTGTTTGAGAATTGTAAATTGAGAATTGGAATTTCTCACGCTATGCGTGAGTGATCTCGTGCCTATTGAAGAATGATCCGGCGAGTTGCCGTGCTTTTTTGTCTAACCCCGCCGAGCGGGGGGAGGCGTAGGGAAACCGAGTCTTAAAAGGGCGAAAAAAAGAAAGTATGGCAGACCCGAAACCAGGTGATCTAGCCATGAGCAGGGTGAACCCCGATGAAAATCGGGGGGAGGCCCGAACCGGTTGTTGTTGCAATAACATCGGATGACTTGTGGCTAGCGGTAATATGCCAAGCGAACCTGGAGATAGCTGGTTCTCCCCGAAAGGTCTATAGGGACCGTGGCCGTTTGAAATTTAGAAGTGGTAGAGCTACTGGATGGGTGTGAGAGGGTAACCGATTACGTTCAACCAAACTCCGAATAATTCTAAATGTAGCGGCTAGACAGTCATACGGGGCTAAGCTCGTGTGGCGAGAGGGAAACAACCCAGATTCTCATCTAAGGCCTCTAAATTTACCTTTCGGCCGTAAGGCCGTAAGTTTACTTAAGTTTAAAAGGAAGTCGTATTCCCCAGACAACCAGGAGGTTGGCTTAGAAGCAGCCATCCTTTAAAGAAAGCGTAACAGCTCACTGGTCGACTGGAATGTGGCGCCTAAAATTTATCGAGGATTAAAGGTAGTGCCGAAGATAGAAAAGCAGCGCAAGCTGCTTGGTAGGGGAGCGTACCAATTACAGTGAAGTCCCGATGTAAATCGGGGTGGAGTTTTTGGTAGTGAGAATGCCGGAATGAGTAGCGTACAATGCCTGTGAGAATCAGGCACACCGAATTCCCAAGGTTTCCGTCGCGAGGTTCGTCCACGACGGGTTAGTCGGTTCCTAAGACGAGGCCGTTTGGCGTAGTCGATGGACAAGCAGTCAAAATTCTGCTACTTATTTTAAGTCGCAAGAGCGTCCCGATTTATCGGGATGCTAGTTGGGGGTTGACGAAGATGGATGATTGAAGCGAGGACGTGAAGCCTCGTGCAAGTTGTTAAATAGTCCCGAACAGAAAAACTTTCGGGGTGATCAATTGAGCAGTGATGCAGATCCTGTCGAAAGATGGGGGATTTCATACAATTCAACTTACAAGAAAAGACTCGCAACAAGACTTAAAGTGAGCCGTACCGTAATCCAACACAGGTGGGATGGTCGAGAAGACTAAGGTGAGCGAGAGAAGGATCTTTAAGGAACTCGGCAAACAAACTACCCGTAACTTCGGGAGATGGGTTGCCCCCGATTTAATCGGGGGTTGCAACTAAAGAGTGCTAGTCGGCTGTTTATCAAAAACACAGGTCCGTGCAAACTCGAAAGAGGCGGTATACGGGCTGACGCCTGCCCAGTGCCGGTAAGTTAAGGGGATGGGTCCCCCGATTTAATCGGGGAGGCTTTGAACTGAAGCTCCGGTCAACGGCAGCAGTAACTATAACTGTTCTACGGTAAAGGATGAAATCGTTGCCGTAGTAAAACCTAGCTATATGCTGGAATATCCTGTTAAACAGAAGCTACTATGGTATGATCGTCCTGTAGATGATTACATCAAGTAACAAAGCTTCTAGTAGGGACAATCAGCAGGAAAGACCAATTTAAAAAAGGAGGTGGTGTTTATCTTAACTTTAAGATATGAGCGCATTTCCGCCTTGGATATATTTGTATCCCCATAGGAGTATGGCAATGTAGACAATAGAGGAGATACACTTACAAAAAAATTAGTGCCTCCGCTCGTCTATTAAATCACTTTTTTAAAGATTGGAATCCCCAGAGACTATACGCTAGGCCCTGAGTAAAATCGAAGGGAAGATATAGTCCGATCTCTATGGAAACATAGAGTTAACATTTTCTGAGCGAAGTTCCTTGTCGGGTAAGTTCCGACCCGCACGAAAGGCGTCACGAGCTAGCAACTGTCTTGAAGATTCACTCGGCGAAATTGCGTTGGCTGTGAAGACGCGGCCTACTTGTACCAGGACAAAAAGACCCCGTGGAGCTTTACTGTAGTCTGGCATTGGTTTGTGCATTTTAATTGTCAAGAATAGGAGGGAGCCGTAAGGCAATAATGTGATACCTCTCTTTGAAATGTGTCAAATCTTTACTCATAAGCCTTGCAGACAGGTTTGAGGAAGGTGTCAGATGGGCAGTTTTACTGGGGCGGTACCCTGCTAAAAGGTAACGCAGGGGTACAAAGGTTAGCTTACTACGGATGGAAATCGTAGGTTAAGTATAAAGGCATTAAGCTGGCTTGACTGCAACACCGGCGGGTGGAGCAGGTGCGAAAGCAGGTCTTAGTGATCCCCCGATGTGCAATGGGTGCACACGGGGCTTAACGGATAAAAGCTACCCCGGGGATAACAGAGTAGTCGCGCCCGAGAGTCCATATCGACGGCGCGGATCGCTACCTCGATGTCGGCTCATCACATCCTGGGGGGGGAGCACCTCCCAAGGGTTGGTCTGTTCGCCCATTAAAGTGGTACGTGAGCTGGGTTCAGAACGTCGCGAGACAGTGAATAGTCCAAGCGGTCTCACCCTTTAGACGTTTTGATATTCGAGAAGTTGTTTTTTTGTCCAAATATGAATGAAGGGATATAAATCTGGCTATATGCTGGAAAATCTCGTAAAATGTTTATCTACTAGTATATAATTTATTGACTAGTGAAAATGATAAACCTGAGACTATCAGCAGGAAAGGCTGGGTTATGTCTTTGTCGGATGACTATCTAATTGGTTTTGTTGAAGGAGAGGGAATGTTTTATATTGGTATAGTTCCCTCGAAAGAAACAAAATCAGGATGGCAAGTTATTTATTTTTTCAAAGTTTCCCAAAACCCTGTCGGGAAGACGGTTTTGGAAGAACTGAAAAAGAGATTATCTTGTGGTTATATAAAAGCTAATAGTCAAACAGATAAAACTGACAAGTCACTTGCATTTGTGGTAAGAGACTTAATAAGTTTAAAAGACAAAGTAATTCCATTTTTTGATAATAAATTAGTTATCAAAAAGGGTGCTTTTAAGAAGTTTAAACGAGTTATTGATATCGTAGTTAGAAAAGAGCATCTTAATAAAATTGGAATCCAAGAGATTTTAAATATTGCTTATTCGATGAATACCCAGAAAAGGAGGGTTACCAAAGAGCAAATACTTAAATCTTATTTAACCTAGAATCCCCAACGACTATACGCCAGAAGCTGCGAAGCTAGAATTAGCGAAGTGGTTAAGATATAGTCTGATCTCATAGGTGACTATGAGGATTGATAATTCGTTCAGTCGTAAAAACGAGCGAAATGTGATTGTTACATTAATGTCGGACTCTATCCGGTACAAGCGTTCGAGTCTTGAGGAGAGCTCTCCCCAGTACGAGAGGACCGGGAGGGGGAAATCCCTAGTGTGCCGGTTGTCACGTCAGTGGCAACGCCGGGTAGCTACATTTCTAACGGATAACTGCTGAAAGCATCTAAGTAGGAAGCCAACTCCAAGATTAGGACTCGTCATCAGATCCCTGGCAGACTACCAGGTTAATCGGCAGGCGGTGGAAGGCAAGTCAATTGCTTAAGCCTACCTTGCACGAATCGATCGAATTAATTTGCGATTTTTCTCTTCAGTTTTCAAAGAACAAAATAAAAGTTTAGCTTTTAAGCCTTTCGGTCTTTTGAGCGGTTTGGAACCACCTGTTTACCCCGTTCTACGGGGTTCCCATTCCGAACACAGAAGTGAAACAGACCAGCGCCGAAGATAGTTGTGGGGCAACTCACCGCGAAAATAGGTCAAGGCCGGGGGACTTAAGAGCTAAAGAAAGAAGGAAAGATTTAGTGACCCCAAAAAAAAGCATTACAATGGCGGACTTGCTAGCCAAGTCTACGCAAAAAATCAAAAGCTTCTCTATTGGTGAAAAGGTAAGGGCAAAAGTTATTGAAGTCGGTGGGAACTATGCTCTGTTTGATATTGGCGGGAAAACCGAAGGAGTGTTAAAAGACTCCTTTTTTGAAGAGTCCAAAAAATTTGTCGGTAGTATAAAGGAAGGGGATGCAATAACCGTAACCGTTGTCATTCCGGAAAACTCGGATGGCCAGACCGTCGTTTCACTTCGGGATACTGCAGCAAACGATGCTTGGGATAAACTGAATCAGGCGAAGGCAGATGCGAAGAAAATCTCGGTAGTTGTAAGGGGAGTGTCCGAAAGCGGAATTACGGCCGAAACAAACTCCATAACGGGCTTTATCCCCATGTCCCAAATAAGCAAAAAATTGCTTAGTCAGCTTGATTCTCTGGTCGGCAAACGTCTGGAGGTCTTGATTGTGGAAGTGGACCAGCGGAAAAACAGATTAGTAATCTCCGAGCGCGGGGTTTCTGAAGCAGACGAAATTAAAAAGATAGACGAAGTCTTGGAAAAAATTTCAAATGGCGATAAGGTTTATGACGGTAAGGTGATAACTTTAACAAAATTTGGTGCTTTTGTAGAAATTACAGCCTTAGGCGTTTCTATGGAAGGGCTTGTTCATGTGTCGGAGATTTCTTGGGAGAAAACAAGGGACCCCAAAGATGTTTTGGCGGTAGGCGACAAAGTGAAGGTAAAAGTGTTGGATGCCAAAAACGGGAAGCTCTCTCTTTCCATTAAGCAAGCGCTGGAGGATCCTTGGAGTAAAATAACGGATAAATATAGACCCGAAGCAAAGATTAAAGGAAAGGTTACAAAGAAAACCGACTTTGGAGTTTTTGTCCAGCTGGAGCCCGGGGTCGAGGGATTGATTCACCTAACAAAAATTCCGCCCAACACTAAAATAGACATCGGTCAAGAGGTAAACTGCTATATCGAGGGCGTTGACGAAGGTGAGCGCAGGATTTCGCTCGGAATAGTTCTCACCACAAAACCTATTGGCTACAAGTAGTTGCTTTTTGTTTTTTTTAATGCTATACAACTAACAAATAACAAAGTTGCCAATGGATCAAAATTTAGATACTAATCAGAATATTCAAGAACCAATTGTCGAAGTTGAAGCTAACGAGCCAAAGCAAATTAAAAAAAGTTCACGCAAAGTCCTTATGGGTTTATTGGTTGCTTTGCCGGTAATCGGTGTAATAGGTTTTGTCTTTCTTACAATCAGGTCTTCGTCAGAAAGAATAGAAATAGAGTCCGGCGGTCAGGTGGAAAGCGTTTCGGTAGAAGAGGAGCAGACCCCCTCGCCGGTCCCCGAAATTGATAAGGAAGAAGTTCTGGTCAATGTGCTAAATGGCACCGGAATAGTAGGTGAGGCTGCTTATTTGCGTGGGGTATTGGCAGGGATCGGGTTTGAAAAGATAGAAGTTGGGAATGCAGACTCCGAAGACCGGCAGAGTGCCAGTGTAAGCTTTTCGGACAGAATCCCGCAAAGTATGCAGGAGGAGGTAGTGAGTAAATTGGAGTCCGCTTATACCGACGTTGAAGTCGCCGGCGGCGCTCCGTCGGGGGATTTTGACATAGAAGTAATTACAGGTTCGCGCCCGGGCGTGGAGAAAAAAACCCCTACGCCAAAACCGACAAGTACCGCGACTGTGTCTCCCGCGGCAACTCCGACTTCTACGTCGACTCCGGCAGCAACAGCGACGCCAACACCCTGATATAATTACTTAGTATGGCGCGGACTTCATCTGTCTTTATTTGCCAACAATGTGGCTTTGAATCAGGCAAGTGGTTAGGTAAGTGCACCAGCTGTGGCTCGTGGGGGAGCCTGGTTGAAACAGTGGTTTCAATTCTAAAAACTCGAAAAACCCAAACTTCCAAAATGCCAAACTCGTCAAAACCAGTATCGTTGGCTACTGTTATTTCTGAAAAAACTTCCAGGGTTTCGACCAACATTTCAGAATTAGACAGGGTATTAGGTGGGGGACTGGTGCCGGGGCAAGTAATTTTGGTTGCGGGGGAGCCAGGCATCGGCAAGTCGACACTTTTGCTTCAGATGGCAGATAAATTGGATGACGTTTTATATGCTTCAGGTGAAGAGTCGACGGGCCAAATTGCCGTTAGAGGCAAAAGACTTGGAGTAAAGAATAGAAGTGTAAAGCTTTTGGAAGAAACTAACGTGGATGCTATTGTCCAAGTGGCTGGGCAAGAAAAACCTTCTTTACTAATTGTGGATTCGATTCAGACAATGACGACAGATGACTTGTCAGGAATGTCGGGATCAGTGGGTCAAGTTAAAGAATCGGCGTATAGACTTACTCAATTTGCAAAGCTTACAAACACACCGACTGTTATTGTGGGCCAAGTAACCAAAGAGGGGACTGTCGCAGGCCCGGCGATTTTGGCTCATACCGTCGACACGGTACTTTGGTTCGAAGGAGAAAGAAGTGAAAACTTGAGAATTTTGCGGACACTCAAAAATAGATTTGGTCCTACAGACGAAGTCGGTATCTTTTCGATGGAGGACAAAGGGCTTATCCCGGTTGACTTGACGGACGACTTCTTTTTAGGGTCGGCAAAAAAGGGTGTTTCCGGGTCTGTCAAAGGTTTGATAATGGAAGGGACGAGGCCGATTGCCGTAGAAATTCAATCTTTGGCGGTTCCGACAAAATTACCCATTCCCAGAAGAATTGCCCAGGGAGTTGACGCAAAGAAGTTGGAATTAATACTGGCGGTTTTAACCAGAAGGTGCGGCTTAAACCTGTTTAACTGGGACGTGTTTGTGAATGTGACGGGGGGAATTGTAGTTCGTGAGCCGGCGGCTGATCTTGCAATTGCTCTTTCTGTCGCGTCGTCTTATTTTGACAAGCCGCTGGGGAACGTTATCGCCTTCGGCGAGATTGGGTTACTTGGTGAAGTACGAAAAGTGGCAATGGAGGAGAAAAGAGTAAAAGAAGCAAAAAGATTGGGTTACAGACAAATTGTTAATTCGAAAGAAGTTTCGTTTTTAAACCAAGCAATCAAAAGGTATTTAAGATAACCGCTAAACTGTTTAATAACACTTTATCCACAATTTTTCGAAACACCGAAGGAGTAGAGAAGTTTAGCTTTGTTTCACAATCGATCCTGACTATAGGTATTAATATTTTTGTCATCAAAACTACTATAGGTTTTGACAAACTTGACATCGGGTTGTAGACTATTTTCAGTCAATAAAAAACCCCGCCAGCAACGTGTAGCTGTGGGCGGGGTAGGACAGGCTAAATGCTAATCATATTAGACTAGACTTGGTGGCGGTGTTTTGTCAAGTGTTTAATCGGCTCTAGCAGGGACGGGTGGATTGTAGGGCAGGCGATCTACCCGCTCCTCGTAGAGCCGATTTTATCTACAGAAGGCAATTTGGAAGGCTAGTGCCTGTACACTACGCGGAGGTTTAAGAGCAATTGCTTCAGTACGCTTTCTGTTTGGTTCTAATTGGGATAAATCGTTGTTTATTTGGACGGCCAGTGGTCCGCAGTGTACGATCCAAGCTCTTATTACCTGAGTAGTATTTTCAGGCCCGCAAGTATTGATGGTTTTTCCCAGAAGATCTGTCATCCTTTCCCATTGTAGTTTAAGGGGATGGACCAACGGTTCCCCTCCGTTGAGGTTATGTTTGACTTTTAACTGAGCACTTAGGACTGAGCTGACTGCAATAGATCTTTCTCTCAAGGTAGGGTCTGGTGGTTCTGTTTGCCCCCCTTATTGGAGAAGATCAAGAACATTCATTAAGTACCCAAACAATGGGTCTTTTTGGACCTCTTCACCAATAAGTGTTTCCCGCTCTCTTTGTAACAAAGTTCGTTCAAAAGGGGTGATCGAATATGGTAAATCACGAAAAAGAAGATACTGAAGGTGCTGCACAAACAGGACATCCTTTAGCGGCTCCATTTGCGCGATTAGTAGATGGATTAGAAACTTTACCACCAGCGCCAGTTGGAGGAGAAAATATTCTAAAAGATGCCCCTGGAGAGGGTGTTAGTGGTGCTCAGGCAGTATACAATAACACTTTAAGATTTGGTCATTTAAAACCTACATCGGGTCAACATGGTTAAGGTTTTATTTCTTGACAAACCCATTACCTGGGCATTACAATAGCTTTGTTGTCTTCTTGGATTGTTTGTGTTCATTTTTTTCTTGTCAAGAAGCTTAGTTTTTGATTTTCAATTTTCTTTCTATTTATTTCATGATTTATGGCTGCAAGAGCTAAAAAAGTAACCGAAACTGCCTCTGAACCTACCAAGGAAACTCAAATAGCTGTTTCCGTGCCTGAAGGTATAGTTGTCGACAATCGGGTTTTACCGGATTCAAATCTTCCCACGGAATACGTTCAGGGAGTGCTTAATATTGCCTCCGAAGGTTCAGGACTTCTTCGCCCCAAGTTTTCACCTTCAGAAAATGATATTTACATTTCAAGTTCGCAAATTCGGCGGTTTAACCTGCGCAAAGGCGATCTTGTAGGGGGCCAGGCAAGGCGACCCAAGGAAAATGAGCGCTATTGGGGTCTTCTTAAGGTAGAAACAGTGAGCGGTACGGACATAGAAAAACTGGGTAGCCGCCCCGATTATGACACAATGACGGCAATTTACCCGGATAAGCAGATTATGCTTGCGACTACTAAAGATACTTTGACTACCAGAGTAATCGATTTAGTAGCCCCTATTGGCTTTGGCCAGCGGGGTTTGCTTGTTTCTCCTCCCAAAGCTGGCAAGACATGGTTATTGAAGGACATCATTGCCGGTATTGCCCAAAATTTTCCCGAGGTCCACTTGATGGCAGTTCTTATCGGTGAGCGGCCGGAAGAAGTAACAGACATTACTCGTAACATGAAAGAAGCAACAATGGGTAAAGGGGAGGTGGCTGCAAGTAACTTTGACGACCCTCCCGAAAATCAAACAAGGGTAGCGGAACTTGCGCTTGAGCGTGCGAAAAGGTTAGTTGAGATGGGGCACGACGTCATTATTTTGCTTGATTCGATAACCAGGCTCGCCCGCGCCTATAATATGGCATTGCCTACCTCCGGCCGAACACTCACGGGAGGCTTTGACCCGGTAGCACTTTTCCCCGCCAAAAAGTTTTTCGGCGCGGCCAGAAAGATTGAAAACGGTGGGAGCTTAACAATTATCGGCACTGCGCTGGTTGAAACAGGAAGCCGGATGGATGACCTTATTTATGAGGAGTTTAAAGGGACGGGCAATATGGAGCTTCACCTAAACCGAAAACTCGCCGATAGAAGAATATTTCCTGCCATAGACATTACCAGAAGCGGGACAAGACAAGAGGAGCTTTTGTACGGAAGGGAGCTTTTGCCTAGAATCCACACTATGAGGCGGGCGATTGATTTGGTTCCGGAAGACGAGCGGACGGATACTTTTTTAGAGAGACTTAGAAAAACTGAAGACAATAAAGAGTTTTTGGAAAACCTGTCTAAAGGTTAATGGAAAAAGGGGAGACAATATCTTCTTCAAAACTTTCTAAGCCAGCAGACTTTATGACCCTTCAGAAAGCAATCGATTTAGGAGAATACGATCCCGGTTATTTGTCAACTTTTCCGGAGTGGCAGATGCTAAGCCCGCATGTCCAGCTTCAGCACATTAAACAAGGGCTCGATAACAGAGAAAGACAGCTAATTACACAGTGGGCGGAGGTGGTCAATGTGATAGATTTCAGCAAAAAACCTCAATTGCAAGTGGCACTTCGAAATATTGAAAAACAGCTAAAAAAGGTTCATAGCGACCGCGAGAGGTACTATTTGGAATACTCGAGTAAGTGAGGCAAAATTTTGTACACCTCTCTGATTTGCTTCCGTGTATTTCATGTGCTATCTTCGGGGGCAGGATAAATGGACCCATCATTAGAAAAACTGATTAACTTTCTAGAGGAAGTAAAATTGTTTTGGCGCGAACTTGGTGCTTTCCTGTACTCGGTCACGCTAAGGCACTTTTTGCGCTTTGAGTATGTTAAAAGGCTTTTTGTAACTGTTTTGTATAGACAGCGGGGTAAAATGGCAAGAAGATTTGTTCATTCTGGGATGGCTTCGCTGGCAGCTTTGGGGGTGGTAATTGCTCCTGTTGTAGCACAGGAGTTTCCGGGGACAAATATCGATCCTTGGGAGATACCGTCACCATCAAGTGCGGTTACCACAGCAACCGACGACCCGACAATTTCGACTTCCGTATCCGAAAAATTAAGAGACCGCATTGTTGAGTACAAAGTCCAAGAAGGCGATACTTTAAGCTCGATAGCCGAAAAATTTGATGTTTCGGTGGATACTATTCGTTGGCAAAACGACCTTCAATCTCGCGATCAAATAAAACTCGGGCAAACTCTGGAAATTTTACCCGTTACAGGAGTATTGCACAAAGTAAAAAAGGGCGATACGGTCTATTCCATTGCCAAAAAATATGATTCTTCGGCCCAGTCGGTGGTGGACTTCCCATATAATGCGTTTGTTAATGATGAGACTTTTGAGCTTGCGATCGGCCAGGTCGTAATTGTTCCAGACGGAGTGATGCCCGAGGCTGTACTCTGGTCGCCAGTGGCGCGTGTGAAGCAAATTACACCCGATGCCGGCACTGTGGTGGCTTCTGGCAGTTTTGTCTGGCCGACTTCGGGGTCGGTCTCACAGCGCTTTGCTTGGTATCACAAGGGAGTTGATATCGCCAATCGTGCGGCGCCGGCGGTATTGTCTGCTGACGCAGGGACAGTTATCGTCGCCGGCTGGCCCGATAATAATGGCTATGGTAACCGTGTCATGATCGATCACAAAAATGGTTATAGGACACTATACGGCCACTTATCGAAAATTTATGTTGTCGCAGGCCAAACAGTTAACAGAGGAGCAGCCATTGGTCAAATGGGTTCCACAGGAAGGTCGACGGGTACACATTTACATTTCGAGATTATCTATAACGGCTCTTACCTTAATCCCTTAAGTATACTGCAGTAAATTTACAATTTTCACTTTTCAATTTACAATTCATTAGTAACTTATGTTTCTGTTTGAAAATTGTTGCTTGAGAATTGAGAATTAAACCAGGGCCTGTGGTCTAACGGTAGAACACTGCATTCGCATTGCAGAAATCCGGGTTCGATTCCCGGCAGGTCCACCAATACAGAACTCAACGGCTTTTTCAAAGCCAGAAGGTGGGACGCG
>MGGS01000004.1 GCA_001792535.1 Candidatus Woesebacteria bacterium RIFCSPHIGHO2_02_FULL_42_20 | reverse complement strand
AGACCCGAATCGTTCTCGGGCCATGTGTACCAAGTCCAAATATCTACATAATACCGGTCGTCGGATGGTAGAGGGATGATGGTATGTTTTAAGTTGCTCGAGGTTAAGACAGAATAGTATTCCTTGAATCGGCTGTTTGATTTTTTGATTATCTCTTTTGGTGGGAAGGGTGGGCACGGGTCACCCAAAGCGCATTGGGGAACTTCTGCCCCCCTCAATTTGGATTCTTCTTCCAGCGTAGATTTTGTTTTCCGGTAGACAGTAATATATAGAACGTAGGTGGGTGCGCCAGGAGTCTCGGCTTTAAAGGTGTTACTGTCTCTGTCAGAACTAATGAACCCCACAGTGTAATCGGAGACTGGATGAGTTTCTCTTGGTTCCTCCCAACTTGCAGGGTAACTGACTTGGTATTTCCATTTTAAGTCTGTATATGTTTTCCAGTTTTCCAGGTTACCATCTGGTACCTGGTTTTCTGTAGGATTGATTGTGGGAGTTTGGATCGCTGTAAATGTTTGTGGGGGCGTGAGAAGGGCAGATTGGAAACCCTTAAGTATCGTAATTGAAATCAGAAAAAAAAGTAGCAGTGTAACACCAAAAATAAATATCGCAACTCTGAATATTACAGATCCCAACCACAATTTATGGATAATGCTCGAAGAACAAACATTCTGAATTTCTTTTAAAAAAGAAATAGAGCCTTTTGAGTTTTTGGTCATGTTTTAAAATTTACAGACTTGCACACAGACCTCTGGGCAATATTTTGGGTTGGGATCATGTCTGCATGGTGATACACAGTCCTGAAATTTTCCTCCCAGCTTCAGACACTCTTCATCATAACCAGCTTTGAAATAGTTTCCTCCGGGCGATGCACATTCGTTGTATTCTTCCAGCCAATACCCTTGTGCAGATTCGCAACTTTTCCTTCTGGCTTCATTTTCGTCTGACGTATCTAAAAACCTGAAACTGGAGAGGATTTGATCAATGGTATTTATTTCCGGATTCCAGAGGTTGGGATAAGAAATTACTACCCAGATGTTTCTTCCTTTAGCAAAGATGATAATTTTATCGGTGTCTACACTGGTTTGGATGAAAAATCTTTTGCCCGTAACCTGCCCTAGATTTATCTCATCAGGTGATTTATTTATAGATTTTGAGTATTCGTCTATTAAAATATTGAAACTATTATCATCTAAATATTGGAGTTTGGTTTCAATAGTCAAACCGACGTTGAACTCCATAGTGGTTGAAAGTGCGGTTGCTTTGGTAATTTTTGGCTTAGACCAATGAGGGGGAATTCTTATTTCAATTCCGTGGTCGGTGAAAGTTTGCCATTGCCGGGCTGAAGAAGAAGGCGGGATTTTAAAATCACTATTCAGAAATGCGAACAAGAGAGAGATGAAGGTAATCAGGATAAAAGGCAAAAAGCGAAGCCGGGGTCGGGGAACGTGGCCAAGATAGACAATTGAACAAGTAAACAGGTAAACGTACAAAAGCCATATTGGAATAAGAATAATAAGGTTTTTTAGATAGTTACTCAGGAAATAGATTGGTCCCAGGAGCAGATCAGCGATGAGTAAATATCTGGTTGTGTCGCCTGTAAATGAGATGTGTGAAAGAACGAAGGAGTAGACAAACCCAATAAGAAACAAAACGATGGTTATAAAAACCTTAGTTTTAGTAGGCTTGATAAAATTATTCATGAATTGAGTTTAGAACCCCTTTTGAGTTTTTAGTCATGGGCTTAATTTGCCTTTAGACAATCACACAAGCCACCTTCGCAGACTTCGATATATCCTTCTTCGCATTCTATTTCTTGCCCAGGCCGGCAATCTTGAGGACAGCGTCCCAAACAAACTGGGGGTGGGCAATATTCTTGACCATTATTATCGGTGCTGCACGGATAGTTGCAGCACTCATTTTCACACGGCTCACATATTTTATTTCCACAAACTGATTTATCCCATGGATTACTTTTGTCCAAAAACCTGAAAGTGGAGAGGATTTGCTTTAAGGTATCTATGTCTTCTCCTGCGGCACTGATAGTTAAAACATAATTCCCATAAGTTGTAACAATCCACATTATATGATTGAATGTCAAGCCGGGATCGTTGAGTTTATAAATAAACTTGATTGCCTTAACATTTCCAATATTTATCGTTTCTTGACTTTCTTCCTTGGGATCAGCATCTCCCCAAAAAGCAGTGGAAAATATTTCCCAGTGTTTTAATTCGGAAGCTATTTGATCCAGAGTGTAATTAGTAGACCAAGTGCTTTTATCGCGAGCTTGGATTCGAAATTGATTAATATAAGGTTTGCTTTTGTATACGCTCACGTAAAGTTGGTCAGGGTTGCTATTTATTATCCAGTTATCCGGGTAATTGAATTGAAAATTCACAATTTGGTTTTGGTATGTTTTCCAGTTTTCCAGGTTACCATTCGGTACCTGGTTTTCAGTGGGATCTGGGGTCGGTGTTGAGATCTTTGTCGTTTGAGGTGAGGGAATTTGATTTTTAACCTGACTGTTAAATCGTAGAGCACGCACAAAGGTAAACGTAACTAAACTGAGTAAAAATACCATCAGAACGACGCTTAAAACAATCCGGGGTTTGATTGGGGACGAAGCAGGTGGGGGAGTCGGTTTAGGGACTTGCTCAGTCGGTGTTTGATTGCTTGGAGGTTGACTTGCCTCTTTCATTATGATTAGTATACAACTTTGATCAGTAATACTTTGGCACACATTGTCCTTGCTGGCAGATGTAATAGGGACAGTTACCGACTGGTTTTTCATCCGGACCCACAGCGCAGTCAGGTTGAGGACAATCGGAATCTGTCTTACAAACTTCGACCTCCAGGACTTCTTTTCCCCAAAAGCTAACTATCACATCTTTGATTTCCAGAAAGCCCTTTTCGCAATTAAACTCGTAGCAGTAAACGGTCTTTTGGGAAGGGAACATCGGTTCTAAAGGGTCACCTGGAAAGTATTTAACGGTCAGATAGTAATAGGATCCGCCGATAGGGTCAGTTTTAGGATTATAAGGCCTTTCGGGCATGGAGAAGAAATTATTTTCAAAAATTTTTTCAGTCAGTTTTTTCATTTGTTCATCAGAAAAAGTACCTGTTTCAATTATATCTGGCATTTTCCTGTTTAAGTATCTAGCCCAATATTTGACCTCTCCGTTTTGGTTGATGGTTAACGAAGATTCAGAGAGCTGTGTTTTTATGTTAAGTACAACCTCAATTATTTTTTTGTCGTAATCGTTAGAACTAGGGGATGGATTTATGGTGGGGGAGTATAGGGGTCTGAGCGCACCCGAAGACGCGGCGATTCCGACTGCAAGAACTAAAACAACCGCAATCAAAATCAGAACATGTGCAAAGCCACGTTCATGTGAACTACGAGCATGTGAGCTGCTCCGTAGTGAACTGAATGCGGCAAAGCCTTTTAGTTTTTTATCCACTAAATTTATTTTAAAATTTCAGAGCTTCGGTTGTACAGTTAACCCCACTTTCTCAAACCCCCTGTCCAGGGTTAGAATCTCGTTAATTTTTAAGTCTTTCGCGAACGTATAAATTGTGGCATCGGTAAATGATAGTTTGTGTTCTGAGAATTTTTCGAAATATTCCCAGGCCTTGTTGAAAAACACTTCGTCTGTCCAGAGTACCAAAAGTTGTTTTTCTTTCTCTAACTTCCTAACTTTATTTTTGAGAACTTTTGCAGACGCAAAACTCTGGCCAGTAATCAATCTTGTAAACGTCTCATCTAATACGTAGTCACTGGTAAAAAACTTACTTCCTTTTTTGACCTCTGAGATTAGATATTCAGAAATTTCTCGATGATACTTTTCGCCTTTGAGAGTGAAGTCAATCCAGGCACTCGTGTCAATGAATACTCTTTTAGGTAGTTGCATTGTAGATCTCATCGACTCTTAAACCTAAATCCTTGAGTTTACTCTCCTCGGCTCCCTTGAGTTCAAGCCATGTTTTAAGATTATTTATTTTATCTATCTTTAAAAGTTGGGCCGTTTTTACGTAAGAGTTTACGACACTAGCAACAACATCTCTAATTATTTGAGACCTTTTTATTTTGATTTCCTTTGCAATTTCATCTACGACCGCGAGATTCTTCGGTTCGACATAAACTTGAATTCTGGTAAGTTGACTTATCATAGTGTATACACCATAACACTCAATATGTTTGCTGTCAAGGCTCTTTTGTGCTGTTTTTTACACCAATCTTTGCCCACTACCTATCCGGGACAGTCAGGACATCGTTTTTGGACTAGGCCAGCATTAACTTCATGGGGCGAAGTTTTCGGCTGAAAGGGTCAACCATGAGTCCTAAATTCTCTAGTGTCAGGGCACCAAGAAGCGGAGAATCTCCTTCCTTTCCGATAACAACTGTGGACGGTGCTTTTTTACCTTCAATTTCGACAACAGCAAATCCTAGACCTCTTTCCATGATAGTTCCATCTGCCAGACTGAATTTTTGTTTTCTATCGACTTTTAACCCGAGTTTTTTTGCAAATCTGGCCGGTACAACGGTATAACTTGCGCCTGTGTCGACCAGAAAATCAGCGTTTACTTTTTTCTTTTCAGTTAGATCCGTAAGCGTTACCGGGATTGTTGTTATTCCCATAAACCCATTATATCACGTGTACTAAGCTAATTATTTTGTAAATCTGAAAGTGGAGAGGATTTGATTGATATTAGTTATTTCCGGGTTCCAAAGGTTGTCGTAAGAGATTTTTACTAATAGAGGAGGAGTTTCGCTGTAGGTAAAAATTTCGATTCTGTCTGTATCGACGCCAGTTACTACATCAAATTTTTTGCTTGGCTTGTTTCCCATAATTACGTCTTCGGGTCTGGTTTTTACCGCTTGAGAATAGTTTTCGATATAATCGTTAAAACTGTTTTCATCGAAACGCTCACCCTTAATGTCTATTGCAAATGTGGACTTAAATTTCAAACTGGTAAAGGTGGCACCGAGTCTGGTTTCAGGATCAGACCAAGTGGGAGGAGTTTTGATTTCGATTCCAAAGTTTGAATAAGTTTGCCAGTCCGTGGTTGAGATTGGTGAGGGTGTTGGTTCGGCTGTGGGGATCGGGACACTGGTTGGCTGCTGACTGACTTTTCGTGGCTTATTTGCAATCAAAACTAACCCAATGGCGAGAATTGATATAACGACAAGCAGCGTTCCGGGTAAAATTAAAGGTCTGACTTCGGGTTTTACTTTTGGAAACAGTTTATCGATAAGCTTCTGTTCGGTCGGGGAGAGTTGTTCCGGCACAGGATCGACTTTGATAGGGCTGTAGTTTGCTGGATCGCTGTTTTCCATAAGTAATATTAGCATAGGTAGAATGGAGGTGATTCATTGGTTAAAGGTAGGGGTTGTAATTTTTATTTAAACTGTTCTCAAGACAGTTGGTAAGCTCCGGAGTTTGAGTCCATCCGCAGCTGCCGTTTTTCTGGCGTGCGCAAGTTGCATTTTTGTAACATTCGTACTCGGGCTTTAGAATGCAGATTGATACCGCTTCGGATTCCTCTTCAACACAAAGTTCACCTGAGCATCCCCCCACGACACAGTCTTTTGTTGGTAAGGGAGAGGTTGTTGTGGAAGGAGTTGGAGCCCCAACTTGGTTTTTTAGACAGGCGTTTTGCAAGGCCAGAATTGTGAGAAACCCTAAAAAAACGATCAAAGTGACGATTAGCCAGGGCTTTAAAGACATAATGCTTATAATTTCTTATTAAGAGTTTACACTCATGATGGGTAAATGGTAAAGTGGAGTGATTTATGGAGGAGATTGCAAAGGCTTTGGTTGCTCCAGGTAAGGGAATTTGGGCAGCCGACGCCAGCCCCAAAACGATTATCAAAAGATTTAAAGATGTAGGTATAGACGCGGATGAGACCACTAATACCAGGTTCAGAAAGGTTCTTTTCGATACAGAGGGTTTAGAGAACTATATAAGTGGCGTTATTCTTTATGAAGAAACACTAAAGAACGAGATCTTAAGAAATATACTTGTTTCCAAAAGCATTCTTCGTGGAGTCAAGGTTGATAAGGGAGCTATTGATTTAGAAAATTTTCCAGGTGAAAAAATAAGTGAGGGACTAGATGGGCTTCGGGAGAGGCTGACCGAGTATAAGAGCTTAGGGGCTCAATTTACAAAATGGCGTGCAGTGATAACGATTGGTAAGGATATGCCAAGCGATGTTTGTATCGGACTGAATGTTGAAAGTCTTGCCCGTTTTACCGCGTTGTCGCAGGAGATAGGACTTGTACCAATTGTCGAACCAGAGGTGTTAATGGACGGAAAACATGATATCGTACGTAGCGAGGAAGTTACAAAAAAAACTCTCAAAACACTATTTGGGGAACTCAAGGAACACAGGGTGAATCTTCATGGAATGCTTTTGAAGCCGAATTTTGTCCACCATGGTAAAGATTGCCCAAAGAAAGTATCTGATGAGGAAATAGCTCAAAAAACTCTTGAAGTCTTGAAAGCAACTGTTCCCAACGAAGTGCCGGGGATAGTTTTTCTCTCTGGCGGTGACAGTTCAATTGAAGCCACCAAACATGTTAATCGTATGAATGAAATTGGAGGGGTCCCGTGGCAAATTGCATTTTCATTTGAAAGGGCACTGGAGGGACCCGCAATGGAAGTCTGGCAATGTAAAGACGAAAACACCAAAAAGGCACAAGATGAATTGTTAAAAAGAGCGAAAATGAATAGTTTGGCCCGAACAGGTGGGTACAACGAGGAGATGGAGAATGAATGAGCAAATAGAACTGTTATCGATAGGGGACGCAACGCTGGATGTATTTTTAACTCCGAGTGAGTCGGAGACTTTGTGCAGCATAGACACAAAGGAATGCCTTATTTGTTTTTCGTACGGTGACAAAATTCCTGTAAAAAATATTGATTATTCTGTGGGCGGCAATGCTGCGAATAATGTTGTTGGGACAAAACGGCTGGGCGTAAATTCTGCATTGGTGTTGACTCTCGGTGACGATTTGGTTGGCAATCAAATCGTCGAGAAGCTCAAAAGTGAAAATGTGGATATGACCTACACGGTTTCGCAGCCTTCCACAACCTCAAATTACTCAATGGTGATCAATTACGGTGGGGAGCGGACAATTTTTGTTTATCACGCGCCACGAAGCTATGAATTCCCGGTAAGTTTGCCAAAAGTACCTTGGGTTTATTTGACTTCGATGGGCGAATCTTTCCAGCCGTTTTATAATCATATACTTGAATGGTTTGGTAAAAATCCGGAGGTCAAGGTTGCTTTTAACCCCGGAAGCTATCAACTTCGCGCCAAGCGGGAAATAATCGAACCTATTTTAAAGAAAACACATATTTTGTATGTTAACCGTCAAGAGGCCGAAAAAATTGCTGGTTTTGGTGATTCTATGGGCAAAGAGAAAGAATTACTTAGGGCGGTTTCTCGCCTTGGGCCGAAAATCCCGGTAATAACGGACGGGGGTAGTGGTTCTTACGCGTTCGACGGAGTGAAATTTTATAAAGCCAATACGATGCCTGTTGATGCATATGAACGGACGGGGGCGGGCGACGCCTATGGGTCCGGCTTTTTGGCGGCATTGATACAAGGCAGAAATTTGAGAGAGGCGATGGTTTGGGGGACGATCAATTCTGCGTCCGTTATCGGTTATGTCGGAGGCCAGAAGGGTCTGCTTCGGCAAGACCAGTTGGATGAATGGCTCGCGATGGCAACTTCAAGCGGCGTGAAAGTGGAGGAGTTTTAAGATGGGCGAAGCTCCAGACTCTCGGGATTTTCAAGTAGTTTAAATACTAAGTCTTGATTAAGTTGGTCAATAGCGCCAGTTAGTAGAAATCCGTAGACTTCAGCTTCTTTTCCCTGAAGCCCAGCTTGTTCTCCAAGGAAGCTGGTGAATCCTACCAGATTAGATGTTTTATAAAAACCCCATGTGTTTTGAGGAGTTAAGCCCAGTCTTTCTGCGACGCTGCCAAAAGTACGGGCAGAAGTCTGTTGCTGATAAAGAAATGCCTCGCCTTCCGACCTGATTACTACTTGTTCTATATAAGGGAGACCGGATTGACCAAGGAGTGTTTTGTTAGCCCATTCTACATAACCTTCATCGAGATTTTCTAAGGAAGAGAGGGTAACTTCTTCACCTCTATCTCGAAAAGTTGTGTTTACTCTGAATCCTGTTGTTCCTGTCGAAATAACTTGCCATCCTTCAGGTGTAGTGTGCTCAAGTGTGATATTTCGATACCCCAAGAACGGGACCGCCTGGGCATTTAAATGAATTTGTTCGTGAGATGTGGTTAGAATGAGCATTTTTATCGGAGGAACGTCGTTTTGCCTCAGGTCTTCCCAAACTCTCTGGCCGGAAGTTAAATTTATGTAAGAAACACCTTCTTTGTTATCGGTAAACCCTAGGGGATTCCCAACGGTACGTGTCCCTGTTTTTTTAAGGGCGTCATAAAATTTTAAAGTATCACGAGAGAATATTGTTTTTTCGGAAAGACTCTGGGGGGTAAGGTTACAAGATACCTGGCTGCATAAGCTAACTGCAGTTGAAAGAGCTAACCCCGATAATTCTTCGTCTGTAGGAGGAAAGCCGTCGTCTTTATATTTTTCAATAAGATAATCTAAGTACTCCCTCGTACCTTTTTCGGGAGTGCTTCCTTGAGGTAAGTCAAGTCTAGCTTGTCCTTGTCCTGCAACATAGACTAATACACTCCCTAATGTAAGAGTTACTCCGCCTGCCAAACCCCAACCAAGTAATTTTCGCCTTTGTCTTGCCCGTTCTTTTGCTTCTGCGGCTTCACGTCTTTGTTTCAGCCTGAGACTTTCTCTTTCTTTACCCATAGAAATACTTGATTAAGGCTGTATTTTATATGTTAAACTGGATATAAGCAAAAATGGCAAAGATTTTTGTAACCAGAAAAATTCCGGGAAGTGCTCTGGACAAACTAAAGGGCTCAGGGAATGAAGTTGTTGTTTCTGAATTTGACAGGCCGCTGACAAGCGAGGAATTATTAGAAAGCGCGAGAGGGTTTGACGCTCTTCTTTGCTTGCTTACGGACAGGATTGACGGCGAAGTTCTTGATGCTCTTGGACCGCAGCTAAAAATAGTCTCAAATTACGCCGTTGGTTTCGATAACATAAAAGTTGAGGAGGCGACCGAGCGCGGAGTGTTGGTGACCAATACGCCTTCGGAAGTCATTAACGAGTCCGTTTCTGAGTTTGCCTGGACTTTGATGTTGGCACTGGCCAAAAGAGTTGTTGAAGCGGACGAGTCTACCAGAAGAGGTGCCTATAAAGGTTGGGAACCGTCGACTTTCCTGGGCGTAAACATGGTCGGGAAGACCTTGGGCATTCTTGGTATGGGCCGTATTGGGGGGCTGACTGCCAGAAGGGCTCTGGGGTGGAACATGAAGGTTTTGTATTACAAAAGATCACGCGACGAAGCGGCGGAGAAAGAGCTTGAGGTGGAATACGCGGATCTGGATAGACTATACCAGGAGAGTGACTTTATTTCTGTCCATGTACCTCTGACTGATGAAACCAGGCATATGATAAATAAAATTGCCTTTGACAAAATGAAAAAGGGTGTAATAGTGGTCAATACCGCCAGGGGGCCAATTATCGATGAAGGCGATTTAGTTAGGGCAATCAGAGAAGGGAAGGTGGGTGGGGCTGGATTGGATGTTTTTGACAACGAGCCAAATATCAATCCGGAGCTAATTAATATGGAAAATGTAATTCTTACACCACATATTGCCAGTGCAACAAACGAGGCAAGGGAGGAATATGGCAACTTGGCAGTTAATGCAATTCTTGACGCCCTGACCGGTAAAAAACCCCAAAATCTGGTCAATGAAGAAGTATGGGAAAGAAGGAAGAAATAGTTACTTCTGAGTAATAAAATATAACGGTATTCTTCTTCAAAATTATTGATCTTCTCGCCTAATAAAATACGAATAATTTTGCTACTATTTAATTGTTTCACTGCTACGTTGTTCAAAAACTCTGTCTTATTAACTTTTTCCGTTTCTGGATTAGCAGCGTGAGTGTTAAAAAGTTACGGGGATTTAGGTCGTCTATTTGATAATGTATTTCAGTTATTAATTACCGACCGGGGTTTGGGTTTTGTGCCAATTTTGGACTTTACTTACTACTCTTTGAACTTCTTGCCTCACCGTTCCAACTGCCGCAGCCCTTATAAATTCCGGTAATTCTCCACCCTTGAAGTAAACCTTTTTACCTCCATCCCCTGCGAAGTACCGGAGTGATTCGGTATAAAAACCAGGATGATTAGGATCAGTGCGATCCTCAACTTGTACATAGCGTGTTGATTGAGCAACTTGGCCATCAGGGGAAACGCTTACTTTACTTAAAGTTCCGTAGTCGCCATCTTGTCCTCCAAGGCCAGTGAATTGTTTGGTAATGACAGTAAGGATACCGTCCGGAGAAATTCTTGCCATATCTCTGGATGAACTTCCGTCAGGTAGAGTAACCCTGTCTACGACTACCCAACCACCCTCAATTTTTTCTTGCTCGGCTCTCAGTAGGTTTACGGCTTCGGTATCCAAAGTTGGAAAGGGGGTTTCTTGAGCTATTTCCGGTGTTTCCTCTGGTCGGGGTGGATGAGAAATTGTAAAATAAAATTAATGAAGATTCCTTTTATAAACAGAAACAAGAATAGGGACTACGAAGACGGGGAGTCTGTAAACGAAGAAGAAAGACTCCCGGCAAAGAAAAAATTCAGAGATTTAAAACCGGAAAATAGGAAGCACCGGAGAGAACCTACTCGCCCCTGGGGTGCAAAGGAGAGGGTTTTCGTTTTTGTTGTGTTGCTTGTTACGGTTGTTGCTTCGGCAATTGGCGGTTTGTCTGCACGTAGTTGGAAGCTTCCGGGCTTACCAAAATTAAAGCCTCCGCAAATAAGCTTGCCGAATATAACCGGGCTATTTAGTGAGACGATTGTTGTCGAAAAAGACGATGACGGGCAAACCCTTAAAGATAAAGCCGACGAGATTGTGTCCGGTGTAAGCAAAGTCACCAAAAGCCTTTCCGGGGTGTATGCCTTTTATTTAGTCGATTTGGGAAGTGGCTTTAGTTTTGGTGTGAATCAAAACGAGGTGATGCAGGCGGCTTCACTGATGAAGCTGCCGGTTATGACTCTCATGTACAAGCAAAGTGAGGAGGAACTTATCGATTTGGCAGCTATTTATACTCTAAAGCAGGAGGATAAAGTGTCGGGGTCGGGGAGCCTTTATGGAAGAAGTGTTGGGGAGGAATTTACATATGAAGAGTTGGTGCTCCTGATGGGTAAACAATCCGACAACACTGCCTTCAATGTATTGAGGGGTATATTGGGGGATAAAAACATTCAGGAATTTATAGACGGGATAGGAATGGCCAATACTTCTTTGGTCAAAAATACTACTTCAGCAAAGGATATAGGGCTGTTTTTTCAAAGACTTTGGGATATCCAGTTAGTTTCAAAAGTCTCGAGAGACAAGATTTTAGAGGATCTGACTGACACAATTTATGAAGACTTTTTGCCCCGGGGTGTCGAAAAAGGCGTAGAGGTTGCTCACAAATACGGCCGTGAAGTCCATGTAATCAATGATGCCGGAATAATTTTTGCTGAAAAGCCTTTTGTTTTAGTTATTTTATCCGGTGGGATAGTGGACAAGGAAGTCGAGGAGGCGCTGCCCAAAATAATTAGCCTAATTTTCACCAAGTGGATAGCGGATGGTAATTGACTGGGTCGGGATTGCGCAATCAAGGCAATAGATTGTCTTTAAAGGGTCATAGTAGACTGGGTGGTTTTGAATTTCGATGTTTTCAGGCGGGGTATCCGGCCTTGCGACCGTGTGAGTGGTTTTGTCAACAGGAATGTCTTGCCGTATACCGGAATCGGCATCGGGCAAATAGTTTTGTAGAAAGTATTCAAAACGTTCGGGGCAGGTCCCGGAGCCCGGGGAAAGCAAACCTGTCGTCCAACAGACACTTCTTCCGATGATGGTATCTGGCGCCTTTGGCCAGGGGTGGTTTTCTTCCGGTTCATATTTTTCGAGCGCTTCGCTCATTACCGCGTTCCAGATTGGGGAAGCACCCGAAACTCCGGAGACACTGCCTTTCATTGGCGTGTTATCGTTATTTCCTACCCAGACAACCGCGAGTGCGTCTTTGGTGTAGCCAATTGTCCAATTGTCCCTCCTATCATTGGTCGTTCCTGTTTTGACCGAAACCTCTCCGTGTCCGCGGACATTAAGCAGTGACCCGGCGCCGAAAGCGTCGCTTCTGGCGTTGTTATCGTGGAGAATGTGAGAAATTAGAAAAGTGACGTCAGGTGAAAGGACTCTTATACCCTCCACCTTACTCACGTCGAACTCCTCATAAACTTTTCCTTTCCAGTCTTCGACTTTTAGAATCGGGTTGAGATTTTGCCTGACGCCCGAGTTTGCAAAAACAGCGAATGCAACAGCCATGTCGTATGGCCGTACCTCACCGCCGCCAAGAGTCAGGGATAGGCCGTATTTGGCGGGGTCTTCAAAAGTTGTGATACCCATGTCCCGGGCAAAGCCGATAAAGTTTTCAATCCCGTTTAAAGCCAAGACTTTGACTGCAGGTACATTGTATGAGTTACCCAAGGCAAAGCGGACTTGTGTTAGTCCGTGAAATGATCCGTCATAATTTCCGGGACAATATAGAGCTTGGCCTGTGACAGAAAAACAAGTAGGGACGTCTGTTATCGCGGTCGACGGTGTGATTTTGCCGTCTTTAATTGCCAGAGCATAGTTAATCGGTTTGATTGATGACCCCGGTTGGCGTTTGGCGAAAATGATGTTTACCCTTCCGTCCTCGTCCTCGGCGTTCCAATCTTTTGACCCGACCATGGCCAGTATTTCTCCCGTTTCGGGTTTAGTGACCAGGACGGCTGCGTTTTTGACATTAAAGTTGGCCAAGTCGTCAATTTCCCCCCGCGCGGTTTCTTGGGCAAATTCCTGTAGGTCGATATCAAGCGTTGTTGTCACCCGAAGCCCGCCTTTCTCGACCAGTTTTTCGCCGTATTTATTGACAAGCAATTCCTTTACCCAAAGCGAGAAATGCGCGGCTGCGGGAGCTTCGATGTCGGCATAGTTTAGTTTTTCGTTATTAATAAAAGTTTCTTCAGTCTTGTCAATAAATCCTTCCTCTCTCATTTGTGCAAGGACAAGTTCTTGCCTTACTTTGGCAGATTGAGGATTTGCACCAAATGGAGAAAAACGAGTAGGCGCCGCGGGTAGGCCGGCGAGAAGAGCTGCTTCCCCAACGCTTAAGTCCTCGGCATTTTTGCCGAAATAAAGCTCGGATGCGGCTTGTATTCCGTATGCAGTCGAGCCATAAGGAATCTGATTTAAATACATCTCTAGTATTTGATCTTTGGAGTAAACAAGTTCGACAGCAATCGTCAGGACAAATTCTTGGGCCTTTCTGCGTATCGTCCTCTCTTGTGTCAAAAGCGCGTTTTTGACAAACTGTTGTGTCAGGGTAGAGCCCCCTTGGAGCTTTCCACGGAATAGTGTATTATAAAACGCTCTTGTTATTCCAGAAACAGAAAAGCCGTGATGGTTGTAAAAATCTTTGTCTTCAATCGCAAGTGTGGCCTCGATTACATAAGGTGGTAAGTCGGTTAGTTCTATCGGCGTTCTTCTCTCGTCGGTATAAATCTCGTAAAAAAGTTTGCCGTTTCGGTCCATTAGTTTGGTAGAAACGGATATCTGATCGGAATTTAAATTAAATGGCGAAGGAATGTCGTAAAACAGATACATGCAGATTAAAATAAAACCAGCCAATAAAATCAGAAATATTTTTTGTTTACGGCTAAGTTTCTTGAAACGCTTGTACTTTTTCTTTTTCATGAGGTCGATTATACTCTAAAAGGCATGAAGATGGATATAAAAACTAAACCTTGGTGGAGCTATTTGGAAGAAGACCTGCAGGAGTTGCTTAACCAATCTATGAAGCTTTTGACTCGCGTGCCGGAGTGGAAAGACAAGTATCACGATTATGCATTCATGGTATTTCCTGCGGCCAAAGCGTATGAAGGCTTTCTTAAAAAGTTGTTCTATGACTTGGGGTTTATCGGCGAGGATGAATATTTTGGCAAAAGGTTTAGAATAGGCAGGGCTTTAAATCCGTCTCTGGAAGAGGGGATAAGGGAAAAGGAGGGTGTATATGACAAGCTGGTAAATTTTTGTCACGGAAAGGAGTTGGCTGATCAACTTTGGGATACCTGGAAGCAAAGTCGCAATTTAATCTTTCACTGGTTTCCGGGTGAGCGCAATGCGATTGGTTTAGCCGAAGCCGAGGATAGATTTGACAAAATTGTTAATGCGATCGACAGTGCTTTTGAGGGTTGTAAGGTGGGATTGGTATAGATATTAGGAGCAAGATATTACTATAATAATAGGTAATTTCTAAAAATGCCCAGTAAGGAAGTAGCAATAAAAAATTCTGCCGTTTTGGCTTCGTTTCTTCTTGTTGTCTGGGGTTTTTACAGACTGCTTTTTCAGCTTCCCGAAGAGGTCGAAGAGTTTTTTGTAAAACCTGTTATCTGGCTTGTGCCAACATTTTTCTTGCTCTGGAGGGAAAGGTCGGGTCTTGCTTCTGTCGGCATAACTTTAAAGAATTTGTTTCCGGCAATTTACTTTGCGTTAACACTCGGAACTTTATTTGTTTTGGAGGCAATGATAATTAACTATCTGAAGTATAGTAAGTTTGATTTTGGTTCCTTCATCGGCGGCAAGCCACTTCTTATTTCTTTTGTCATCACTTTCGCTACTGCGGTTTCAGAAGAAGTTTCTTTCCGGGGATTTTTGTTTAACCGTGTCTGGTTTGCCACGGGTCGTGAGTGGGCGGCAAATCTTGTAACCAGCATTATTTGGGCGGTGATCCACGTGCCGGTTACCGTCTTTGTTTGGAAGTTTGATCTTTTTTCTTCGCTGGTTTATCTTTTTTTGGTTACTTTGTTTGGTATAGGCTCGGCTTGGGTTTTTGCCAGGACAAAAAACGTTACCTCGTCAATTTTTCTTCACGTCCTCTGGCAATGGCCGATTATTTTGTTTAGATAAGCCTTGAAACTCAGCCTAAAATTTAGTATTCTCTTATTAAGATGTTAAACCAGCAAAAGTTAATTATAGAAAAAGGTAAGGACATTTTTTATAAAATTAAACCCAAGCTTGAGAAAAAGTATAAAGCGGGTGAATACGTTACTATTGAAGTTAATTCCGGTAAGTTTTACGTTGGTAAAAGTCCAATTGAGGCGATTGATAAAGCAAAAAAACACTTTCCCCGAAAACAGTTTTTTTTAACTCAGGTGGGAAGATTTGCGGGTATTTTGAAATGAATCCTTATCTGGATTCTCAAAACGGAGCCCGTATAAAAATTCAAGTTTATCTCAATTCTTGGATGGGTGCGGATTGTCTAATTGATACCGGTTTTTCTGGGGGCCTTTCTTTGCCCGAGACATTTCTTTCTAACTTCAAGCAAAAACCTGTTGGTTATCAAGTTTACGAGCTTGCCGATGGTTCTGATACGGTTTTTTCAATTTACAAAGTCAAGATAAGGTATAAAAAAATTGTGAAAAACATAACATTATTTTTTACTAAAAGTACGGATAGTTTAGTTGGAATTGAGTTTTTAAAGGGCTGCAAATTTATTTTGGATCTTAAAAAATTTCAGACAAATCTCGAATAAAGATCCACTCTGGTTTGTGATATTGTTTAGGTAGAATGACAAAAATCAAAACAACGGATGATCAAGAAGAACTCTTTGTTTTAGTCGACAAAAATGACAAAGTTATAGGAAGAGCTACAAGGAGAGAGTGTCATTCCGATCCGACAAAAATTCATCAGGCGGTGCATGTAATTATAGAAAATAATGAAGGAGAAATTTTTTTGCAAAGGAGAAGTTTAACTAAAGACAGTGCTCCAGGCTGGTACGTTACTTCGGCATCCGGCCATGTAACTTTCGGTTTAACACCAAGGGAAGCTTCAATAAAAGAAATTATAGAAGAACTTGGTGTAAATATTAAACCTAAATTTGTTGGTAGATATATTTTTAGGGACAAAAACGAAACGGAAATGATCGAGGTGTTTAAGGCCGAGTCTGAAGGACCATTTAAACTTGATCCAGTGGAGACTTCGGGAGGAAATTTCTTTACACCAGAAAGCATTAATAAAGCAATTAAGAATGGTGATTTGAGATTAACAGAGAGAGCAATTTCAACATTGAAATTTCTTAAAATCCTTAATTAGTCTTTCTTTATTGATTGATCAGATGTCCAGACGGGGGAGCAAACCATAAGGGCTTCAAATTTACCATCTATTGAGTACCAAGTGTTTGGTGGCAAAATGAAGACATTGTCAGATTTCATCCTAAATTTCTCTCCAGCCTCAAGAGTTAAAATTGCTGAACCTGAAAGAAGATAGTAAAGCATGGTAGATACTTTATTTGCTGCCCAGCCTGCTTCTGGATATCTACCGATTACTTTCGTTTTGGCAATATCAACTTTATCGAATTGTCCTTTGTTATATTCCCAAACAACTTTATCTTTCTTCCTCTTTATCCACGTCTCTCCCTTTTTAACCAAAGTAGGTTTCATAAAAAGAAGATTAAAATAAAATTTTATTTCAGTAAATACAGAAATTCTGGCAACGGCCGATCATTTTGTTCAGGTAGGCTAGAAGCTGGAATCTTTTTTGAGGCCTTCAACAATCTTGGTCTTCCCAGAAAGCTTCATATAGGGTTGATTTATCAAAGAGGAAAAGAAACTCCTTATCAAACTCTCGCTTCGTCAGTACTTCATAAATTTGCTAATCGATAGGTCGTTGTGGTAGTATCAAAGGACCCTATGTTTAAACGCGGAGTCGGCGTTTTCGCGGGTCTAGTTGCCTCTTTTGGGATTCTTTTTGTTTCAATCGTTAAGGCTTCTTCTCCTTCATATCAATTTAACCCACCCTCGCTCGAGCCACCAGAAACAAAAACAGAAAATACAGCTTCAAAAGACATCTTAATAGACTACCAATTGCCTGACCCGGGGGATATTATGCCTGGTAATCCTTTATGGTATGCCGTTGCTGCCGCAGACAAAGTAAAACTTGAAGGTATAACTGATCCTGTCAAGAAGGCTCAAAGTATACTGGAAATGGCAGATAAAAGGCTATCCGTAGGTTGTAAATTGTTTTCAGAAGGAAAATTTGAAGAGTCGGTGTTAACTTTTCAAAAATCTGAGAAGTATTTAGGGGAAGCGTTTTCAAATGAGGCTGTAGCCAGGTTGGAAGGTAGGGAAACAAGTGAATTGCTCCTCAAACTTCACAAAGCAAGCGCGTTTCACATATATGATTTAGAAAAGCACTTAACTACTGCACCTGAAGATGCAAGACCAATCCTGACAAAAATTCTGGATTTACCTAAAAAAGTTTTTGAGGACACGAGAAATCTTTTGAGTGATATTGGGGTCAAAGTAGACGACTTCAAGCCCTAAGGTTAAATATAAGACAAATTTAATGATCGTTTCCGTGACTTCGTTTTTGTAATTTCCGGCCGCCGTTTGCGGTAAAAACAAAGACTCAATTTTTGTCGAGCTTGGGTTAGGCATTAAATGACGCCCTTTGTACTATTTCTTACCAGTTGACAGGTACAGATGTAGTGTTTAATTATCAGTGTTGCCACCATCCTTAGTATTAGTGGTTTTCATACATGAAATGTCCTTTTTGTGACACTAAAAAGACGCAGGTTCTTGAATCAAGGGTGGTAGAGGATGGCAAGGCGATAAGGCGCAGAAGAGAATGTTTGAAGTGCACCAAGAGGTTTACGACATTAGAGCGGGTTCGGGGAAACAGTGTTTGGGTGATCAAAAAAGACGGAACCAGGGAGCCTTTTGACAGGGAAAAGATAAAACGGGGGGTGATGCGCTCGATAGAGAAGCGACCGGTCGGTTTAAAGTTGGTTGACGATTTGGCGGAACAGGTAGAGCGCGAAGTTTTTAAAAGGGAGAGTCAAGAAGTGCAGTCGAAGCTGATTGGCAGCGCTGTTCTAAGAAGGCTCAAAAAAATTGACAAAGTTGCGTGGCTGCGCTTTGCAAGCGTATATCTTGAGTTTAGTGATTTGGGTGATTTTGAAAAAGTAATATGGCTAAAATCAAAGCAAAAATAGATTGGGACAAGCTGTCCTATGACGAAATGACAGGCCGGGTGGAGAAGCTTGCCGGAAAGCGGCCTATGGTTCCTGCCGACCTACCCGATAATGAGTGGTCCCAGCAGGCCGTCCGGGTGCTTGGGGAACGGTATTTTCTCAAAGACGATAGCGGGAATTCGATTGAGACCGTTCGGGAGATGTGTTGGAGAGTTTCTTGGGAAATTGCCAGATCAGAAGTTAAATTCGGCAAAAATCGCCCTCAAGTTATTGAATTGGCGAAAAAATATTATCTGCTAATGAATACCAGAGAGTTTCTTCCCAACTCCCCGACCTTGATGAATGCGGGTAAAGGAAATAAGCTGCAATATAGTGCTTGCTATGTCCTGCCAGTCGAAGACTCGCTGGAAGGCATCTTTGACGGGGTCAAATATCAAGCGGTGGTGCATCAAAGCGGTGGAGGTACGGGTTTTTCGTTTAGCAGACTTAGACCAAAAGGCTCAACGGTAAAGTCTACAATGGGTGTAGCTTCCGGCCCGGTATCTTTTCTAAAAGTTTACAATGAGGCAACACAGCAGATAAAACAGGGTGGCATGCGAAGGGGGGCAAATATGGGAATTTTGCGGGTTGACCATCCCGACATAATGGAGTTCATTCATTGCAAAGAGGATGGAGGGATAACAAACTTTAATATTTCCGTGGCTGTTACGGACCGCTTTATGGGAGCTCTGGAAAAGGATGAGGAATATGAACTGATAGCTCCGCATACTAAAAAAGTTGTCGGTAAACTTTCCAGTAAGAAAGTCTGGGATGAAATCGCACAAGGTGCTTGGCGCACAGGGGACCCGGGTCTAATTTTTATTGACAGAATTAATAAAGGCAGCGCAAACCCGATTCGCGGCAAGGGCTGGGAAATTGAGAGTACTAACCCTTGTGGTGAGCAACCACTTTATCCGTTTGATGCCTGCAATCTTGGAAGTATTTTTTTGAAGTATTTTGTAACCCGTTCGACTGGCTCAGGGCAAGCAGGGGTGGATTGGGAGAAGCTTAGAAAAACTGTTCATCTATCAGTCAGGCTCTTGGATGGTGTCATCGAAATGAATCCCTTTCCGCTTCCGCAAATCAGGGAAACGGTAAGCAGTATCAGAAGAATTGGCCTTGGAGTGGGCGGCTGGGCGGATATGTTGATTAGACTCGGAATTTCCTACGACAGCGAAGAAGCGCTTAGCTTGGCTGAGGAGGTTATGGGGTTTGTAAATAAGGAGGGCCACAAGGCTTCCCAGCAGCTTGCCGAGGAACGGGGAGCTTTTCCTTTGTGGGCCAAAAGCATTTATGCAAAGGGAAAGAAAATCAGAAACTCTACGGTAACGACGATCGCGCCGACCGGTTCGATCGGAATACTTGCCGACGCGTCGGGTGGAATAGAGCCGCTTTTCGCGATTGCATATCAGCATATTGTCAAAAGTGAAAACAGGACTTTGAATTTTATCAATCCGCTTTTTGAAGAGGTGGCCAAGGGACGTGGATTCTATAGCGAGGAGCTGATGAAAAAGGTTGCCGAGCGCGGAACCGTGCGTGACGTAGAGGGGGTACCGGAGGATGTCAAACGGGTTTTTGGTACCGCTCACGAAATTCACCCCGATTGGCATGTAAAGACACAGGCCGCTTTCCAAAAGTACACGGACAACGCCGTTAGCAAAACAATAAACCTTCCTCACGAGGCCACTGTAGAAGACATACAAAAGGCTTATATGTTTGCCTGGAATACTGATTGCCAGGGAATTACTGTTTTTCGTGACGGCTGCAGAGGTGACCAGGTCTTGAACCTCGGAGTAAAGGATGATAAAAAAGCAGATCTTGCCAAGACAAATGGCAACGGGGTGGTGGATGTGCCGGTAATCAAACCCCGTCCCGTCAGAGTTGATGGCGCGACGTATAAACTTGCGACTCCGATAGGGAATGCTTTTATCACTGTTAATCACGACGCTGACGGCAACCCTTTGGAAGTATTTATTGCCATTGGTAAGGCGGGAAGCGAAGTGGCGGCTATGGCGGAAGCATTGGGCAGAGTGATTTCGACTACACTGCGATTCGGAAATCATTTACCAGCTTTGGAGCGGGCCCGTGAGCTAGTCGACCAACTCCGGGGAATTGGCGGGGGTAACTCCGTAGGTTTTGGACATAATCGTGTTCGCTCTCTTCCTGATGCGGTAGCCAAGGCGATTAGTATGCACTTTGGGCTATCCGGCTATGCAGTGCAAAAAGATGAGATTGCACAGCAAAAAGCGACAGAAGCGTTGTTACAGTTAACTTTATCAGGTAGCTCCAATGGTCACCCACAAAATAATCAGCCGGCTTTGTTTAAACACAAGGACTTTTGTCCCAGCTGTGGAGAGGGTTCACTGGTTTTTGAGGAAGGTTGCAAAAAATGTTATGGTTGTGGTTATTCGGAGTGTTAAATATGGTGTTTATTTTTCCTAAATACCGCGAAGATGGAACTGGCCCGAAGGCGAACAGTTCTGCCTAGCAGAGCCCCCGATTTCGCATCGGGGTCGTTCTGACCTCGTGTCGGTTCCATCGGCTATTTTCTCAGGGCTTCTATTGACAAGATGTACATATCCGTATAAATTAGGTGTATGCAGACAATTAGAGTGTCAGCAACTCACGCCAGAAATAACTTTTTTGAGCTTTTGGAGAAAGTCGCTTTGGGCGATCAAGTTTTGGTTGAAAAAGACAGGAAGCTTGTTGCTGCCATAGTGCCGAGAAAAACAAAAGTAGATTGGAAAGGGCTTAAAATAGCAATGGATGCCGCTCATGGGATTTTAAAGGATTATGACTTGAGTAAAAGCCCGTTAAGGGGTAGGAAATCTAAAACTTGGCTAGCTAGGGCAAGCAGGTATTAATGAACATTATAATAGACACCTCGATACTTATTGACAAGCTTAGAGGAGGAAAAAAGTGGGACGAGTTTTTTGAAAGTGTAGATTCTGACTCTAAACTTTTCTTGCCTACGATAGTTGTGTTTGAACTCTTCTTGGGTTCAAGTTCAAGACGAAGTAATGTTGAAAAGAAAATTAATAATTTCAAAAAATATTTCCAACAAGTAGATCTTAGCTGGGATATTGCCAAAAGAGCCGCTGAAATTTATAGAGATCAGACAAAAGATATCGAAGCTGCAGATTGCATAATTGCCGCCACAGCATTTTCTTTGGGCGGAACTGTTCTGACCATCAACAAAAAACACTTCTCCAAAATCCCGGGTGTCGTAGTTTACTAAGTAGAGTTGGAATATGGTTATCTATACAAGACGGGGGGATAAGGGTAAGACGAGTTTGTATGATCCCCAAAACAAACAAGATAGCCCAGTAGCCAAGGATTCCGCAAGGATTACCGCGATCGGCAGCGTCGATGAGCTCAATAGCCATTTGGGGTTGGTAACGGCTTTATTGGAGGATCCCGAAACCAAAATAAAAGTAAAAGAAATTCAGTCAAATTTGCTTCGAATCGGTTCAATATTAGCTGGTTCCAAGTTAAAGTTTTCTTCTGTTAAAACTAAAAAACTTGAACGCGAAATAGATAGGATCGAGGGAAGTTTGCCGCCTTTGGCCAATTTTGTTCTTCCCGGGGGAAGCCTGGTGGCTGCTAACCTCCACGTAGCAAGAAGTGTTTCCAGGAGAACTGAAAGGGAAGTGGTCAGGTTGTCCAGATTTATGCCGATATCTTCGGGTGTTCTGAAATACTTAAACAGGCTTAGTGATTATCTTTTTGTGGCCGCAAGAGAAGCGAATTTTAAGGTTGGTGTTAAAGATGAGCCTTGGACTCCTGTAAAAAAGTGAGCTTTTGGTGGTAGAATTATGTTGGTATGGCGACACCAGAGGTTAAGGAAGATACCAAACCAGTAGAGAGTGGGCAACAGGAGGTTATCAAACCGGCAGAGTCTCAAGCCGAAGCTTCTGTGGAACAACCGGTGGTTTCCGAGCAGCCTTCTCAAGGGGCGCAACCCCAACCACAGCAACAGCAACCCTCAGATGACACAACTTACACTCAGCCAGCCGACGACACGCCCGTATTTGCAATTCCGCAAGATGAGAAAACCTTGGAGGAGGAAGCCAAGGGACCGATTGAAAATCCTTTGACCTGGTTTGCAAATTTCTGGTTAAGAATGGCTAAAAAGGCAATCTACTTAGGAAAGAGAATTATAATAGGGACAAGCAATAAACAATGAATCTGGAAACCGCTTTTATTATATTAGTTGCAGCGACGCTTGTATTTTTTGGGCTTGTTGTCCTCGCCTTTATTGGCTTTACGTTTTTCAGATGGCGCGGGAGGGAGGAAACGTCGATTGACTCAGCGCTTCTATTAGTCCGCGTTCCCCGCAACAATGAGATAAAAATTGACGCCATGGACCAGCTATTTGCGTCTCTCTATTCGATTAAAAAAGGTGGATGGAAACAAAGGTTTTCGTTCCAACCGGGAATTTCTTTCGAGGTCGTTGCCAAAAACGAAGACATCCGGTTTTATGTCTGGACACCAAATAAATACAGGGATTTGATCGAAAAACAGATTCACGGAGCATATCCGGATGCCGAGATTGTTGAAGTGGAAGAGTATAATATCTTCAAAGAAGAAGGCCACGTCAGTTATGCGAGTTTGCAACTGAAAAAGGACAACTTCTATCCGATTAAAGTTTTTAGAGATTTGCCTGTTGACCCGTTGTCGTCTTTGACTTCGGCGTTGGCAAAGATGGGAGAAGATGAAGCGGCCGCGATTCAGGTTGTTATTTCTCCTGCGGATTCCAGTTGGCAAAAATCAGGCCGAGGCTTTATTTCCTCTACTAAAAAAAGTGAGTCGGATCCCAATAAAGCCAGTTTTTCGGTCGGCGCAAAGACCTTGGAGGCCGTGGAAAACAAAGTAAGTAAACCGGGATTTGAGGCGATTGTTAGGATAGTTGTCGTAGCCCAAACACAAACACAGTCCGAGCTTCACCTGACGAATATCAAAAGTACTTTTGAGCAATTCAGCTCGGATACAAACGGCTTCGGTAGCCGCAAAGTTAAAAATAAGGGGGCATTTGTCAACGACTTTTTATATCGCTACCACCCGATGTTTCATTTGTTTGGGAATAGAATTTCGGTCTTGAATTCCGAGGAGCTGGCGACCATCTTTCATTTTCCCAATAAGCAGATAACCACGCCGCACATTTATTGGCTCAATGCCAAAAGTGCTCCCGCTCCGGCCGAAATTCCCGACGAAGGGCTTTATTTAGGACTTTCAACTTATAGAGGGATTAAACGGCCGGTTTATATTTCCGACGCCGACCGTCAAAGGCACATGTATATTATCGGGAAAACCGGTACCGGTAAGTCAAAGTTTCTGCAAAGTCTCATTTTGCAGGATATTGAGATGGGCAAGGGCTTGTGCTTTATTGATCCGCACGGGGACGCGGTTGAGGAGCTGCTTGGCATGGTGCCGCCGGAGCGCGCAGAAGACGTTATTTATTTTCGCCCCAGTGACTCTGAGCGGCCGATGGGCTTAAATTTGCTGGAAGCCAAAACAGAGGATCAGAAGCATTTTGTGACAACGACGGTGATTAACATGATGTATAAACTGTTTGACCCGTATAAAACCGGTATTGTGGGCCCCAGGTTTGAACATGCGGTCCGTAACGCCATGCTTACCGTCATGTATGAGGAAGGGTCGACGTTTATCGAAGTAATGCGCATCCTGACTGACCCTCGCTACGTCCAAGAGCTATTGCCTAAAGTCCAGGACCCTATCATCAGAAGATACTGGACGGATCAAATAGCTCAAACGGCTGACTTTCATAAGTCAGAGGTCCTCGACTACATTACCAGCAAATTCGGTCGCTTCGTTACCAATAAAATGATCAGAAACATTATTGGTCAATCCCAGTCCTCGTTTTCTTTCCGCGAGGTCATGGATACGGGAAAAATATTGCTCATCAACCTTTCCAAAGGTGAGCTCGGGGAAGAGAACAGCAGTTTTTTGGGCTTAATTCTTGTCCCGAGGATTTTGATGGCGGCGATGAGTAGGAGCGACATTCCGGAAGAGGCGCGCCGCGACTTTTATCTATACGTCGACGAGTTCCAAAATTTTGCCACACCCGACTTTGCCCAGATCCTTTCTGAAGCCAGAAAATATAGGCTCAATCTCTGTGTGGCCAATCAGTTTATTGGTCAGATCGAAGAAGAAGTCAAAAATGCTATTTTCGGCAACGTCGGGTCGATAATCACTTATAGAGTCGGAGTGACTGACGCGAATTACTTGTCTCATGAATTCACGCCCGTATTTAACGAAGACGATTTGCTCAATATCGAGAAGTACCACGTTTATATGAAGACTATTGTTGGGAATGAACCTGTGCCTCCGTTTTCGATGGCCTTGTCAAGCGATATTATGGACAAAATCAAAAACAGGAATAAAAAGCTGGAGAAAATCATTCAGGAGATGAGCAGACTTCGCTACGGTCGGGACATGCGTTTGGTCGAGGCCGAAATAGCCCGCAGGGCAAGGCTCTGATATAATAACGTTTGGTTGGCGCCCGTAGCTCATCGGTAGAGCGGTTGTCTTATAAACAACAGGTGCTTGGTTCGATCCCAAGCGGGCGCACTTATGTCTGATCATGTAGATGGCCTTGAAGAAATGTTTAACCAATTAAGAGGTGTGGGTGCCCAGTGGGAACCAACCAACCGGCCAGGTCCGTTGCCACCGCCTGATGATACCTCAGCCTCAGTATCGGACCTTCAAATTGGAACTCATGACACAAGGGCGTCTTTGCAAACTCATGAGACTGGATTTTATGCAGCACTTAAATTAGGCGACGAGATACCGTTCGAGAAACAACCTGGGTACAGGAAAGAAATAGAACATTTTGATAAAGTGATCGGATTATTGAAAGATAGTGGTCAGGTCGTACCGGATGAAGCTTTGGGCTGGAGAATGGCAAATGTGCCAGCTTATATTCAAGGAGTTATCGGTCGAGCAGCCACTTTAGTAGAAGGTGAATGGGTGCCCGGAAAAACTCAGGATAAAAGTCTACATGAGGTAGCCATAGCTCCGTTTTCTATAGCAGCTGCTGTGCGAAGAATTGAACGGAAGAAAACTTTTGGGGGTAGTGTATAGTTTAAAGTTCTTCGAGCTTTTGTTTTTTGCCGTGGCTTATGACGCCGGCTAATTCCAAATAGCGCTCGGTTGTAGACAATCTTTTGTGGCCGGCGACTTGAGAAAGAAGTACAAGGTCAACATCCCTTTTGAGATTTTCTACTATGAATGTTGTCCGGAGGTCGTTGACGGAATAGCCTGCGATTTCGGCTTTTTGGAAAAACCTGTCAATTGCCGCTCTGATATTTCTTGTAGCCAGTGGCTTGCCGTTTTTGCTAACAAATACGTGTGGAGAACCGGCTTCGGGTCTATGGTTTTTAATGTAGGCGTCCAAGGCTTGTTTTGCTGCTTTGTTCAAAGGCACTTTTCGCTCCGCTTGAGTGGCGTAAGCTTCAATGTGGACTTCTTCTTCTTGTACGTGTTCAACTTTAAGATTGGCAACTTCAGAAATTCGCAAACCAGTTTGCAGGATTACTTCGATGATCGAAGAAATTCTCGGGTCGTCCCGCGCAATGTCCCGCAGCGCCCGGTATTCAAGCGGGGAGAGAAACTTTGGTTTTGAAGGGTCAATCTTGGGGTGGCTGACGTCTTTGGAAGGGTCGCTTGTCAAGTGATTAGCGGAGATAGCCCACCTAAAAAAGGTTTTTAAGGCGTTTAATTTTCTGGAAGCTGACTTTGGAGTGTATTTCTTTTCGAGTAGCCAGTCGCGGAACGTGGCGAGGTCACCGGAGGCAATTTGGGCAATCGAGGCGATGTTTTTTGTTTCCAAGTACTTTTCAAGTTGCTGCAAATCTGCACGGTAGGCAATCACGGTTGAAGGAGACCGCTTTTTAGTTTCAAGGTCAGCTAAAAATTCCGGTATGAGCTTTCTTATTGTGGTTTCAGTCATATGCTTTTAATTATTTTATATGGGGTTTATAGTTAATTTACAACCCGCAAGGTAATGATATCACAAAATTTTAACACGTCAACATTATAGGTTATCTTCGGGTTTTTAAAGCTATGAAAAGAGTAATTTTGAGGGAAGAAAATACCCGAGAATCTAAGGCTAGAAGGGTGGTTAGGTTTATTTCCTTTGCAGTGGGTGTTGTGTTTTCAATTTCCTTAATCAGAAACGCCCTGGACTTTTATAGGTCCGGTGATCGTATAGATGAGGCTTCAAGTAAAGTTAGCGAATTGGAAAAAGTCAACCAGGAACTTCGCGAAAGGTTAGAGGAGGTCCAAAGTCAGGAATATATAGAGCGCGAGAGTAGAAACAAGCTGGGGTTAGCCAGGGAGGGGGAGATTGTAGTGGTCTTGCCCGACGAGGAAGTCTTGCGCAAACTCGCTCCACCAAAGAGAGAAGAGGAGAAGGACGAGCTTCCCGAACCCAATTGGCGGGAGTGGCTGGATTTGTTTTTCTAATGTGTTGCGGGGCTGGGAGTTGGACCCAGCCTGGAAGATTATGAGCCTTCCGTGCAGCCGTACACTACCCCGCATGTAAAAGAACGTATACTATTATAGTTGAATTGAATCCGTAGGGCAAGTCGGGTAAAATAGCGGGTGGGCCAGCGTAGCTCAGTGGTAGTAGCGATCGTTTCATAAGCGATAGGTCAGAGGTTCGATCCCTCTCGCTGGCACTGAGAATTAACTTCCCTTTTTTCTTCATTTAAGCTAAGATTGCCGTATGGCTAATAGTAAAAAGCGGGTTTTATCTGGTATTAGAGCGACTGGGAGATTACACCTTGGAAATTATCTTGGAATGGTGAAGGGAATGATTGGTTTGCAAGAAAGTAAGGAATATGAACCTTTCTTTATGGTAGCTGATCTCCACGCTATGACTACACCCTATGACCCCGAAAGCCTGCGAAGAAATGTTCGCGAAGTCGTTTTGGATTATTTAGCTGCAGGACTAAATCCAGAAAAGGCTTCGGTCTTTGTACAATCACTGGTTAGAGAACACGTTGAATTAGCATACCTTTTTTCTACAGTGGTTTCGATTGCCCGCTTAAGCCATCTCCCAACCTATAAAGAGAAAGTGAAACAGTACCCTGAGAATAATACTTTGGCTTTGCTTTATTATCCTGTTCTTATGGCTTCAGATATTCTTCTTTATAAAACCCAGGCGTTACCTGTTGGGGATGATCAGCTTCCGCACCTTGAAATCGCGCGCGAAATTGCAAAGAAGATGAATGAAAAGTACGGGACTGATTTTCCTGAACCGCAACAAATGAAAACCGAAGGCCACTATGTCCCGTCCTTAACTGGAGAGGGTAAGATGAGTAAGTCTGTTGAAGGAAGCTATATTAATTTAACTGATTCTTTAGAGGAAATTAAACGAAAACTTGCCAAAGTTCCTACAGATAGTGGAACACAAAGGGGGAGTATTCCCGAAATAGGTGGGGTGAGGAGTCTTTATGTATTTTATAAATTATATTTTCCTGATGATTTTGAAGAACTATTCGAAAAACCTTATAAAAGTGGAAGAATCCGATACGACACAATTAAAAACAGTTTAGCGGAGCGTATTTACAATGAACTTGTGCCAATTCAAGAAAAAAGAAGAGTGCTCGAGGCAAAACCAGAGCATGTTGATAAAGTATTAATAGACGGAGCCGAGAAAGCACGAAAAATTGCTCAACTAACACTCGAGGAAGTAAAAGAAAAGATGGGGCTTAAGTAGTATGGATGAAATTTCAATTGACGACTTTCAAAAATTAGACATTAGAATTGGCACTGTGGTCGAGACAGAAGTTCCTGAGTGGAGCCATTGGGTTATTAGATTGAAAGTCGATCTGGGAGAAGAAGTTGGCATTAAACAAGGGTTTTCTGGGATAATGAAGTTTTACAAGCCGGGAGAGTTAATTAATAAACAATTTCCGTTTGTCGTCAATCTTGAACCCAAGAAAATAGGACCGGAAAAAGAGCCTAGCGAGGTTATGATGCTAATGGCCACGCCGCAAGCTACGCAAGCTGGCGGACAAGCAGTTCCCGAAGATGAAATTAAACCAATCTTATTCGATTTACAAGAAAAAGTGCCAAATGGAACGAAAGTTAGATAGTTAGTTGGTTAGCTGCTATAATTTATTCCGTTATGTTTCCAAATATTTCACCAAATATCGATAATAAGAAAAAGAAAAAGGGGGTAGAGATTAAGCTTAAGATTAATCTCTGGAAAATAATAATCGTTTTTCTCTTATTTTTGTTTTTCGCACCCTTTTTGATTTCGATCCTGCAGTTTCAGATTGACTCAAGCCAGGTCGAGCTTTCACAACTGCTGACCGATATCAAGAGTAAAAAGGTTGAAGAAGTCGTAGTCCAAGATCAAAAACTCATTGTGACATATAATGATGGTGAGACGAAGCATTCCACCAAAGAGCCAAGCATCAGTTTTTCTGAATTACTCGACAGGTCAGGAATTGATCCTACACAAGTCAATTACGTGATTTCAGATCAGTCACTGGGTAAGATTTTTGGCGAAGTGATTGGGCTGGTACTCCCTATTCTCCTTATGGCCGGGCTCTTTTTGCTCATCTTGCGAAGCCAAAACAGAGGTGTCCAGGACATTTTTTCGTTTGGCAAGTCCCGTGCGAGATTATTTGCCAAAGGTAAGCAAGACATAACCTTTGCAGACGTTGCGGGCGTCGACGAGGCCAAAAAGGAGCTTGAGGAAATTGTCGATTTTCTGAAAAACCCCGCAAAGTACAGGGCCGTTGGGGCTCGTACTCCCAAGGGTGTGTTGTTGTTCGGTCCTTCCGGAGTGGGCAAAACGCTTTTGGCTAAAGCCGTTGCGGGAGAGACAGGGGTGCCGTTTTTTTCAATGGCGGGATCGGAATTTATGGAAATGTTGGTTGGAGTGGGAGCCTCCCGTGTGCGAGATTTATTTGCTCAAGCCAAAGCCCAGGCACCGGCGATAATTTTTATCGACGAAATTGACGCAATTGGGCGGCAAAGGGGGAGGGGTTTTGTCGGTGGACACGACGAGCGGGAGCAAACCCTAAATCAGATATTGGTCGAGATGGACGGGTTTACACCCAACGACAATGTGATCGTTGTCGCTGCCACAAACAGAGGAGATCTCTTGGATCCGGCGCTTCTTCGGCCCGGCCGGTTTGACAGGAGAATTACTCTTGATATGCCGGACAAAGAGGGACGCCTTGCGATACTTAAAATTCACTCTAAAAATAAAAAGTTTGTGGAATCGGTCAACTGGGATCGGGTGGCAGACAGGACAGTGGGCTTCTCCGGGGCAGACCTCGAGAACATGCTTAATGAGGCTGCAATTTATGCCGCCCGCAACAATAAAAAAGAAGTGAATATGGAAGATATCGAAGAGGCTGCGACTAAAGTGAAGCTTGGGCCTGCCAAAAAGAGACTTCAAAGCGAGGAAGACCGCAAAATTACTGCTTACCACGAAGCAGGCCACGCGATCGTTACTCACTTTTTGCCAAAAATGGATCCGGTTCACAGAATATCCATTGTGGCACGCGGTATGAGCTTGGGGCATACATTGATTCCGCCCGCGGCAGACAGGACTCATGAGACTAAGTCACGATTGATGGATCAGATTGCCGCAATGCTTGGCGGCCGCGCTGCCGAAAAGGAGATATTCGATGAAATGACATCGGGTGCGTCAAACGACATTGTCCAGGCAACCCGTCTGGCCCGCGCCATGGTAATTGAATTTGGTATGAGCGAGCTTGGCCCTATTAACTTTGGCCCGCAGTCGGAGATTAGTGACATGGGGGCCATGGAGTGGTATGAAGGAGCGAATCTGGCGCCGAGTACTCAAGAAAAAGTGGACAACGAGGTTAAAAAGCTGATTGATTTCGGCTACAGGAAAGCGGCTGTTTTGGTTAAAAAGCATAAAAAACTGATGGACAAGGTCGTCGAAAGGCTAATGGAGAAGGAGACTTTGGACAGGGAAGAGTTTGAAAAAATTGTCGGCAAAAAAGAAAACGGAGAATCTTTTAAATAGTCTACAATATCTTCATGGACCCTTCGGCAAGCTCAGGACAAGTAAAGTTAGTTCTTATTGACGGCAATGCCATAATGCATCGGGCGTATCACGCTCTTCCTCCCTTGACCACGCGAGGCGGAGAGCCTATTAACGCTGTTTACGGCCTTGTTTCAATGCTTCTCAAAATTATTACTGACTTTAAACCTACCCACATCGCCGTTGCTTTTGACCGCAAAGAGCCGACATTCAGACACAAGGAGTTTAAAGCCTACCAAGCTCATCGGCCGGAAATGGACCGAGAATTAAGCTCGCAGTTTGAAAAAGCACAGGCAGTCTTTGAAGCGATGAAAATCCCGGTTTATTCCAAGGCCGGTTTTGAAGCCGACGATATCATTGGTACAATCTCTTTACAAATCACTAGTCATCACCTACCTGTCGGCAGGCAGGGCAAATCACTAATTACTGACGTAGTCATCGTTACCGGTGACCGTGACATTTTACAGCTTGTCGATGAAAGAGTCGGTGTTTATTTGCCTACGAAGGGTTTGTCGGAAGGCAAAGTTTACGACAGAAGTGGAGTGGTTGAAAAAATGGGTGTCACTCCGGAGAGGATTGTTGACTATAAAGCTTTGGTGGGGGACCAGTCCGATAATTATCCTGGAGTTCCCGGAATTGGCCCCAGGACTGCTGAGAGACTTCTTGCTAAATACAAAAGATTCGAGAACATTTACAAATATCTGGATGATGTCAAAGAATCCGTGAGAAAAAAACTTATCAATGGAAGAAAAAGTGGTGAGTTGTCTTTGAAGCTTGCCAGAATTGTTAGGAACGTTCCGATAGAATTTAGTGCTGACGAAATGTCCCGCTGGCAACTGGATGGCCAGAATGTGCTGGAAACGTTTGCTGAATTTGGCTTTATGACATTGACTCGAAGAGCCAAGGAAGTGGGGGAAAGGTTTAAAAAAGAAAAACAGATGGAGCTGATATGAGAGTAGCTTTAGTACATGATTATTTAAAAGAATACGGCGGGGCAGAGGGAGTCTTAGGGACACTTCATGAAATGTTTCCCCAGGCGCCTATTTATACTACTGTTTATCTGCCTGAGTATCTCGGTCCAAATCGTGGCAAATTTAACGATGCTGACATAAGGCCTTCAAAGTTGCAATTTTTGCCATTTAAACAAAAACTTATCGGTCCGATTACTATGATTTCGCCCTTGATTTTTAAGCTCATGAATTTTGACGGATATGACGTCGTGATTACCTCGGCAACAGGTGCATATTTCCCAAATTTTGTAAATAAAGGCCGTGCCAAGTTGATCTGTTACTGCCATACCCCGCCGCGCTATATTTACGGATACAAGACTGCGAGAAACTGGAATAGGGGAATACTGAAAGTAATTGGTTCATTGTTCATAGTCCTTGGTAGAAAGCTGGATTTCTTGGCCTCAAAAAATGTTGACTATTATATTGCCAACTCAAAAGAGGTTGCCTATCGTATTAAGAGGTTTTATGGCCGCGACTCGCAAGTAATTTACCCACCGGTTGATGTCAGAACATACAACAAAGAACATACAACAAAGAAGGGTAACTATTACCTTACCGGGGGACGTTTGGCGAGAAACAAACGCTTTGACTTGGCCGTTGCTGCTTGCACAAAACTGAATTTGCCACTAAAAGTCTTTGGCAAAAGTTTTGCAGGGTATAAAAAAGAACTAAAAAGTTTTGCAGGGCCAACTGTGGAGTTTTTGGGAGAAATAGCGGAAGAAAAAAAGCGGGAATCGATGGGACAAGCAAAAGCATATATATCTTGTTCAGAATCAGAAGATTTCGGCATTACTCCGGTCGAAGTCATGGCATCAGGAACTCCAGTAATTGCCTATAAATCAGGGGGGGTAAAGGAGACGGTGGTCGACAAAAAGACAGGTGTATTTTTTAATGAATTATCAGTTAAAAGTCTTACTCGCGCAATAAAACAGTTTGACACTTTGGAAATCAAATCGTCTGACTGTGTTACTCAAGCCCAAAAATTTTCAAAGGAGAGGTTTGAAAAGGAGATAAAAGATTTTATCTCAACTAAAATCTAATCTCTCTCGGCACCTTTTCTAAAACGTTTTATCATCCTGCGACCTAGAGGTTCCAAAGCTGATCCGGCGACTATCAAGTACGCTGCACCCTCAACCCCAGTCATTATTAGCCTGCTTCTATTTACTTCGTCCTGTAAGCGAACTCTTTGACTCTCGATATTGTCTGTTAAACCTGGTATGTCTGTCAGATGTAGTACGTTAGCAGCTCTCTCAAGGTTACCGAAAGCTTCTATTCGTTGGTCTAAAGAAAGATCATGTGCTCTTCCAAGAGCAAAGATTCCTGCTGTTGTCAATATAATACTAAGTTTTAGGATCAAACTATCTCTATTCATAGTAGCCTATAGTTTATATCAGTTATTTCTATTTGTCAATCTTTTAGCAATTAGTCTTTAAACCAGTGAAATCAGTGTCCAAATCTGCAATAATCGGATGTATGCCGGAATTGCCAGAAGTAGAAAGTATTAAGTTACAGCTCCAGAAATATCTGGTGGGACATAAAATAATTAATATCGAAATCCGAAATCCGAAATACGAACTAGAGAAAGATAAAGTTCTAAACGCTAAAATCAAAAGTATTCGCCGTTTTGCAAAAGTACTAGCGATTGATCTTTCGAGTGGATACTCGATCGTAATTCATATAAAGCTGACTGGACAACTCATTTATCGAGGCCCGAATTTACCTAAAGTTTCAACCATATCCCAAAAAGTGACGGGTGGAGTTCCAGGCAAGCACACTCACGTAATTTTTAAGCTAGATCATGGCGGCTTTTTGTACTATAACGACGTGCGGCGGTTTGGCTGGATAAAAGTCATCAAAACTGCCGAGGTGGAAACGTCTGGTTTTGTAGGCAAGCTTGGCCCGGAGCCTTTCGGCTCCGCTCAGGGTAAACCTTTTACTTATGAGTATTTTCAGGGAGTTTTGGCAAAAACAAAAAGAGCTGTCAAAGTGGTGTTAATGGATCAGTCCAAAATGGGTGGGGTAGGCAATATTTATGCTAACGACGCGCTCTGGTTGGCAGGAATAAACCCTAAAAAAGAAAGTAAGAAATTAGGAAACGAGGAAATAAAGAAGTTATATGGTGCAATACACCAAGTTTTGAAAGAGGGGGTAAAGTACGGAGGTGCGAGTGAGTTAGCTTTTGTGACTCCCGACGGTCAAGAAGGGAGTTACCAAAATTACACATTGGCTTATGGAAAAGAAGGCACGCTATGTCCGCGACCTGCCTGCCGACAGATAGGTGTAAAATTTACCAAGTATTTCCTCTCCGGCCGCGGTACGTATGTTTGCCCTAATTGCCAAGTCTGATTCAAAATTTCACTTTATTCAAAAACCTTTCCGGGGTTAATATTTTAATCTTTTTGTATTTTTTGATATCTAATAGATGTTTATCACCTGTAATAATGAAATTCGCTTCTGATTCCATTGCGCACTCGATGATTTTGTCATCTGTTGGGTCGGATTTGACGACAGACAATTTCACTTTTGGCCTTACAACGCTAGAAATTTTTCCGATCGCCCTTATGACCTGTTTTATTTGTTCCTCGTTCCACCTAAACTTGCCGTAGAGCTTATCTGATATTTCCAACAGAATTTTCGGAGATATAAAAACTTCTATTTTTTTGCTTTTTGCTAGGCTGATGATTTTTCTTGGATTTCCTCCGAATAAAATTGTTGATAAATATATGTTTGTATCAAGGACTACTTTCGGGCGGTCAGTCATTTAAAATTTTGAGGATATCTTCTTCGCTTTTGATGTTGAACTCGGCCGCTGTATCCGATCCCCATTTGTAAATTTCTTCCCAGATGCTGTCAGTTTCGTATTTCTCGATCATATCTCTGATTACTTGGCTTCTCGTTTTCCTTTCCTTTTTGGAAATTCTGGTAAGCTTTTGAAGCATAAAAAAAGGAAGCGAGATTGTTATAATCTGGCGGTTCTGTGTAGGTGTATTTACGCTCATTGTAATAAATATTATTACAGTAGCGATCATTTGTGTCAAGTAGTGTACAGTATCAGGGTTTCGTTGACATCGGGCAGGGTTGATTGTGTCCTGTTTGCAAGTATCCAGTCTTCAATTCTTTGCTGCGGAGTT
>MGGS01000003.1 GCA_001792535.1 Candidatus Woesebacteria bacterium RIFCSPHIGHO2_02_FULL_42_20 | reverse complement strand
ATACTTCGCAATAAAATGGTCCTGCAAGCAAAAAAAAGAAAACACCCTCTGAGTTATTACTCTAAAAAAAGGATCTTTAAGATTGCAATAACCATTTTGCTTCTGATGTTGCCTACTCTAATTTTAATGTCTGGGATATTCATTACCATTAAACTAAGGACGGGTTCCGCCGACTTAAGTCAAAATGACCTGCCATTTGTATTAGCATTCTTTATCGCCAGTCTGTTTGTTGCATACGGCAGTGGGATATACATCGTTTCGGTAATCAAAGAAGAGTTCACCAAAGAGGACTTAACCCTTGACCCGAAATTTGTCTTGGAATACATCACTAACGAGTTTTTCCACGGTCCGGTAAGTCATGTAATGATTTTTTCCGGAGCTGTGTTCCTACTACTAATTATCAGCTTATTCGAACTAAGCTATCCAACAAATATGGCTGAGCAAAACTATTTAATCCTATATGCCCTGGATGGCGTTGTTCTGGGAATTTCGCTCGCACTGTCACATTTTTACAATGACACATGGAAACATCAGCTCATCTGGACAATTATAGCTCTACTGATCCATCAGTCGGTTTTGGTATCGGGTACCCAAGCATCGTTTTACGAGATTCCTTTCAATCTCTTTTTTGCGATTTTTACTTTCGTTTTAAACATCACACTTCTCGGCAAACTAATTTGGTATCACGCCGGTCGTGCAGTTTACAAATATGAACAAGAAGAAAAGTCACTTACGGACTCTGTCGCCGTCAAAAAGTAATCTTCTATATACCGAAACAAAAAGCACAAAGTTGACTGCACCCATCACTCTTGGAAGCAATCTGTCTCCGTATTCAAAAATCGACCTTACCAACCCGATTTCAGGATACCACCAAAAATGATACATATTAAAAAGTGTCAACAAACTAATAATCCAATACAGTGATCTTAATTTATTGTTTAATAAAACCATTATTGTGAATACTGGAAATAGAGGATAAAGATATCTTTCGTGCATATTAGTTAAAAGCATAAACGAAGAATAGGCCACAAGACTTAGCGTGGTAAAGACCGAAGAAGCATTTTGCTTTTTGTATATTTTATACAAAGGTAAAACCAAAAACCCAGCAAAGATGATGTAGCCCCAGGTGCGATAATTTATAATGGCAAATATCAGGCTGTCCGGCTGTTCATGAATGCCGGTTAATGCCGACCAGATATTAAACCCGTTAGCTGTAATAACATGAAGTTGCTGGGCAAAAACCTTGTCTTTGTAAATTCTAAAGAGCCAATTATGAGGAGCTTCGGGGGCAAACGGAAGAGTAATAAACAATACTGCCAAGAGCGAAAAAACAACCGCATTCAAAATCTCCACCAATTTGTATTTCTGTCTTACAACAATTATTGCGAAGACGGGAACAAATATCAAAAGTGATACCTTTATATAAAGAGATAGACTTAAAACCATAACCGCCAGCAGTAATTGCCTTTTTAAAAGAAGGTAAAAAGCGGCAAGCGCAACAAAATTGATTATCGAGTCTGTTTGTCCCCAAACGCTGGAATTGTACCAAACTACCGGGTTAACCAGAAAAACCAATGCGCCAAAGTAACCCAACCTTTTAGATTTCAATTGCGAAAGGAGTTTATAAATTATAAATGCAATTCCCAAGTCAGCCAAAATCGCAGGAAGTTTCAAAAGTGCCGGGTACAAGTTGCTTTCCAAAAAAAACATCATTTGCGAAGGAAATGGTGGGACAGTGGTGTTTATCCACCAAAAAATACCAAACACCGCTTCAAAAAGTTTTCTTACCCCCGCAAATATATATATTGTACCGGGGGGTTGATTTGGCCAAGTATAGCTCCAAACGTTGGCAGTATAAAACTTTTCTGGCCCATAGTCCCAAAATCTTATTCCCCAATCCATGTGATTCCGAAGATCGGGGTGATAAACCCCGAAAGCCAAGACCATCCTAAATACAAACGCCAAACCAAAAAGAATTGCTAATTTCTTTTTCACAAAATTATTTTACACCTTTGCAGTGAGTATTTTCGTACTTGATGGATTCACACTTTGATTTGGGACTTGTTTTAAAGCCTGAAAGTAACACTTCACCCAAAGGATCGGTTATCTCAAATTCTTTTTTCAAAAAGTGCTCTCTTGCCTGTTCTTGTGAAATACTAATGTTGTCACCAACTATAATCTGGTTTTTGTAAATATCTGTTTCCCAGTCTAGCGAGCGAAGCTCGACATTTGCAAACGAATAGCTTGGGTTGTAAGGAAACGCTGAATAGTAATTTTCTTCAATTTCCAGGCTTTGTGGCTGTTGAAAAATCAAAGGGTCAATGTCGGCTATATATGCTATCGTGGCGTAAGCAATTTTTAGTCTCCCCTGGTCAATTAAATAAAGGTTTTGGTGATCTTGCTTAATTAATTTGGCCAATTCCACATACTGCTGTCCCCAATAAAACGACCGCTCGCCCGGTAAGAGTACAAAAAAGGATCTCCATAAAAGAAGTGCTGAGACCATAAAAATTAACAGAAACAAAAAAACACCCAAAAACGGTTTTAGAATCTCAAAAATTTTGTTAACACCTATCCCTATAACCAGTAGAAGTGGTGCAAGCAGTGGCATGGCTCTGTGGGTTGCAAAAGGATCTGAAGTCAATGCCGCCGGAAGTGGAGATATCAAAGCCGAAGCTATTATCAGTTTGGACAAATTCGAAAATCTTTTTTTGAAACAAAAATACCAACCAACAAAATAAGGAATTACCAGCCAAAAAGGAAAAACCGCCATTTCCGGAACAGACCGCTGCAGGTCTGGGTCGCCTTTGAAAAAAAGTGCTTCGGGTGAGAAATAATAAATGTAGCGGGCAATAAACCCGCCTAAAGAAAATAGGTCTCCTTTCGGGAAAAATGCCGGAGTGGATACAAGAAATAAATGGGGAATTTGAATTAATAGCGCGCCAGATGTCCCCAGTAATAAATACTTTCGATTTTCTTTTCTAAACAAATACTCTTTAAAAATAAATATCAGTAAAAGCGCAAGAAGCGGTGACACGAATCGCTCGGTATACGCAGCATACGTTGAAAACGAAAATAACCAAAAAGAAATTGCTATATATTTCGGTTTCTTCGTGCCTAAGTAAAAGGTGAAAAGTCCGAGCAAAAACAAAAAGAAAGCTAAAGAAACCTCAAAGCCAGTGCGTGAATAAAGCAATAGCCATGGACTCATAGCCCCCAATAGGCCAACAATAACAGATGTCGTCCTGTTTTTTGTAACCTTGAGCATGAAAAAATATATTAAAATTGTCGATAACACCCCGGCTAAAGCCGAAATGAGCCTGGCTGCAAAAATGGTCTCTCCAAACAACCAAATAGAAATAGTTGTAAGGTACACATAAAGTGGCTCATTATAGGAGCCGAAAAATCTAAAAAGCACAGGGAAACCTTTGCCATATTCGTCTTTTCCTGTTTCAAGTATTGAAAGTGCGTTATAAGAATGGAGTGACTCATCGATATAAAAACCCGGTGGGACTTTATCCAATCTCCAAAAAAACAAGAAGGCACAAAAGATTAACAGTACAGATACAGACAATTTATTTAACATAATTATTTACCGAATAAGCACTCAATGAAACGACGAATGGAAACACTAAAACAAATCCAACGGGCTCGTTTGGATAAACGGCGGCTGTTACAACAACTGCAAACATAAATAACAGATGGAACTTTAAATTTCTTTTTTGTTTTAAAGACAGATACAACCCTCCCAAAAACGGTGGCAAATAAAACCACGGAAACTTCGCGTATTCGGTAACTGCTGCTCTTTCTCTTGGATGGTTAGCAAAGAAGTAGTAATTAAAATCCAAAACTTCTCCTGAGTTATCAGTAAATCTGTAAAAAGCGATTGCTTCCGGCCTTTGTTCTAGCCAATGAGCAACTCGAGGGCTTGGATAGAGCCTCATTCGCTTGTCAATAAAATCTCTCTCTAGTGCAGAGGTACCAGTAAACGATCTGATATCAAATTTTTTTATTTGAAACAAACCAATAATTACTAATAGAGCCGAAGAAAGTATCAATAGATATCGCTTATTATTAATTAAATAGTTCGACAAACCAACCGAGGCGATAATACAGGAAAGACCAAGTATCAAACTGGTCTCGAAAATCCTCCAAATCCAATAATTACCTAAGCCAATCAGTATAAAGATCAGTATTTTTTTCACCAATCAATATTAACACCGATAAACTACCTTTCAAACACACTACAGCTAACTAGTTGTATGAAGTGTATTAGTGTACTAGTACGTTAATACAAGGAACATTTACTATTTAACTAATTTAAAATCAAAAATTATAAATGGGTCGTCGTCGCAGATTTCCCGACCGATGTACGTGTAATAACCACTTAAAACTTTTTTCTGGTGCTCTTTACTGCTGTATGATTCATGACTACCAAGATTGTTATACGGTAATTTTGAAAATATTTTATAAGCTTTATCTGTTATTATTGCTTTTCCAATTATTCCTTTTGTTATCACGTTCCGAATTTTAACGTTGTCCCCAACTTTCAGATAATCATACTTATCTCCATACCTAAAAGTTTGACATTTTTTTCTTTCTCTAATAAACCTGCATAATTCAGGAGCAAACTGAATGACATATTTGTCATTTTTTGGTTCTTTTTTAAATATAGATGTATTTTTAGGGGCTTTGAACATTATTTTGGTAAGGCTGATTTCAAATCCCAGCTAAACCTTTTTGCGGTTGCCCTTCCCTCTTTACTCTTAATCAGTCTTAGAATCATTTCATCATGCAAGATTTTGCTGTATTTAAAATGTAACCTGTTACGCATTGTTTTTAAGTACTTTTCTTTAAACGTGCTTGCATAGTAGCTAACAAAAGATTTTGGAATTTTCCCGTTTTTCTCGGCCTGAATAAATCTCTGCCACCTGTTCAAACCTAAAACACCAAGCTTATCTGCATCCCACAAAATTTTACCTTCTACACTTCTCGGCTTTTCATCAAAATGGTGGTATTTTTTTGCTATAACAACTTTATTTATAAACTCTTTACTAAATTTATATTTTTTTAAGAGAACAACCAAATACTCTAAAGAGTCATCTGTCATTTTTGTTTTCAGTAATACGTCTTTAGTTGGCAACTTGGTAACAACCACATCATGCCACAAACATGCAGTTTTAAGTGCATCCATATCAATTTTTTCATCTATATTTTTAGTGATTCGTTTAGCCAATCTCCAAACCATTGTGTGGTGACTCAAATCATGACCAACATCAAACGGATTCTCTTTCAATAATTTTTTAGCTTCGTTAACAACTATATCGACCTTATTCATGATTTTGTAAATAAGTAAAAAGCCGGCTCGCCGGAAGGAAATGCTACCGAGTCAATTAACTTTAAGCCAATCGGGGTCTTATCTGGCTCTCTAATCAAATTTCCTCCAACTTCTTTTGCATTGGCAAGATACAAAGTTTTACCGTCAATAAGACTAGGTAGTGAATATATTCCGCCCTCGACGTTCGCTGTACCGAAATAATACTTGGCTATATGAGATACATCGCCAAACCCGCGCAGGGATGTCTTGTTGTCTATTGGAAAGTTTTCCTGCCAAGCTTCAGGAGGATATTCCATGTAGGCCGCAAAAAATATCCACGCCGGTTCGCCGGCCATTGAAATTATCACTTTGTCATAATTCTTCTCATCTTGTTTAATCAATTGAATCGCCTCTCCCCAACCGGCATGCCACCATCTCTCCGACTGATACGGGTTATGAACCCAATAATTATGCTGGTAAAAAATAAAGTTAACAACATACAGCAAACAACACATAACAAATGCTGTTTTATGTTTTCTTAGCCAATTTAAGCCGTAGGAAACAAGCAGAACAATAAATGGCAGCATTAGAATGAGTCGGGTCGCGTGATTGCCGCCGTCTCTGGTAATTGCAGCCGATATTGGAGAAAGTAATAACAAAATGACTAAAAACGTTTTGACCTTAATCTCCAATTTAGACTTCAAAAAGACTATTATTCCAACCAACAACATTATCGAGTCTATCCTATAAAATTCCCCTATCCCGTCTATGGAATGCCTTGGATTGGGGTCACCATTCATAAATAAAAAATCTGTAGAAAAAGACTGCAAATAGTTATTTGTTATGACCTTGAGCCAGACTGTATATTTGTTGTGAATAAGCCTGTCGGCAATTGCCGGAGACAAGCCTTCGCCAGTTTCACCTCTTGATTTGGCATCTTCCCACCTGTCTACTCCGACTTCGGGAACAACAGTCGGGTCACTGAAAACACTCACATAGCCGAACCTCTGGCTACCCTCGCCTGTTAAAGTAACGACAATTAGTGGCAATCCCAAAACAAGACCAGTGCCAACAGCCAAAATTTTGTGCTTCAACGGTATCAATGCTAGCCATTTTCTCCAAATAAAAATTGCTGTAAGTAACACAAGGGGAACATACAACTTAGAAGTGCTATAGACCCAGGGCATAAGCATCGCGAAAAACACCGCGACCCACAAGTACTTTGACTTTTCCCTTGCTTTAAAGTAAAAAAGTAAAGCCATTAAAAGAAAAAATAGCATCTCGGTTACTTCAAAAGCCGCTCTCGAATACTGAATATGCCACGGGGAAACTGTTAAAAGAAAAGCCGCAAACATTGCCAGCCGCTTCGTCTTTGTTACTTTTTTGACCAACAAATAAACCGCAATCACCCCTGCTATGCCAAAAAAAGCTGCCGGCAACCTCACGCCGTAAGGGCTAATTCCGAATATCGCAACTGTGGGAACGGTGGAATAAAGATACAATGGAGTCCGCCATTCAGCCAGTGAATGGAAATGCAAAGGCATAAAGTTACCTTGGTAATCCCGGCCTGTTTTGAGTATGGAATAGGCATGGTAACCAACGTCAAGTTCATCACCAAACATCGAAACGGGGACACGATCAAGTTTATACAATCTTAAGATTGAAGCTAACAAGACGACAAGTAAAAACACAGTCTTGTGTTTCATGAGATTTATTTTAACATTAGTCTGGTGTCTAAAGCTAAGTTAAGAATAATTTTGTTTTTTGGCTTAATTATTACTTCTCCCTGGTTTATCACGCTTTCGGTCAACAGCCAAATGATCAACTACACTCTACCACCACGACTTATTATCAGTAATCAACACTTTGTTGACAATATAAATACTTTACGAGGCGAGCTTGGACCGACCAATATGATTTCAAAACTATTGGTAAACAAACCTGTCTTTTTTGCAAAAGAGGTTTTTCAAAGATATTTCGAGTCCTTTGACCCAAGTTTTCTGTTTTTTAAAGGCGACCCTGAAACAACAAAAAGCTCGCACCTTGCAGGTGCAATTTATCTTAGCTTTCTACCTTTCTTTTTATATGGTGCGTATAAAAACAAACCTCTGATTTTGCTCCTAATTGTATTGGCTGTGCCCGCCGCGTTTTTTGCACCCCATTTTGAAACGTTAACCCGAATACCGTTCCTAATTGGTTTAACTTACCTAACAGCGCTTGGAACCCAGAAGGCTTATGAAAAAGATAAAAGAATTTTTTCTATTCTGGTAGCCTTTTTGTTTTTTGAAATATTAAGATTTTTCCACAACTATACCGTTCACTATCCTTGGTTTCTGGCCGAACTACTAAACAAAACATGAAATTTAAAGCCGGAGATTTTCTAGTAATAATACTAATTTTCACACTATCTGCCGTTATAAGGTTCTACAAGCTTGACGACTTTAGATGTCTAAATTGGGATGAAGCCAGTTTTGGCTATAATGCCTATTCGATACTTCAAACAGGCAAAGATGAATATGGAACAAGTTTACCGATGGAATTTAAGTCGGTCGGAGACTACAAGTACCCATTTTACGTGTATAGTCTGGTTCCGATAATTAAGTTGTGGGGATTAAGCGAATTTTCGGTACGATTTTTCCCATCACTATTAGGGTCAATCGCACCGATTTTTCTCTATTTCATTACACGGAAACTTCTTCAAAAGAGAGTCATCGCCTTTTTTTCTGCTCTGGCATTGGCAATTTCCCCTTGGCATATCCAATTCACTAGAGCGGGAACTGAAGGAGGAATAGCCTACACAATCACACTTGCCGGCATATACTTATTATTAAAAGCGGTCATTGAAAAAAGAGGTAGCTTTGTGTTACCTGCAATTATCTTTTTTCTTTCACTGTACACCTATTTCGGCGAGCGGGTATTCATTCCTTTAATTTTACTAACCACAGTTTTCGTGTTTAAAAAAGAAATTATTGCCAAAGGGAGAAAGTTGGCCAAGACTGCAATCTTAACTCTTTTTCTATTAGTTCCAATTTTACTTAGCGTCGTTTCCATTGGTCAGGGCGAAAAATTTGCAAAAACCACGATCTTTGGTTATAGACGACCCGACGAATATGTGTTTGAACTCAAAGCCCAGGGCGACAGTAACCCGACAGTTAATATTTTCCATTCCGCAACTTTAGAAAACGGCCTTTCTTTTATTAACCACTTTTTAAACCACTTTTCCCCGGACTTTTTATTTGTCAAAGGACCGACTGAAGACGGAAGACAATATATCTGGGGAATGGGAATGTTGTATTTAACCGATATTGTTTTAATTATTTTCGGAGCCGCATTTTTATACAAAAGCAAAATCTCTACCAAATACAAAAAATTCATTCTATTTTGGATTTTAGTTTCTCCTATCACTTCGGCCATTACACGAGATCCTGTTCATGCCAGAAGAGCCCTGGCCTTGACCGCGCCACTTTCGATAATTACCGGCGCCGGGATGTATTATTTAATACTGATTATCGGCAAACTAAAAAATAGTTTTATCAAAATATTACTTGCTTCGGTGTTTGCCGCAAGCTTTATTTATTTTGTAGCATTTTATTTTGCAAGCTATTATGTCTTCACTTCCAAGCGAACTGCAGTCGGACCATCCGGTTGGCAGTGCGGATATGAAGAGGTAGTTACCGCAACCCAAAAATATAAAGGTTCATTTAATAAAATAATAATCGACACTTCGTATCAGGGTCCATATATTTTTTACCTTTTTTATGAAAAATATCCCCCGCAAAAATATCAACGCCAAGCAAGATTACTTGGCAACAGATCCGACACTCTGGGGGAAGGCGGGGGTTATGATAATTACGAATTCCGAGCCATTTATTGGCCGGAAGATAGATATCTTACTAAAACATTATTTATAGGTCCCCCGGAGCGTTTGCCGGAAAAAGACATCAAGTCAGAAGAGTCACAAATATTAGAAAAAGTTTATCCTTACAATAACGGCTTTTTATTCCATATAGTTGAAACTTTTTGACTTGTCCAAGTAACTAAGAAAATTAAGTAGTGCATTATTATGCCGTGATATATTTTACTGGAAGGAACTAGGCGTCGCCATTGGTTTGCCCTATCCGCCAACTTTTTTCCGCTTGCACCATGAAAATGAAAAACATGAGCCGTCGGCAAATAATAAACTTTAAGACCTGCCTTCCTTATTTTCCTGCAATAATCCAGGTCTTCAAAAAACATAAAATATCTCTCGTCAAGCAAACCTACTTTTTCCCTAGCTTTCGGAGTAATTAAAAATGCTGCACCAACAACAGCCTCCACCTCAACAGTTTTTTGAGAACTGGGTGCGTATTTGTCCAGCACTCCTTGCTGACCCAACCAATACTGCTTAACAGTCCTCCATAACGTCGGGAATCTAAAACAAGATTCCTGAGTACTTCCATCTGTGTTCAGTAATTTGGCTCCGACAACTCCAGCATCAGGAGTAATTTTCGCAAAGTGATAAAGTTCGTCGATTGCACCTTTTTGAACCTTAGTATCAGAATTTAAAAGCAATATGTATTTACCCCGAGAAGCTTTTATCCCAACATTAACAGCCTTAGCAAAGCCTAAGTTTATCTTGTTCTGTATGACAGATACGTCATAAAGGTGAAGATCTCGGTTACCGATAGGTTCACGCGAAGCGTTATCAATGGCAATAATTTCAAAATTTGATTCTGTTCCTAAAGTCGATACCGATTTAACACACTCCTTTACCAATTTGGGAGTATTAAAATTAACTATTATTACCGATAAATCTACCTTCATGGAATTCCCAACACTTCCTCATCTGTCACAATACATTCGTTCTTTTCCTTTTTCCGACATTTAAAAACTACAGGTAATTTAAGCGCTGCAAAAACAACTACTTTAGCGTAACCTGGATGGCTAAATAGCCGCCTTAACAAGCCAAAAAGATGTGAATTTATAAGTCGTACGCTGGTGACATTTTTCCATATCATAAGCAATTGGTTTCTTTCTTTTATTAAGTCGATATAGGACTTGCTAAGTCTTTTCGAAGTAGATTCATGTTGATGATAAACGAGTGCTTCCGGCGCCCACAACAGACTATATCCCCGCTTAACTGCCCGAAAGCAAATGTCTAAATCCTCCCAATAACCCGGTGTGAACATTTTGGCAAAACCTCCCAACTTATCCCAAACATTTTTTCTAAATAAGCCGCTGCCCCCGCTTACCCAAAAAGTGTTTTGTATTTCATTAGATTCCTGTCCGCGCGTAAATTCTACGAACCCGTGTTCAAATTTGCCTTGTGGTGGGCCCTCGCCTTTCTCATGAAGACTTACCGCAAAAACACGGTTATCGGAAAAAAGGTTCAGAGCTTTTTCAAGAAAATTTTTTGTCGGCCTGACATCATTATTAAGCGAACAGATAATTTCGCCTGTCGCAAGCCTAACCCCCTGATTTACAGCGGCTGTGAAGCCAAAATTCTTTCTATTCTCAATTATTTTTAATTTAGAAAAATTTAACCCTCTAAGATAACTAACTGAATCATCTGTTGAGCCGTTGTCAACAACAATCACCTCATAAATTAAATTTTTTGTGTAGTTAGCAGAAATAATTAAATACGGAAAATTTTTTTTGAGTAATTCTATCCCGCTCCAATTTACAACAACTACAGAAACCCTCATACTTTCCTGACTTTTACAACATTTAACATACCCAAAATAAATTTTTTATTCTGTTCAACTTTAAACCCTATTTGCTCAACCATTTTTCTCAAAAAATCGTTATTGTAAGTCTGGATATGTGTATCGACCCAAATTTTACCGCGAAACTTAGTCCAAACCGGCCAAACTATATTTTTGAAAAGGAAATTATCCGATGGCACCAAAAATACGCCGTAGCCTTCTTTTTTCAGCACCCGTTTTACTTCACGAAAAACTTCCATCGGTTCGAACACGTGTTCCAACACTTCGAGCGCGAAAACCGCGTCAAAGCTACCCGCTCTGAAGGGAAGATTATGCGCGTCGGCAACTATGAATTTTAACCTTGGATCTTTCCAATGCTTATTTGCCCAGTCAACCGAAGACTTTAGTACATCAATACCGATGATTTGTTTTGCATTAGACTTTTTTAAGATCTCGTTCGTAAAAACGCCGTCGGCGCTTCCTATGTCAAGGATAGTGCCGCCTGAGGATTCGACAAGTTTACCAACCTCTTCGAATCTGCAACCATGCCAATATTTTTGAAAAACATTTTCCTTTATAGACCGCCAATACCAGTCCGGTGGCACATTTTTGTGAAGTTTACTCGCGCTTTTCTGTCCTTTTCTCATTTAAATAATATAAAAAGATGAGTAACGCACCAAAAATAAACAGATACTTTCCTATTTTAAAAGAATTAGGGTAATATTGGAAATCTACTGAGTGATTTCCTTGTTGGATCTCTACTGATTGAAATAAATCGTCTGCTTTTTTTATCTCAACTTCTATCCCATCAACTAAAGCTCTCCAACCGGGATAGAAAGTTTCTGAGAGGAATAGATACCCGTTTTTGTTCGTACTAATATTAAACTCCATTTCATTTAAACCTTGTTTAAAATCAGTTACCTCGAAAACTACATCTTGTTGTGGAACTAAAATAAGCTGATCGTCTTTAAATTCAAACTTAGGAGTAATCCAAATTTTAGGTAAAACGTTCATATTTTCAAAAATACTCAAACGCCCTTCCTTAAATACTTCTTTGTACCTATTTGTCTCAATTCCTTTCGCATAGTCCCCTTTTTCAGCCGGAGCCCCGTACTGATTTTTTCTATAGTCAAGCACATACTTTACACCTGCATAGTCAAGAAATTCAGAATCAAAATAGTGAACAATTCCATACCTTCGGCTCAGATTTTCCTTATTTGAAAAATTAACCAACGAAAGCCACTGGGCATTAGCCCTCGGATATATTGGATCATAACCTTCGGGAGAATTTAATTTATAGGGCATATGCAAATTAAGAGGTATTCCGCTTACAAAACGATATTCACTCAAATTTTCCTGTAAAAACTTTGTTGTTTGGGTTTGAGGAAAAACAAATTGTCGCGGTGAAAAAGGCGTATTTTTACGTGCATACCAAAGCATCTCGCAGACCGCCAAAAAAATGAATAAATACACCCCAATTTTTTTGTTGCGAGAGAACACAAAAACTGTTATCAAAACAAAAGTCGCGGGTATCATATTTTTAAGAGCAACAGCCAGATTTTTCGCTTGTTCAGGTTGTACTTTAGCCAAGACAATAACCATAACACCCACAACTACAGTCAATATCAGCAAAGTAGTCACTATCTTATTCAAACTTTGTTTTTTAATCCGTATCCACTTGGTCAAGCCGTAGGCCGCAAGTACCGACAGGCAAAAATCTGCAACAAAAAGTAGCCTACTGGCCGAACTTGTCGATAAACCGGGTAATTTCAACTTATAAGGCAAAAGTGCTGTAGGGAAAGGAAACAAAAACAAGAGAGTAACAATTAAGGTCATCACAAAAAACTTTTCGTATTTTTGTTTTCTTGTAAAAAGGGAGAACAATACAAATATAAGAGCAACTACCCCGACAAAGCCCATGTACTCGTGAAAGCCGAATTTTCCCCAATAATTGCCCGTCACCACATTTCCGAAAAAATCCGGCCAAATAAAATTTACAATTTTCTCCCAGTGCAATATGCCATAAAAATAGTCACTAATATATGGATCATCACCTCGTATCGAGTTGGCAAACAGCTCTAATGTCGGAAGCAATTGAACAGCTGAGAGTAGCAAACCGACAATAAATGCGAAAACCGACCTTAATAGAAAACTGCTTTCCCGGGAAATAGAAAGCGAAAAACAAAAATAAATAGCAGCCACATACAACGGAACTTGAAAGTCTCCGGCGCTAAAGACAAAAAAGACAATCACCGAAATAGGAATAAGAGCACTTTTTTTCTCTTTTAAAACAAGTAAAAAATATAGTAACAGCGGCAACCAAAGACCTGCATGCGGCCCGGTTGCAAACTCTAACCATGCGATCATATAACCGCTAAAGGCGAAAGCAACCGCGCCTAAAAAACATGCTTTCCGATCCAAGTTTAGTTTCTTTAATAACAGATAAGTAAAAATTGCAGCTAAAAAGGTTTGTGACATAACCAGGATATTCCAAGAATCAATATTGCCAAATAGCAAATAGACGACATTTAACGGGTATAGCGACGCAGAGTGAAGTGTTGCTAAAAACGGGGTACCGTTTAGTATATAGGGGTTCCACAAAGGCGCAGTTAAATTTCGCCAAAACTCGCCAGCAAGAGATCTCCACGGATAAAACTGCGAAATCGCATCTGTTATTTCTAAATTTTTTATGGGAACACCTGTGGGGTAGCCTGGCCAATTTACTTCCGTCCAAGGTAAATGCGCGCCAACCAACGCATCTACGGGTAGAGCAACTTTATTCTGAAAAAAAACAGGGAAGTAGAAAACAAAACAGACTAAAAGAGTTAACACCAAAAATTTTTCTTTAACCAAGAAGGTTAATAATTTCTTTTTTAAATCTCTCATACGAATATTTTTGCGAAGCTTCAATGGAATGCATAGCTAATTCACCGAGCCTCTTTTTGTTTTCAGTTAATTCCAAAGTGGTAGTTAATAACTCTTTTTCTTTCCTCCAAGTATACCCTGTCTTTCCGGTTTCAATTATTTCTCCATGTCCCCCACCATCATAAATAATCGGTACAGCACCACTAGCCATTGCCTCAACAACGCTTATTCCAAAATGTTCCATCTTTTCCGGCGTACTTTTCTCATCGACCCCATACCCTGCAGCAGACCAAAATATCTTAGCTTTTGAATATAACTTGACAATTTCTCTGAAAGCTGCATTTTCAATAATTGTTATTGGATAATTAACACTTTCTTTAATTAAACTATCAACGAAACCTGTCCTACCAACATTACTTGCTCCGGCCAATACCAGCTTCCAACCTCTAAGGCCGGCCTCTATTAAGTTTATAAAATTTTTAACTAACACGTCCTGTCCTTTAGATTGCTCGAGTTGTGAAAACCTTCCCACATATAGAAGCATATTCTCTTTCCGCCCAGCTTTTAGCTTGTCAATGTCCACAGGCGGATAGACAACAATACTTTTTTTAGGATACTCAGTGTCGATCCATTTTTTAGTAAACACAGAGTTAACAACAACTGAATTTATTCGAAAAAACTTCATCCTATTAAGCAAACTCTTTCCGTCCACACCACTAAATGGCCTTTGGAAATGTAAAACATTACATCTGGCAAAAAGCGTCGGGACACTCCCGTCACTCAGCCAAAAACACAAATCGTAACCGTTACCCCGTTGAACGCTTTCGACAAAATTAGCCTTAACCAAATCAAACCCAAATCTTTTTTTAACTTTTTGACCCAGATTCTGGTCGCTAGATTCAATGTCCACGTTCCAACCAGTTTCGATTAATGCTCTGGCAACTGAGAGCACATAGCGCTCTCCACCCCCAAGAGTATCAAGATACGGGCTGTAAATCGCAGCTTTCATTTTTTATCTTTTATTTGTAATTCCCAGAGCTTTGAGTAACTAACATATCTGCTAAACGCTTGATACAGAGCGTAAATCATGCCTTTTGTCCCATCAAGAAATGCCCGCTGGCTTATCATCCTAAGCCAAAATTCCCTAACTATCGCAGAGGCGAACCTGAAAATATTCATCTGTGGATGTTTTGCTTCAAACATAAGGCGCGCTTCAATGTCAGACCATTGATTTGTTTTTTCAATCATTTCACTTATATTCTCATGCTTGTTGTGGATCATTGAGTTAGTCAAATGCCCTAATACACCATCAAATACAGGCTCTTCATGTACAGCACCTTCAAACTTTTGAAACTTACCCCTCTTAAAAAGCCTTTTTGCATAATCCGGCCACTGACCAACGTGTTTAAATTCTTGATTAAAGATTATATTTCTTCTCGGAATAGCATAAGCAGAATACTGATTTTCAGAATTACCTGCTTGCGCAGGCAGGCTAATTGATCGAATTATTTCCTTACGAAGTAAGGGTGTTACTCTCTCATCAGCATCTATATATAAAATCCATTCGCCTTGTGATTTTTCAAATCCTTTATTTCTGGGTCCTGAATAATCGAATCTTTTCCAAGGATAGTTGATTATTGTCACATTAAATTTCCTGGCAACCGTGAGTGTGTCATCTGAAGATTCCATGTCCACAACTATTATTTCATCAGCAAAACCAAGGGATTCCAGGCAAGGACCTAGCATTTTCCCCTCGTTCCTTGTTGCGACAATAGCACTTAGTTTCACCACGATTCTCTCCCCAACTTTCCTAAATAAAAATCCCTAACTCCTTTTTTTTGCCAGGGCCGACCAAAAAACAAAAACCTAACACTTTCTTTCAATAATGCCAGCTTCGCGTGCATTGGAGCATAGCGAATGCCAAACAATAACCTATTCCTGTGAATATAGTAGTCATTTAAGTCACTGCCTATCTTGGAACTTTGAGCTACTTTGTGCCAAAGAATTGCTTTTGGTACAAATAACACCTTCCACCCAAACTTCTTCATCCGTAAAGACAGGTCTGCATCCTCAAAATACATGAAATAGCGCTCATCGAAGATACCCGTCTTTTTTAGACTCTCAGCTTTTATGAACATGCATGCTCCGGTCGCAAAGTCGATCTCACGTTTATTAGCGAACTGGCCCCTGTCAACTTCGTCGACTCCTAAATTTGTTGCATAAACATTATGCCAGTCAATAGTACCACCCGCATACCAGATCACTCTCCCAAATTCACTCTTTCTATACCACTCTTTGTGAAACTCAAAGCCTTTGGCAAAATAAATTTTTGGAGAAAAAATTCCGACATCGGGATGTTTCTGGACCATTTCAACAAACCGACTAATTAAATTAACATCAACTAGTGTGTCGTTATTTAAAACCATCACATAATCTGCACCGCCCTTGAGGGCGTAACTAATGCCGATATTATTACCTCCTGCGTAGCCCAAATTTTCCTTGTTTTTAATTATTTTCAAGCCACTCAGTTTTTGAGTTGCGCTTTCTGTTTTACGTGTTATTAAATCAACTGAATTATCGTCAGATGCATTATCAACTACAACCACATTTAATTCGTAACCTGTAACCTGTGACTGGCCAACAGATTTTAAACACTCGATCGTATCCCCCGGTCTATTCCAATTCAGAATTACAACAAAAACTCTCGTCATCTCAAAAATAACTTCCGGTATGTTTTAAGAAGTATTTTTTTAGGAACCGACGCACTTTTAAGAAGTGTTTGTATACACCACCAGTTGTATTCCTTAATTTGATTTTTAGACTGCTTTATAAACTCCGCTGGATCAACATCTATGTGTTTAAAGCCCTCTTTTTGCCAAACCTTAACATAAACCACAAATTCGGAAAAACCCTGAAGCACGGACAACACCAAACCATGCAATCCGTCCTTGTAACCAAATCCGGCAAAATACCTACTCAAAAATTCACTTGCCGGAAAACGGAGCAAGTCTTGCCATTTGAATTTGTAACCCTCACTAATCCTACCCTCCGCCTGAACCGACGTATATCTATTCAACCTTTCAAGATACTCCTCAACGCTATTGTAGTGATTATGGCTAATCGCAAATTCTTCCTTAACAGGAAATTCGTAACCTTTACCAACGGTAGCCGGCGGTATGTGGATCTCATCGCTCCATGTAACTTTACCTTTTCTAAAAAACCTCACATTAAAATCCGGCCACCAGCGTGAGTGCTTAAGCCAACTATCAAAAACCATATTTTTTCTCGGAATGAGGCAGTAGTTTAGAGTACTATCTTTGATTACCGACCTGAGTTTTTTGATTAAAGCACTCCCAAGCAACTCATCCGGATCAAGTATCAAAACCCACTCGTGACTCGCTTTCGCTATTCCGAAGTTTCTTAGCGGCTCGACATAATTAAGAAATTTATGATTATATATTATTGCTTTAAACCTGCCCGCAACTTTTTCCAATTCGCCCGATTCCCCGTTAATTACAAAAATGATCTCGTCGGCAAAATACCTAATCGACTCCAAGCACTTTTCAAGTTTAGCAATGTCATCGTAACCCGGAGTTGCTGTGACTATTGCGCTGATTTTCACCACTGCTCTAAATTTTAACACGAAATCGATAATTATAAATAAAATAGCCAAAATTTGATATAATCCCAATTATGAAAGGTCTGAAACAATCTGAAACAGTTGTATCTGAATGGCTCAAAATTCTTAACACTAAAGGAAGAAATAAAGCCGACGAGCATTGGGTAAAACATATCTTGCCAACTCTATCCAAAAATAAAGATCTTTATAAAAAATTTAGTAGAATCATCGTTCCACTTGGTCGAGCAGTTGACAAACTCGCTCTTCTTATCCAAACAGTAGAAGCCGATGAATATCATTTCTTAATAGGAACAAAAGAGAGTTTCGATTCTTTAGACACTCTAACTAAACTTACTTATTTAAAACCTTCCATGATTAGGGTACATAAAGTAGTTATAAACGACCCGTTTAGCGTACACAAAATAGTCCGGGAAATTTGGGAGGAAGACAGACTGGCGAAAACTGCAGTATACATATCTTCCGGATCAACTTCTCTAAGCGCACCTCTCATTATGGTGGCAAGATATTTTGAATTTAGCGTTTTATACCAGGAATGGGGCAAATACGACATGAATATAAAACAGGCTGACCCTTTACAAAGAGTTGTCAAATCTTTAAAGGATCCTATTGAATATTACGGAGATTTGGAACTCGAGAAAGCTGTTTCTCTATTTAATAAACAAATGTTCAGGGATGTGATCAAAATACTAGACAACATTAAGCGAAGAACCATGAGAATAGAGCAAGTTTTGTTTTTGGAAACTCTCACCAAAGGCTACCTACACTGGCAAAAATACGAATTTAGAGCAGCAAGTGTTTTTATCCAAGAGGCCAAAGAGCTCTGCTCACGGTTCAATCCCAAATTAGTAAACTTAGTTGAAAAGAATTTAAGATTTTTAAATACGTTAAGTAACCCGTCAAACTTTATTAGCAAGTTAAAGTCTCCTAAATACGTCCTCTCATTTGTTTATGAGCTAAACATTAGGGCAAGTCACGCCGCAGATGAAAACAGTTTTATGTTCGCTATCATTTATCTCTATCGATGCATGGATATCATCTTCCAATCGGACTTGGTATTAAGAAAAATAAATCCATGGAACATTGAGTGGTCTAAATTATCTTCGAAAGTTGTTGCACTTTACTCAAAAGAATGGCAAAAATTAACCGGAGGTCAAGCAAAACAAGATGAAAGAATAGGACTAATGCAATCTGCTACCCTTTTAAAAGCTCTAGACCAAAAGGGTATTTTTGACATAAAAAAAGTCTGGGAGGTTTCTAAATTCAGAAATTCGTTGATAATAGAACATGGAGATGAAGCTGGAAATGAAAAGCAATATAAATTAATTCTTAAAATAACAAAAGAGATAGTTGAGAGCTATAAAAATAAGCATAATTTAAATGAGATAAGCACGGAAGACGCCAAATTTATAAAAATAGGGGAAAAATTATGATTAAATATTTAGTTTCACGATATTGAATATATTAAGGAAATATTGTTTTCAAAGATTTTTTTCGCTCCCAGCTCTTGAAAATTCAGACTTACTTGTTGACCTTTGAGCAAATAAATATATTTAATATTATTATCTTCCAAAAATCTATGAGCGGCGTTTTGGTCACTCGTACTAAAAAATCTAACAATCTCTTCGCGGCGGGTACTCCAACCATAACCGGTGATATCAAGGTTAACTTCATCTTCAAGAAAAACTGGTTTATCGGTGTAAGCCGATACGTAAGCTGTCGATTCATATAAATAAAGCGGTCTGGGAGGATTGTCAACCGCCGCATCTGCCGCTTCACGGTCAAAAGGATAAGTCAAAACCACTCCTTCGGGCTGATCTTTCAAAAAGTCCAATGCCCTAAGTTCCTCGGTTGAGATCTTTGCAGGGGGTCTGCCGGGTAAATAATGGTAGTAGAGTGTGGAAAAAGTCGTCGGCAAAGTAACTAGCAAAACTACAGCATAAACCAGAGATACTTTTAACAATTTTCCTAATTTAACTAGCCCCACACCGGACAAAATTGCTAACAAGAAAAGGCTGTAATAAAAAAACTGAATAGTATTCCAAGAAGTGCCTTTTTGTAAAAAAACCATCGGGACGGTAATCCCGGCTAATATAACCGCCCAAATAAAGACACTTAACAAGTCAATTCTTTTGGACAAAGAAAAAATTGACACCAGTCTTGTTCCCAAGTTCCCAAACACAAAAAGTATAAATGCCAGCACATAACCAAAGGCAGACTTGTAATAAAGACCACCGAGTCTCCAATTTACTAAGGCTTCGCCCAATTTAGACCAATTAAGTCTGTCCGGTGACATCAGGTTTTCCAAAAACCAAAACGGCTGAAAAACCAGCAGGTCCTGCGACCCGCGATTTAAAAATAAATACAATGATAGTGTTATAGCAAATGACCCGGAAAATATTTTTAACACCTTTATATCCCTGTTTTTTACAAACTCATAAACTCCGACAACAAATAAACCAAAAAGTGCCAACAATCCCGCATAAGCTTTAACTTCGAAAAGCACTCCAAAAATAAAAATAGTTATTAGTGATTGGTGATTAGTGATTGGAGACTTTATTAAAAATATCAATCCGAGTAACAACAAAACTAACGAAAGGGCGTAAGGTGGATTAATTAAAGTTGATACCGCTTGCTGGGACCAAAAAACTGATTCTCCACCTAATTGACCGCTTGTTAAAAGAGTGACCAACCAACCGAAACTGCCTCCAAAATATACAAAAAACACACTCCACAAAGCTTCTTTTTTACTTTTTTTCCAAGTCGCAACCAAGCGATATGTCAAAAGCCCTACCAAAATGGCCAAAACCGGAGGAACTATTTGAAAATAGATAATACTCGTAGAAACGCCTGAAATTTTAGCAGCCAAAGCAAGCAACAAATCAAAGCCGATGTGGTAATTTTGCAGAAAGGAGCCGGCAAAAACAGGCATCTCCCAAGATCCACGGGCCAGTGAATTAGCTAAAGCAATGTGCCAAATACCATCGTGACCATTGGGCCCCCAAAAACCAACTCCGAAGTCGTAACCAATCCCACTTTTAACCAAGGGAATTGACCACGAAAGCGATCCTAAAAAAATCAAAAGCGATGCCAGCTTATTTTCTGCTAAAAGTCGCAAAAACTTTTTTAACATCTTCGACGGCAGATTTACCCACTAACAAATAAATCACCAGCGCATAAAAAGTAATACCAATAACCACCATCATACCAATTCCCAAAAAACTCCAGGAAAATAGACCCCTTGCGGCCAGCAAAACAGCACCCATAATGCCTGAGGCAAACAAAGGTTTTACCACGGAATAGTAAAATGAAAAGTTGACAACTCGTTTAACTAAATAAAAGACTACTACCGAACTTGCACCAACGACGGCATAACCGAGGGCCGCGCCTTGGGCGCCAGAAACAATCGACAAAAAGGGCAGAATTGCCCAAGTAAGAACTGTCCACATAACCATAAGTTTGAATGTTGTTTTGATCCTGCCAATCGAGTTGAGTAAGTTGGTCAATTGGGTGGAACCAGCCGCAAACATAGAATTAATGGAGATTAATAAGAAGGGAATATATGCACTCGCCCACTTGCCGTAGCGGGGAATGACCGTTACCAAGACCGGAAACAACACCGATAGCCCGACTAGGCTCGGAAAGACAAGTGCACAAATGAAAAATAGCGATCTGGTCAAGCTCCTTTCCAAGTAGGTTTTGTCATCCTGCATCCTGGAAAATGCGGGAAAGGTAACCTTGGTTACATTATCCATAAAAAACCGCAGTGGGTATTGCGCAAGTTTCTGGGCAGTTCCCAAAATTCCCAGTCCCGCGCTCCCCAGTACCCCTCCCAAGACAATTGTCATACCATCGTCTTTAATTGTTGCCAGAAAATTATTGAGCTGGTAGGGAATACCGAATCTCAAAAGGCCTTTGAGCGAAGCTTTAGAAAATGCTAGCCCCGGTTTCCACGGTTGAAGGATATAAATCGTCACAACTCCAATAACCCCCCGAATCAAAACTGCATACGTAAAACTTGTTATCCCAAAGCCCCTCCAGGCAAAAAACACAACCGCAACGTTGTAGACAACCTGCTCGACAACTTGAGGAATAATAAATTTGCCAAATTCCAGCTTGCGTTCCAAAATTATTGAGGGAATGTTTTTTAAAGACGCCAAGAAAAACGAAATGGTTAGCGCATACAAAAGCGCTATACCCTCGTAAGTCAGGTTATGTGTACGGGCAAGCACCGGGCTAATCAAAAAAACCAATAGCGTAATCGTAACAACCAATGTTTCTTGAACGATAAATACCGTCTTAAAGTCCGCTTCAGTTGGCTTCTCCCTTTTTTGAATCAACGCCGCTCCCAAGCCAATATCCGCAAAATAGCTCAAAAAATTAATGGTTGCAGAAACAATCAAAAATACTCCGAACTGTTCCGGGCTTAAAAACGCCCAAAGAAGACCTTGAGCGAAAAGCGAAATAATATTAAGCACCAACGTGCGGCCGGTCAATGCGACAACACCCTTAACAGCTCTTGACTTTACAGCCTCGAGCGTAATTTCATCGGTCGGGTTTAAATGTTCTCCAATATCCTGCCTCACCACACTAAAATTTTACCATTATATTGATTGTTGTTAAAACTCGAAGATATACTCCCATACGTAGTGGCGTAGTAAATCAAAAACAAGTCATTGCCGGCGAAACTTTTTAACCAAAGGAAACGATAAAAAGCCGAGCCAGGTAACAAGCGAAATGCCATTTGCGATATTTCTGATTGGTGTATTGTAAAGTCTGGCGTAGACAAAGTGCTTGCCTTCCGGGATATCTACATACAGCCTTCCCCACTCTTCAACTTCGTCAATGTACGTTGGCACTTGGTTTCCATCTATTAACACCTTCCAGTCGGGAAAAGCCAGGACATTAATTCGTACGACCGCGCCACCTTCTTTGATATCGGCGTCAAAAGTAAGCCAGTTGGTGCGCTCGGGATGATTCTCAAAATAGATAATCCCCTTACCTTCAATAATTTCGGCTAAAACTGTCCTTTTTGAGTCCGGCGCAATTTTGGCGGTATTGGGTAAATAATCGTAAATCCCGGCCGCTTGCTGGATTCGCCAGGCCTCGCCTGCAAACTTTTCAGTGTCAGTTACCGGGCCTTCACGAACAGGCGCAAAAAACTCCCAATTCCAAACAACAACAGCAATAACCATTATAATAACCAACCACAAAGGCTGCTTTTTGAATTTTTCCAATTTACAAATCAGCCAGCCGGCTGCAAACGAAAAACCTAAACTCGCCAAAGTCAAAAACCTCCAAGGAAACTGGACATACTTAAGTACGGGGATTGCCAGCCAAATTGGAGTAGACCTTCCGTGCGCCATAAAAGCACTAAAAAGGCCTACAGCCATAAAAAAGACAAAAACAAAATCGGCAACTTCAAGCTTTTTCCTTTTCCACCAAAAGTAAACAAAAACCAAGCCGCTTACGGCAACTGCGATCCAATGAATGTGACCTATTGGAAAAGCCATACCGTCCCCAATGCCAAAAGTAGACGGTCCGTCGCCCCAGAATCTTGAAATAAAAAGCTGTCTTAAAGTCGCAAAGTGGCCAGCAAAATCATAATAGCCTTGAGTCAACAGATTAACGTAGACAAGTTTGCTTTCGACTAAGACAGGCAGGGTAAAAAAGGCTGCGAGGCCAAAAGTGAGAATGCCACTTAAAACTAAATACTTAATACTCAATATTTTTTTGGATTTGACAATCCAGAGTAAACACCAAAGAGCAAAAACCGGCGTAAAAATTAAGACCATCAGATTATGGGCCAAAAGAAGACCAACCCAGGAAAGGGAAAGGAGAATTAAATTTTTGTGACTAGTGATTAGTTGATACGAAAAAAGCAAAATTAAGGGAAAAAATACAAAAGCCCAGGCTTCATTCATCGCACCCCGCACATAGATATCAACGGCATGATATGGTGCCCATATGTAAAAAATCCCAGCAACCACCCCGCCGATATTTGCCGCCTGCCTGCCGGCAGGCAGGAAAAATTTCCTGGCAAAAAAATACATTGCCACCCCAGACAGTAAAAAGGCAGATGCAAAGGTCAACTTGACAGTTGCAGTAAACGGAAAAGCAAGCAGCCGAAAAACCATTGCAAAAAGGTAAGGCAGTGGCGGATAGAAATTAAACAATGGGAAGCCAAATCCATAGCCCATATCCGGCACCCAGCGGCAGGGAATTTGAAAGTCTTTAAAGCACTTTTCCATTTCCAAGGTCCGCATCATTTGCAAATCGTCGTGCATGATAAAATAGCCCGGCACAAAAAGCCTTCGCGAAGCCAGTAAAGCCAAGATTGTAATAACTACAACCGGCCAAAAATTCTTAGTTTTGACTATCTTTTTTAGCATCTTTGCTTACTAAAATTAACATAAGGGACAAAAGTGTCGCAAACGAGACTACGTCTAACAGACGTTTATACAAAGGTTCACTGTAAAAATAATGAAGTGTATGCTCACCGGCCGGAATATCAAAGGAAATTTGGCCAAATGGCTGTCCTGAAACAATATCTACTTTTTGACCATCCACATTAACTTCCCAACCCGGAAAGTAATATTTATTGACGCTTACTACCCCGCCATTTGATTTAACCAAAGCTTTGTACTCCAATAAGTTCATCTTAGTATTACTTAAGACAATGATGTTGTCGCCATAAAAATCCGGGTACAGCGTGGCAGGTCTCGCTTCGCTATTTTCAGGAAGTCTTAAATACTCCTCTTTTGTCGATTTATATTCCGGGCTTGTGCCGTTTAATGTCGTGTATCTAGTCAAATAATAGTCATCTCCCCGACCCAAGTTATCTTGGGGTTTAAAAAAGGAAAAATTTAAAACTACCACAAACACCAGAATAAACAAGGCAAGTACGCCAGATTTTTTAACTCGTGACAAGCTTATAACCATCAGGGTAGTAAAAAAGGTTGTTGCCGTCAAAAACCTCCAAGGAAATTGAAAATAGGGCAGGAGAGGCAGTGCGTCCCAAACTACGCTCGAGCGGTGATTCATCATAAAAACCGAGATTAAAAAAGCGGCAAAAGAGAAAAGTAAAAATGTTTTACTAAGGTCAAGTTTTCTTCTGAAAGACTTAATCAAAACATAAGTCGAAGTCAACACCAGCAAAATGTTTATTCCCCCCAAGAAAAAAGACATACCGTCGCCGGGTCCGGGGACTGATGCACCGTAGCCAAAATACGGTGTAATAAGTTGTTTTAGTGTCGGAAAGTGGTCGAAGTAACTAAAGACCGTATCGTACTTAACAAGATTTGATTCAAGCAAAGCCGGGACCCAAAAAAAAGAGCTACCCACAAGTCCCAAGATGCCGGCAGTTATAATTTGTACAAATTTTTGCCTGAAAAAAACAAGTGCTAGAACTAAAAACCCGAGAAACATGTACGATACTATGTTGTGGCTTAGAATTAAAAACGCCAATGCCAAAGCCGTAAGGCAAATTCCTTTTTTCGTTTCATTTTTCAGTATCTTTACAAAACCCAAAAATAAAAGCGGCAAAAATACAAAACTTAATGCCTCACCGACTGCACCACGGACATAAACTTCCGTAGCACGATAGGGCGCATAAAGGTAAACAACAGCGCCAGCAAGCGATACCAACGGCTTTACCAACGTTCTTAAAAATTTATACATAACAATGCTCGAGGCAACAAAGCTAACTACAAAAACTGACTTAATACTTCCCACTAACCCGAATCCCAGCAAGACAAAAATTTCTCCGATATAAAAAGGCAGCGGAAAGACAAAATTAAACAATGGGTAGCCAAATCCGAAACTCAAGGACGGTACATATCTTGGCGGAAATTGGCCGAGTTTTACTGTTTCATTGAATAAACCAAGCCACGCCACATGCAAGTCATCCGAGGCGCCGTAGTAACCCTCGACAAATAGCGCAAGAATTGCCGGGATAGATCCCAAAATTATTATTGCCAAATAATATTTTGCTACAAACTTTTCGATTTTTTCCATATGCCAACCAAAAAAATAAGACTAACCAACGAAATCACATTGCCCAAAGTTCTGGGCAACGTGTCTGTAAGCCTTACTTTGACGATATGTTCGCCGCTTGGAACTTCTATCGTAACTAAACCCAAACAATTTTTTTGTCCCCTGCAGTCATTTAAAACAGGAACTTCATAGCCGTCAACACTGGCTACCATTCCGGGAAAGTCAAAGATAGGAATTCTCAGCAACGACTTACCGGTCGATACCACTTTTCCTTCTTGGAAGTTACTACCTCTTGTATACGACAAAAGGCTTGCTTCACCTTCAAGCACTTCCGGCAATTCCGAAGCTTTAGACTCTGGTGGAGCACTGGCGGAAACCGGCAGATAGTCAAATATGCTAATTGTAAGCTGTCTTTCCCAATTGCTGCCGCTGAATTTTTCGCGATCGGAGAGCGGGAACCAGTCTTTTGGAGCAAAAAACGAGCCATAGAAAACAAAAACCAACCCAACGAGTACAAAAGCAATTTTTTTATTTTCGGAAAAGTAGAAAGCAGAAATTCCTACAAGGAGCGCTAAAAGAAAATTGGTCAACACTAAAAACCTCCAGGGAAATTGTAAATAGGCAAGCACTGCAAACATTTCCCAAACGAAATGGGATCTGGAGTGAATCAAAAATACAAAGACCAAAAATGCCAGACTGGTTGGTATAACGAGCTTTGCTATTCCGTCCAACTTTCGTTTGGCTAAAAGAACCAGGATTCCAAGAAATGCAACGGGCCAATGCAGCAGCCCGAGTGCCAGATTTAACTCGTCGCCTGAACCGATATCCGACGACCCGAAACCCCAATTATTCGCCAAGAAAAGTTGCTTGATGGAAACAAAGTGCCGCCGGTAATCAAAATACCCCCCGAGTAGGGTTTCTGTGTGTACATATCCGATTTCCAAAAACACCGGAATCAAAAAAAAGGCGGCCAGACCGAAAGCCAAAACTATACCCCAAAAAAGCTTGGTAACCGATTTTAGTTTATTTTTCTTGGGTAAAAAGAATAACGCTATAAACAGCGAAACCGGCAAGAAAAACCATGGCAGCAGATTATGGATAACAAACATTGAGCCAACAGACAAAGAAAACAGTACCAAGTGGTTATTCTTTTGCGATTTAACCAATTTAATTGCCGCCCAAACAACCAGCGGGAAAAAAACTGCCACCCAAAACTCCGAAAGCGATCCTCTAACGTAAACCTGTACCGCCCTAACCGGTCCGTATACATAAAAAAGGCTTGCGACCAGTGCCGGTAACTCACCGAAGATCTCTCGAACCAAGACATACATAAAAATGCCAGAGAGAACGAAGCCTATAATGAAAAGAATTTTAACTACGTCAACAAACTGAAAGCCTACTAAATGAAAAACTTCTCCCAGGTAATATACTCCAGGTGCATAATAGTTAAACTGAGGATAGCCGTAGCCGTAGCCCATGTCCGGCACCCAACGGCAGGGAATCTGAAAATCTCTAAAACACTTATCCATTTGGTGTAGCCGCATTGCCTGTAAGTCATCCTGCATTGGAAAATATCCCGGGCGAAGCAGATTCGCAAACGAAGGTATGATTAACACAAGCAATAAAATAAAAATCCGATGTTTCATTGAGTTTTTAACTTAACCTTCGACCTAATTACGTCAAACGCGTAGTAAAAAGCAGCTGCAGCGAAAAGGCTCCTTATTATGCTCTTTAACTTAAACACTTCGGTATATTTAGAAAGAATCTCGGTCAAGCCCACAACGTTTTTTAGGTCGGGAAACACCGGATAAAACAACCCATAGGAAAGCGACGGTTCAAAGAATAACGTTATCACAAGCCAACACCCAATAAGGATTGTAACCAAGACCCAGCGTTTACGAGTTTTGACGAGGTCGACTATCAAAAGCGGAGTAATCCACAGAAACCATTGTGGATGGTAATGGGTCACCGAAAAGGTAAGAAGAAGAATGCTTAAAAAATACGATAAAAGCAGCCTTGCGTTTTGACCATAAAATGCTAGTAGATACAATAGCACTAAAATAAAAACAAACGGATAAATACCTTCAGCCCCCGAAACGGGCCAGTTCATAAAAAGCATTTTTTGAGATTTGGGACTGAATAAGACCATTTGCCTGAAAGCCAGTGAGCCCAAAAAAGGTAGTATTGTAATTACAAAAGGCACAAACCCAATAAATAGGTTTTTTACTCTGCCTCTTATAGACTTTGAAAACAAAAACGCGGCTACCGGTATAAAAAGCAAAGGAAACATCTTGTAGCTACCGCCGATTCCCAGTGCCACAAGAGACAAAGAATATTTTTTCTTTTTTGCAAAATAAATAGAAAGTATTACAAAAAAAGTCGGTAGCAAGTCAAGTTGCCCCAGCATAAAGGTCGAATATAGCGTCAAAGGGTTAAACAGCCAGAACACAAACGCCTTTTTTTGGTTGCTTTCTTTATCAAACAATCTTGCCAAAAATACAGCCGCCAATACGTCTACAAACAAATAAGGTATTTTTAGAAGAAAAATTTGAAAATGAAATCCCGGGAATGTTTCAACTTTATCCAAGTTTTCCCATATCCACGGCGTAAAGTTCGGATCTGCAAACGGAGATAATACCGTCCGGGCAATACCTAAGGTAAAATAGGAAAGCGGCGGGTAAATAAAAATGTCCCCCACCCCAAGGTTTTTAACCAATGGATGATCAACGGGTAGCGCCGCTAAGTGCTGGTAAATATCCAGTTTCTTTTCATAAGTAAAAAAGTAGGTAACCGAAGAATGGCCTTGAAGGTCTGGATGGAATGTGGAAAACATCAAGACAACTCTCAACAAAATCCCTATCACTAATATTTTTTTGTATTTAGTCAGCATAGTCTCCGGTTAATTCAAATAAATAAAGCACCTCTTGCGAACCCTTTAAAGTATAATGCCAGGTGTCTGGTTTACGCGGCTCCTTTGGGTAAGCAGCAATGAGTTCTAGTCCGAAATTTGCTGGATCAAACAGAAGTCTGCTTTTATTAATCACCAGATAAGTCTTATTGCCAGAAACTTTCGATTCAACCAAGGAAGTCGGCACCTCCTTTAGGTCCACTCCCACCCCAATTACATTCACGTTTGGCAAGTCTTCGATATACATTTGCAGTCCGTCAGGCAACGTCCCGAAATAACCTTCCGTGCCAACCACTATTTGAAGGTTTGGACTTTTGGAGTTTTGGAGTTTTATAAACTCAGCCACTTCTCTTATTCCTATACCCGAAGTCCACTCTTCCAAATAGCCATTTCTTTCGCTTTCGGGCAAGGCAGCTTTTGCTGGCTTAGTAAGTAAATGGAAATTAGAGCCTAAGGACGCTGCAACAAAAACCAAAAGTAATATAACAGAAATACTTTTTCTTTTTACAAAACCGGCACCTGCCAAAATAACCATGAAAGGAATCGAAAAGAAAACGTAACGGGCTGCGAAAACTTTTCCATATTCGGCCTGAATAAGTACCGGCACAATGAACCATAAACCAATAACTAATAACTCCTTTGTATATTTTTTAAAGCTAATTGTTACACCGGTAATTACTAACAAAACTAAGGGCCAGGGTCCAAGCTTAACCAGCCAGTCCCAAAACATACCCAAATGAGAAATCAAAGGGTCTCTCCAGTTATTAAAAAGTCGAGTGACAGGATAGACATAGTCAAAATTCCGACTCGCAATTAGTTGAAAATTTGGACCTAGACGAAGAATGTTATAAATAATGAAACTAATTGCATAATACACAATGCTTAAGCCAACAAGTTTAACCAAGTGTCTCTTGTCAAATTTCTTTAGGAAAAGCCAGGTTACAGGGAGCATCATGACAAAGAAGATTGATGGAGACTTCGTCAGGTGGGCTGCACCTAATAAAAATCCGGTTATCATAGCAAAGTCAAGGCGCAAGGTCCTTACGGTTACAATCGCAAAAAAGACTGTCCAAATGCCAAACATGGCAAGCATGGAGTCAACTAAAGCCATACGATCAAAAAAAATCGCATAGGGTGAAATTGCCCAAATAAGTGAGGAAACCAATGCAGCCAAGTTTGATTTAAATATCAAATAACTAAGCGAGAAAACCCCTATTATTGTTCCCAAACCCGCGAAAACAGAAACCAATCGCCCGGCAATTAACGGGTCGTCAAAACGACTGATAACAACCATTAAAACCCACATAAACAAAGGCTGTTTGCCGTCCGATAAAGGCAGAAACCTTAAAGTCGGCTCGGAGTGCATAATTTGCGACCAGCGGATATAAATTGCCTCATCGGCAAAAACCGGCAAAATGGTCAAATTAGCCAGTCTAATAAGAAAAGCAAGTAGAAGGATAAAAACTAAAGCTGCAACTGTTTTCCACCATTTACGAAACACTTTTTTCATTCTTGAACTTTATATTTTCCAAGCACTGCATTTACACGCACACGGATTAAATCTCTAAGGCCTTCCCAGGAATCCTTGATGGGGTTTACTCCGTGTTTTCCTCGTTCCCCGGAGTCCGACCATTCAACCTGGACCTCGGCCACTTTGTAACCCAACTTTCTGGCAATGTATAACACTTCTAAATCAAATCCCGCGGTGACTGCCGACCCCTTGGAAGCTTGGCCATCACGAAACACCTGCATCCGCCTGAAAATTTCTTTTGCCGCTTTGTTTGTGAAGCCTTTAAAGCCGCATTGAGTATCTTTAAAGGGAAGTCTTAGTATCGCAAAGCGAAGAACAGCAAAACCGTATGCCATTGCCAGCCGTTGTAGTCCGGCACCTTTTCTGCCACTGCGTACACCAATAGCCAATGCATAACCTTCGGCAAACTTGGGAAGCATTTTTTCAAGCTGGTCAATAGGTGTCGCTTGATCCATGTCGGTAAAAATAACAATTTCACCCGCAGCTTTGAGCATTCCCGCGATAACAATACCTGCTTTCCCTCTATGTGGTTCATCTAGAACTCTAAATCCCTTATGCTTGTCGGCAAATTTATGAAGCATTTTGGATGTGTCATCGGTTGACCCGTCGTTTGCAAGCAACACCTCCCAAGTATATTTTTGTTGCTTTAAATAGTCGTAAACGCTCCCCAAAACTCCTCGTTTTATGTTCTCAACCTCATTGTAAGCAGGAATAACAACAGAAAGATAAGGCATTGCACCCATATCCTAGATTTTAGCAGATAAGGAGATCTCGTTCACTTTTACGATCTTTGCTTTAGTAATTTTAAATACTCATTCCCATTTAGTCCTGCTCTTTTTACTTGGGATTTCAAGAGAAACGGGGCGATTTCTTTGTGCAGCGGAATAGACAGCGATGGACAGCCAGACTTTTGCAGTATCGCATGATCACCGGAAGTATGAACATGTTTATAGCCGGATTTTAAAAACGCTTTTACAGCGTTTCTTCCTGAGATATTCGCAAACTTGGGCATTTAGTTAAATGCTGGAAGTGAAATATCAACTGCTCTTTTAGCGAAACCGACAAAGTTTGCTTTTCTGCTCCTGCTTATTACTTTCATGTATGCCTTTATTGCTTTCTCTGCGTTGGCCAAAGCTTCCTTTTTAGTCTTTCCCTGAGACATACAGCCATACAAATTTACAACATCGGCAACATAGCCTTTGTAATCTTTGTCATATATAAGTTTAATAAGATAGTCTAATTTTTTAGTCATACAAAGAGATTATATACTCACAGCTCAAACAAATAAAGCACTCACTTCGAGATCCACACCCATACTATCACGGTCATATCAAGCACACCTTTCTCCGATTCATCGATTAATCAGCAAGCAGTCACTTAGAACGCTTCTTTTTAAATTTATAAATAAATAAAGATGTGATAAACACAAAAGGTATTATGGGAATGTATACCCAAACTGCGAAATCTTTTATACCATCAACCCTATTTCCAACATAAAGTTGCCAAAAGAGAAGCCATGGAATTGGAACTAGAATAGAAATTAGAAAATACACTGAAAATTTAATTTTTGTTAAACCATAAGCATAGGATACAAAATCCGTCATATAACCACTAAAGAGACGTAAAAATATTAAGGCACCGACACCGTAGTACTCTGTGAATTCGTCTATTTTCTGCATATTTTTATTTCCTACCAATTTAATCACCAGACTTCTACCCCACTGTTTTGATATCCAGAAATTTGTGAAAGAAGAAATAACGGTTGCCAAATACATATAAAATACAGTTGGTTTAGCTCCAAAAAGTAAAAATGCAGGAAATAACAATGGAGATGCACTTAGTGGCGCAAGGACGTGCGTTGAAGCAAAAAGGGAAATAAAAACCAATGGCGCAAGTGGCCCTGTTGACTTAACAATATCAGCAACTTTATCAGAGCTAATGCTTTCGCTAAGTAAATAGACTGTTAGTCCAACAAAAGTTAAGATAAAAACGTACGGAAGTAACCTTTTAATTTTCACTGCAAAAGTATAACATTAGTCGTATGGACGATGTGCATGTGGTAACCAGTCCTGGACTAAACAACAGTAGTCAAGACATTTCTTCGTCGAACGAAACTAAGAGCAAACGAAAACCACTGATCATTTTAAGAATTGTCTTGGCGTTTATCTCCGTATTCGTGGTTATATTGGTGTTTTTTCCCAACTTAATAATAAAAGATCCTAAACTATTGATCTCCAACGCATTCGGCAAACTCTCCAAAAGCGATTCTGTCAGTTTTGAGTCACAATTTTACGGGCTGGATGACTTTGGGAAACTGACACTGTCCGGCACAATCAATCAAAACAGCCAGCTCTACTCCAAGATAAAACTCGATTTCACAACCACCGATACTGACGAACTCCAACAAACAGTCATATTGGACTTGATATTTAATAACCAGGAGGTTTACATAAAGCCTTTTATCAGCTCATTTTCACTGTTGGAAAGTGAAATTCTCCAAGAGGCTCCGGAGATTGCCCAAAGCGAATCTTACAAAATACTTAGACCAATCGTGGCAGGTGAAAAGTGGATACTTTTCAAAAATTCAGGCGACTCTAGCGAAGCAGCAAGTTTACTGAAAGAAAAATACAAAAACCTCATCAAAGGGGAGGACATCCAGAAACTTGCCCAAAAATTTGCCGAAGCCGTAACAATCAAATCTTTTGACAAGAATGCCGAACAAAACGGATTAAAGGTTTATAGAATAGTGGCCGGGCTGGAAAAAGCTAAGCTCACTGAATTTGTCAACGAAGTGGATAAAGTAATCCGAAATGATATAACGCGGTCGTATTCCAAAGAGATCAAGGGAGCAATTGACGCTGTAAATTGGGATCAAAACTTATTCGAGATAGTAATCGACAAAAAAACCGGAAACTTGTATTCCATCGACATCAATTTGCCGGACTTAGGCAAAATAAGCACTACGTCCAGTCTGAAAAACACCGAGCCACCGAATTTATTTTTCCGAGCCCTCACTGACGAATATTACAGGGCACAACTCGAAAAAGAATTGCGCGCCAACCAAAACATTCCTTTAGTCAGGATAGTCACGGTCAGTTTCAAAGATTTTGGCAAAGCTACTTTGGTCAGCGTCCCCGATAATTTTTCAGACTGGGAGGACATTTGGAACGTAATCGAAAAAGAACTGGGCAATTACCTTGACAGCATCGGCGGAATTCTGGGTGCTATTAATCCCTCCAAACAATTCGCGGAAGAAAGGGACACCCAGCGCCGCGCTGATCTTTCTGCGATATCAAACGCCATCTACCAATTTGCAGCCGAACATGGTGGCAACTTGCCCGACACTGACAACAATAACTCCACAAGCGACTTTCCTACCAGCCCAACTTGCATAGGGACTTCACCGACCTGCTTTAATTTGTCTGCCGCAGGCACAGTAGATACAATCGTCCCGGTTTATATTGCTCAATTACCCTACGATCCGCTTAATGGCTCTCTGGAGAACTCCAATTACACAATATATTTAAACCAAGCAACCGGAAGAATTGTCATCTCCGCCAAAGGAGAAGTAACCCCGGACATTACAGTAACAAGATAACTGACTACTGCGGAAAACCGAACATTGGATCGGTTAAATTGGAGTTTTCGCCACTACAACTTTTATTAATTTCTTCCCTACCATATCTTTGATAATCAGGTAAGATCAAGCCGATTGCGCCAAAGGTTTTGTCAGTTGTAATGTCCTGCCGTAAAGGGTAAACGATCGTATAAACAGGGCTGCCACTTTTTGGACTGTTTACATGAAAATCTTCCAAATAGTAAAAGTATCTGTAGCCGAAATCGTACCCCGGCTTTGTAATATAGGAAATCGCAACACAAGGATAGCCCTTGGCAATCGAGTCGTTCTTAATAAAGTGCACAATTTCCTTGCGCTCTAGATAGCCGCTTTTGTTAACCGGCAACTTGCTATAGCGAAGTAAATTTATTGAAGCAAACGCAATAAAAACAACCATCCCGAGTCTCCTGTGGCTACCAACAAAAACTGCCAAAACGAGAAACCAAAACAAAGTCAATCCATTCAGGTAGTATTCGGACAAAATAATCGGATTGAGCGAAAAAAATATAATTGGGGTAACCAACCAAGTTACCAGTAAGATAGCCAGTTTTTTACTAAAGATTCTTTGTTTAATTAACAAAACAAAAACCAAAAGCACAGCAACCAGCCAAAATTGATGTTTAATGTCAAGGTTAATGACACCTAAAATATTTGCAATGTTCTTTGAAAGCAAGATTATCACGCGCTCAAAATCACCACCACTTCCTTCAACTATTATTTGTGATGTCGTCGACCTTAGTAAAATTGCTTTGGTTAGGCGAAATCCATGTTTCAGATCAAACAGAATATATGGAGCAAAAGTAATTAGTGTTATTGCCAGTGTTTTAATAATCACGGGAAGTTTGAGCTTGGCTTTTGAAAAGTACCATGCCATAAAAACCAGTGGCGCAAAAAGTATTAATGACAAGTTAATGTTCCAAGCAAGTCCCAACAAAAAGGCAGCCAAATAAAAGCCTTTTGAATTTTTCTTGAGTATCGAATATAAGCTAAACAAAAACCACACAGTCCATAAAACAATAGGCCCGGTAGGAACAACTTCTCTATCGTTTAAAATTGAATAGAGACTTACCGAGTAAAGAAAAGCAATGCCGATCCCGACTTGCCTGCCAAATATTTTCGACACCACAAAATACAAACTGCCTAGTGTAAAAGCAGAAAGCGTAATTACACCAATCAGACCACCAACAGGATCCATTGCAAACAGCAAATAAAACGGGACCATTAAATAATAAAAAACCGGGCCGACAAAGACCCCTTGCTGCGATGTTTCCTGGCCGATCAAGCGCAAATGGCTGTTTTCGACCACATCGCGGACAAACCAGCCAAGCAAATCCTGGTCATGCGAATACAGAAAATTTTCAACAGCTCCATTGGCGCGCAAAAAAATCCCCACCAAAATAATCGCCATAATCCAAGCATGTTTTCTAACTAATTTGAGGTTTGGCATCAAACTTATCAAGCCTAAAACTTTTATCGGACACTCTTTCAAGCTTTACCATACC
>MGGS01000002.1 GCA_001792535.1 Candidatus Woesebacteria bacterium RIFCSPHIGHO2_02_FULL_42_20 | reverse complement strand
ATTATCGCTATCGGCCGTGACCGCGTGCAGACAATTCTCTGGGCTTCGGACGAAATTACTCATGCTCCACTCGTTGCCATCAAAAACGTTAATCTGAAAGAAATTAGTAAGAGTATATACTAAAAGTAATATGCAAAGGATTAAAATTTTTCTGGCTATTTTTCTTGCTTCGTTTATCCTTCCGCTAACGGTATCTGCAAAGATTGCAAAACAGGAACTTGCAACGGTTGCCCAAGACGAAGTAATAGACGACGACCTATTTATCGGCGGGGAAACGGTTTTAATCGAAGGGACGATAAACGGTGACCTGTATGTAGCGGGTGGAAGTGTTATTGTCAAAGGCACTGTCAACGGAGACATACTTGCAGCCGGGGGCACAATAGATATTTCAGGCAGAGTCAGGGACGATGTACGTGCCGCGGGCGGAAACATCAATTTAAGAAATGTGGATGTTGGTGATAGTGTAACTCTGGCCGGTGGAAACATTACAGTTGACGAGGACTCCTCGATCGGCGGAGGATTGGTACTGGGTGCCGGAAATGTGACTGTCAACGCCAAAGTTGGCAGAGGAATTACCGGAGGAATGGGAAACTTGTTGTTAAACTCATCTGTCGGAAAAGATATAAATATCGGTGTGGGAACGGTAACGCTCGGGCCTTCAACGCGCGTTGCCGGAGACTTGAATTACACGTCGGATGAGGAATTGCGAATTGACAAAAATGCAAAAATCGCAGGTAAAACCACAAGGACAGATCCCGATTCACTTGTAGATCGGGAAAAAGTAAGGAAACAAAGCAGACTATTTGTCCGAAGCTTAGGTGTCGGCATGCAACTGTGGTCGTTTCTGTCCTACTTGGCTACTGGTGTAGTTTTCCTGTTACTTTTCAAAAAGCAAGCTGTAAACCTTGCCACAAGCGTCAACGACAACTTCTGGAAAAACATGGGTTGGGGTCTGGTAATCTTGGTTGGTACGCCATTTATTATTATCATCGCATTCTTCACCGTGGTTGGTATACCAATTGCGGCAATTCTTACCGCTCTATTTGCAATAGAAATTTACCTGACTAAAATTGTCTTTGCGATCTTCGCCGGTGGCAAACTGACGGATCTTGCAGGGAAAAAGGGTGCTAACGTCTACCTTAGCCTGGCACTTGGCCTAATTATCCTTTTTGTACTATCTAAAATTCCGTTTGTTTCTTTCTTTGCTACCCTGACAATTATCTTGGTCGGCTTAGGTGCCGTCTTTAATCTTAAGCGAACACTTTTGGCTAAAAACAGAAAATAATTTCCTCACTTCGTCAATTACTGTATAATACTGGTTGATTTCCATGCTTAAAAGAACAAAGGGCTGGCTTAAATTGAAAAAATTCTGGGCTATCGTAATTGTTGGTATTCTAATTACACTTTTTATCAGCCGGCAAGGAAACAATGGTTGGGCTAAAGGGGTCATCCAAAAAGGTGATATTAAAGAAGAGTTAACTCTCTCCGGAGTTGTAGAGGCAGACGAGCATATAAAACTGGTGTTTTCTACATCCGGAAAAATCGCTTCTGTGGATGTTATTGAAGGACAAAAGGTGGCCAAAAACCAACAACTTGCAAAGCTTGATACAACGCTTTTGCATGCCGACTATGAGCGGGCCGTTTCAGATCTCCGCGATGCCCAATCCACAGTCGACCGCGCACTTGACTCTGTTAAAAACCACGACAAAGACGAGTCATTCACACAAAAAGAGACAAGGACACAAGCCGAAGTTGCCCGAGATAAAGCCTACAGAAATCTGGTTAAAGCGCAACAAAATTTAGCCGAGGCTGTTCTTCGGTCACCCTTTGATGGGATTGTTTCCCAAATTGTAGATATCAAACCGGGTATAAACATCATCTATACCCAATCCTTCATTGAAGTCATCAATCCGGAAACGATTTACTTTTCAGTCGCAGCCGATCAGACAGATGTTTCGAAAATAACACTCGGCCAACCGGCAGATATTGTCTTTGACATTGACCAAGACAAAAGTTACAGCGCCGAAATTATCTTCGTAGCCCTCACACCGAAATTAGATGAAACGTCTACAGTTTACAAAGTCAAATTAAAAGTAGCGGAAGTGGAAAATTTGGTCAGCAACATTAAAGTCGGCATGACTGGCGATGCAAACTTTACAATCAGCGAAAAAGCCAACGCTCTCTTTGTTGAAGAAAAATTCGTCCAGCAAGACAAAAGCGGCGAATATTTGTTGACGGGAGCAAACAAAGAAAAAGTTAACATTGAAACCGGAATAGAAGGAGATGGTGTGGTCGAAGTAATCGGCAATGTTCATGAGGGCCAAGAAATATATGATCAGCCTTAAAAATGTCATCAAAGAGTACAAAATCGGCGACACAACCCTTAAAGCACTGGACAGCACCACACTGGAAATAAAACATGGCGAATTCATTGGCATTATCGGCTCATCTGGGTCGGGTAAGTCAACATTGATGCATATCATTGGTCTTCTTGATAAACCAACAAGCGGCGAAATAATTTTTGAAGGCAGAAACATTGCGAAACTGACTGACGACGAGATCTCCAAAATAAGGAATAGTGTTGTCGGCTTTGTTTTCCAGCAGTTTAATTTGATAAACAATTTAACAGTCGCCGAAAACATCAGACTTCCCTTGTTGTACTCTAAAACAAAACCTGACTACGATATTGCAAACTACGCCAACGATCTTATGAGGATGTTCGGGATTGACAAAAGGGCAAATTTTTACCCTAACAAAATCTCGGGCGGAGAACAGCAACGGTGCGCGATTGCGCGGGCTCTTGTTATGAAACCCAAAATTATCCTGGCCGACGAGCCGACTGGAAACCTGGACAGTAAAACAGGAAATGAAATAATTGAGCTTATCAAAAAATTAAACAAAGATTTAAACGTAACGGTTGTCATCGTTACCCACGAGAAATCCGTTGCTGATAAAACACGGAGGAGGGTATATATCAAAGACGGGCGGGTTGTAGATAAGTACATATGAAACAAGCTATTCCACTTCTGAAAGCATCAATTGATGATTTTAAACGTAACAAAATCAGAACTTTCTTAACGTCGTTGGGGATCATGATTGGCGTTTTTTCGGTGGTAATATTGATTGGTTTGGGACTGGGACTCAAAAATTACATCCAGAACCAGTTCGAAAGTTTAGGCGCGAATCTTATTCTAATTCTTCCAGGCGGCGGGTTCACCGGAGAAGGAGGGTCGGGCATAGGCGGTGCAGCGCTTGTCGGTGGAGTAAGTTTTGACGAAAAAGATGTTAACTCCCTTAAAAGAATTTCGGAAATTGACTTTGTTGTACCCGTATTTATGAAAGGGGTCACAATAGAAGCACCCAGGGAGGAAAAGTTCGGCTATGTAATGGGTATAAACGAAGACGGCTTTAAATTAATGAATGTCAAGGCCCAATTTGGAAAACTCTTTGACAATTCCGATGTCCAAGCAAGTGCCAAGGTGGGGGTCATGGGAAACACGATAGCAAAGGACTTATTCAGTAGTCCCGCCGACTCCGTCGGTAAAACCGTACGCCTCGAGAATCAGAGGTTTAAGATCCTGGCGGTTGCGGAAAAGAAAGGCGACAGGGAGGCCGATAGTGCCATTTTCATTCCCTACAAAACAACGTATGGAAGTTTAAACCCAGATAAGACTTTTTGGTCGATTTATTTGGGGGTTAAATCCGACGAGTTGGTGTCTACCGCTAAAGTCGAGGCCGAAAAGGTGCTGCTAGATAGATATGACAAAGATGATTTTGCCGTTACCGAGCAGTCGGAGTTACTGAGCACAATAAACCAAATATTTTCGATAATAAATTCCGTACTTATTGCAATTGGGTCAATATCGCTTATTGTCGGAGGAGTCGGAATTATGAATATTATGTATGCGACGGTTACCGACCGCACCCGGGAAATTGGCATAAGACGCGCTATAGGAGCCACCAGGCAGGATATCCTCTTTCAGTTTTTGGCAGAGTCAACCCTGCTTTCGCTTATCGGCGGGGTTTTAGGGTTGGTCGCTGCTGGCATAATTATCATCATTATCCGCCAGTTTTTCCCAGCAACACTCAACTTGTTTGCGGCCATTGCGGCACTGGGGATATCAAGCGCAATAGGAGTATTTTTCGGCGTTTTTCCCGCCCGCCGCGCAGCCAATCTTTCGCCAATCGAAGCGATACGATATGAGTAGTCTATAATAAACTATTGTATGCTTCTGATTATTAAGAAAAAGGCGACCAAAGACCAGATTAAGAATATGGCACAGGATTTTGACGGCTATATTAAAGTCGTTGTTGATGTTGACCAAGAAATGTTGGCAGGCGGCGGGCAAAGGCACTTCGAGGGTGAACAAAAACTCCTACAGGAAGGGTCGCGCCAAGAAAATCTGTGGGGTGGAGGCATAGATCTGGAATCAAGAGAAATTGATTACAATTCGATCATTAATCTTAGGCCTAATCGGAACAACCCAGGCCGAGACATTATGTCAGCAGACATCAGAAAAAAATTTGATATGATAGTTAAGGAGTTATTGCTATGAGCAACAGAGACAAAATTCTGGACATCGCTATGAACTTAAACCGTATCGGAAATTGGTCTGCAGACGGGTTTAGCGAAAGGCAAAAGCGAATAAATACTTTCTTATATCAAACCTCCGTACTCATAAACTCTTTAAATACTTCAAAATTTACAAATCAATTTAAAAAGACTTTTGACAATTTTGTTGATAGCTACAGACTCCTGGAAAAGCAAGCCAGGTCGAGAAATGTTAGTGGTCTTGACTGGGGCGAGCGAGCAATGACTTGGGGAAACATACTCACCCACCGAGCAAAGTTTGTAACGAACTAAGCTAAAACTCATGTATTTCGTCCAAAAGGGAAGGTTTTGGAATTTCGCTTAAATTAGGGACGGGCAGTCCTTCGTTTTTCGCTTTGGCAACTTGCTTTTCCCACTTTAAATTCCACAAATAAAGTTCTGCTGCGAACATCTGTTCGAGATAAATAGAATAGCTCCATGCAAAAGCAATATAAAATATTGCAATGACCCAAACTGTATCACTCGAAAAGATTTCCATTCCATCAGCTAGACCAAAAAGTATGCCGGCTGGAAAAAAAATTAAAATATCTATACCCTCTAAAAGTACAAAACCTGAGACAAAGTGAACTATATTAGTTTTAAATACTGCCATCCCTTTCGATACTGCATCCCCAAATTTTTTATTCTCCCATGCTATAGCGGGTAATATAAGAAACATTATCATTCTAACACCTTTCCTCAGCGCTTCGAAAAAAGCCTTTGATAGATTAAAATTCTCGTCGTAGCCCGCTAAAGTTTTAGCCGCGTTTTCTGCTGTTAAAGTTTTGTCCCCTTCATACTGGTTCTTTCTGGTAAAAAATGCCTGAACTACAGATATTAGCCACCATATAACTGCCCACACAAAAACAAGGGGGATAATATCTACAATATTTTGCTTAAAGGTGACTTTAAAGGCCCCTCGAAGGTCCGTTTTTCTTCCACTCTCCAATTGTTGTATTAGTTCCAATAATAAAGAACACGAAAGCGTTAAAATGGATGCAAAAATAAATATTATCACAAAGGCAACCAATACATTTTGAAGAAAAGAATGTTTATTTAAACCATAATCATACACATAGTAAAGAATTACTGGTGCGTAAATAGCCCAAGTAATCAGAAGTGGAACTAAAAATTTAGGATGTTTATCAAAAACACTAATTGAATCTTTAATTAAAGTCCAACTTGATCTAATTTTCTTAAGCATATTTAGTAACCTAACTAATTCTAATTCATGTCATGGAATTTCAATATTTAGAGTAACCAACTGGCCGGGGATCACGTCTGTGTTATAAATTCCCGTCCACTTTCCATCACTGTATCTAACTCTTATAGAATACGGGCCTGCCACTACTTGCCCAAACGAGACTTCAACATTATCACCGTAGGCGCTTGTGTCGTACTTATCCAACGACTTATTATTAAGGGCTTTACACCCTGAATGGGCGTATATTTCAACCTGTTTCCAAGTTATGTCGTAGTGCGTCTTTGACGTAATTACGACCTTTATTGCACCTGTTGGTTCTTCAAACTTATAAGCGGAGCATTCTGGTTGGGTAGGAGTGGCTGGTGTCGGAGTTTGCGTACCTGTCGTAGTAGCAACCAGTTTGGCTGTTGGTTTCAAAGTTGGCTTTGGAGTAGAAGCAATTGCGGGGGTAGGTTTAGCGGTTGGGGTTGAAGTAATAATCGGGCTTGATGCAACATTTAACTCTTTATTTTCGGCGGCTTCTCTTGTCCTCACAACCAATACTAAAATTATACCCAGAGCTACTATTGCTAGGCCAACTGGAATGAAAATAGAAACTGCACCTTTTTGTCTCATTGTTAAAATTATCACAGGTTTGTTACTTGAACACAACAGGATTTACCCGGATGATTTTATCGTCGCCGGGACTCGGAGTGCCGCGGCCGTCGGTGTTGTTTGTCAGAATATAAAAATACCCGTCCGGGCCAATGACCACTGTTCGAAGCCGCCCATATTCACTCCTGAAATTTGCTTTAAGACTAACTAACTTATTTTCCCGAATGACAGCTTCATACAAACTTTCGCCCCGAAGTCCTGCCCAAAAAAGTTTTCCATTATAAAAAACCATTCCTGACGGCGCCCAAGTATCACTTGCCCCGGAATTAATTACGGGTGTCACCATCCCGTCTCTAATTTCATTTCCTTGAATTGTAGGCCACCCGTAATTGCCGCCTTTGACTATCAGATTAACTTCATCCAACCCCGACTGCACTCCGCTTCGGCCATGCTCTGTCGCCCAAAGCCGTCCCTGGCTATCCCAGGCAATTCCCTGCACATTCCTGTGCCCATAGCTGTAAACAGCACTGTTAAAGAGGTTATCGGATGGTGACCCCCCATCGTCTTTTACCCGCAATATCTTCCCCGCCAAAGAATTTTTGTCTTGTGAAAGACTACTATTTTGCGAATCCCCCGTTGTAATATACAAGTAGCCGTCAGGTCCGAACCTAATCCTTCCCCCATCATGATTTGCAGCCCCAGGAATTCCCGAAATAATCACAGTTTTATCAGTTAAAGTCTCGCCTTCCAACTTATATCGCTCCACACGATTACTGATTGAACTCGCGGAGCCACTTGTAAAATACAGGTAGATAAAGTTATTGCTTGCAAAGTCGGGGTGAAGAGCCAAACCCAGCAGCCCGCCTTCACCAAAGTGGTTCACTCCGTCGATGTTAATTACTTTTCGGTCTGTTCCTATCTTTAGCAGATTCCCAGATCGCTCCGTCACCAACATCTCACCCGATGGAAGGAAAACTATTTCCCAAGGGATATCTAAATTCTCGGCAACCACTTCAATATTAGGCTTCGACGGAGTTTGATCATCAGTTTTCTTAATAGTAACGCCGGTTTCAATCGAAGAATTCGTTGGCGAATAAAACATCCAAAGTATTCTATCCTTAAGCAAATATCCTACCAGCAAAACCGCGATTACAATGACAAATGCGATTAATTTATTATTCATACGGTAATTTTAATTTTCGCTCCAAGTGTGTGTGAAACTTTAGTTGAAGTTTTGCTCGACTTGTTTCCAGTTGACAACATTCCACCAGGCATCGATATAATCCTTCCTTCTGTTTTGATATTTTAAATAATAAGCGTGCTCCCAAACATCAATCCCCAAAACAGGTTTATCGCCGTGCATTAAAGGACTATTTTGAAACGAGTGACGTTTAAGAGCCAGTGTCCCGTCCGGTTTTTTGATAAGAAATGCCCAACCACTGCCAAAAACGGTCATTGCCTTACCGGTAAATTCCTCTTTAAACTTATCAAAACTACCAAACATGGAAATTACAGCTTCGGCAAGTTTGCCCGTCGGCTTATCCCCTGCAGACGGCCTCATCACTTGCCAGAAAAAACTATGATTTGCGTGTCCTCCACCATTATTTATCACCGCTTGCTTTATCCCTTCGGGTACTTTGTCAAGACTCATCACTAATTCCTCTATCTTCATTCCCAACAAACTATTTTGTCCTTCTAGAGCTTTATTTAAATTGTCAACATACGTTGCGTGGTGCTTATCGTGGTGAATCTTCATTGTTTCCTCGTCGATATACGGCTCGAGGGCATTGTAGTCATAGGGCAAACTTGGAAGATTGAACATGTACCATGTTAGCATGGTTGTCAAATTCTTTAAAGCTATTACACCTTGCTATTCCGATTTATTAGCTTATATTTAAGCTATAAATATGGCGACAAACGAAAACCCAGACTTAGAAAAAATCAAAGGCAACCCCGCAGATTGGTACCAACACATCGCAATCGTGCGGTCGGATGTCAAAAGGGACTATTTCCCCACCAAGGAGGCCTACATTGCCGAATATGAATGTATCTCAAGGTCTCAGGTTGTCAAAAAAGAAATTGAAAAGTTGGGTATCAAAACTTCTATACTGACTGCCAACAACAATTTAATTGAAAACTTGGAAAAAATTAAACCGGACTTGTGTATCAACTTTACAGACTCAATAAGAGGCAACATGCCGCTTTGTTCGGTTATCCCCGGAATTTTTGACTACCTAAACATCCCGTACGTCGGCGCAAATACACTCTGTCTGTCTATCAATTCCAATAAATACTTAACTAAAACATTACTCGAGGCCTGGGAAATCCCTACGCCTCAATACCAGCTTTTTAGAAACCCCGATCAGGAAATGGACTACGAACTAAGGTTTCCGTTAATCCTCAAACTAAACGAAGAGCACGGAGGAGTGGGAATCAGTGAGAAATCCGTTGTAACCAACAAACAGGAACTCCGGAAGCAACTTGCCTGGCTGATGCGAACCTATAAGCAAAATGTTTTGGCGGAAGAATTTATCGAAGACGCAACAGAGCTGACCGGATTGGTGCTCGAGTCGCAGAGAATAAATATTTATATCAGCGAACGCCAATACAAACCTGCTACCAAAAAGTTTAAACTTCTCACCTTTGAAACAACTTATGCCGAGGAATTCGGACGCAAAAACACAATTAAACACAGGACCTTTATAGACAAAGCGGGCAATATCAGACATGATATCCGGCTTGCTTTTGATATCCTCAAAATGGACGACTATGGCCGATTCGACATTCTACTGGATAAATACGGAAACCATTACGTCGTGGACTGCAACGCAAATCCATCCCTTGGCCCCAACGAAGCCGTCGCATCAGTAGCGAGAGTGAACGACCATTCATTTAAAGACTTGCTTATAAGAGTTTTGCAAAGAAACTATTTAGACCAAGTTGTTAAAAAGAATTAATCGAGCACTTGCTAATAACTATTACTTAATTCCTGTTCTCGGAATTTTTACAGGACTGACAATTTCATTCGTTTACTTCACGTTTTTCAAAAAAGTACAGGCGGATCACTTTCCCGACTCTGTCCAACAGCTAACCATCAATGACAAGATTGAAGATGCTTCGATTACTTTGGTCGCCGTCGGCGATGTAATGCTAGGCCGGAAGGTCAACGAGCAGGCTGTAAGTAAAAATAATTTCCGATGGGCTTTTGAAAAAACTGCCGACATCCTAAAAAGCGCGGACATCACTATGATAAACCTTGAAGGAACACTTATTGCCAACTGCCCGATAACTCAAACAAACTTTTACTTTTGTGGCGGTCTGGGTCACATTGAAGGCCTGAACTTTGCAGGAGTTGACATTGCCAACCTTGCAAACAACCATTCCTATAATTACGGTAAAGACGGCTTACGACAAACTATCGAAAACCTTGAAAAAAGTGGCATAGCTGCGTTAGGCATCGGAAAAGCCGTCTATAAAGAAATTAGCGGCACGAAGTTTGCTTTTTTGGGTTATAACGACATTACCCTCAAAGAACCCGGAATTTCGTGGGCAGATAACGATCGGGTAAAGTCGGAAGTCGGCTACTCTTCCCAAAATTCGGATATAACAATAGTTACTTTTCATTGGGGGGTCGAATACACCGACAAGCCCACAGACAGACAAGTTACACTTGCCCATCTCGCAATTGACGCCGGAGCCGACCTTGTAATCGGCCACCACCCCCATTGGACCCAGACGGCAGAAACTTACAAAAAGAAACTGATCGTCTATTCGCTTGGGAACTTCATTTTCGACCAAATGTGGTCTACAAAAACCCGGGAAGGGGAAATCGCGAAATTTACATTCTTAAACCAAGAACTAACTGACTATGAACTCTTGCCCGTTTTCATTGAAGACTTCGGCCAGCCAAGACTGGTGAATTAAACAACTTTTTCCCACGTGTACTCTTTCTCTTTTTCCCCCGGGACAATTTTAATTTTATCTCCGGGTAAAATTTCTTCATTTAAAATAGCTTTACCCAAAAGATCTCCCAAAACAAGATCGACCACTCTGCGCATAGGCCTCGCTCCCAGCTCCGGCTCGTAACCATCTTCTGCAACTTTTGCACACGCACTATCGGTAACTTCCAAAGTAATGTTTCTCGATTTGAGAGCATTCTTAAAATCAGTAAGCATGAGCCTGGCTATTTGAACAAGGTGGTTTTTCTTTAATGGCTCATAAACCACAACGCCATCAAATCTGTTCAGAAACTCCGGACTGTATATTTTTTCCTTTTGGACATAATCCAAAACTTCATCTTGAAGCTCTTCGCTATTTACATCTTTTGCGACAAGCTGACGAATAAACTCGGCACCGGCATTACTTGTTGCAATAACAAACAGGTGACGGCAATTTATTTTCCTCCCAAAGGCATCAGTGATATTACCTTCATCCAAAAGTGTGAGAAAAAGGTTGTAGACAGACGGAGTGGCCTTTTCCATTTCATCTAAAAGTAATAAACTTGCCGGGCGGTTTTTTACGGCTGTTGTAAGCAAACCGGGCAGGTTACTTTCAACCGAACCAATCAATCTCTCCAACCCTTCCCGGCCTGCAAACTCGGCCATGTCAAAACGCAGAATACTTGCCTCACTGCCGTAATAAACACTCGACAACACTTTTGCTGTTTGGGTTTTACCGACTCCCGTCGGGCCCAAAAAAAGAAATGAGCCGATAGGCCTTGTTTCTTCTTTGACTCCCACACTCCGTCCCCGAAGACTTTTGGCAATAAGGTCGATCGCGGCTTCCTGATTCACAAGTCTTTCATGGATAATTCTTTCAATGTTGGTAAGTTTTGTCTTTTCAGATTCGGTAAGTCTAGCAAAACTTATGCCTGTTTTTTCAGCAAGCACTTGGTTGACGTCATCGATATTCACCACCAGATTATCCTTGCCCTGTATCTCTTTAAATAGAACAACCGAGTCGAGAATCTCGAGTGCTTTCTCCGGAAATGGAATCTCGCTTATGTATTTATCACTCCCGTTAAGTATTTGCCGAAGCGACGGCAATGGAATGATTATCCCCTGTTTTTCCTCCCATCGACTGGCTGCCTCAAGCAGTATTTCAAATGCCTCTTCCTTACTTGGCGGAATTACTTCAACAACCTCGAAATACTTTCTTAATCTCAAATTTTGCGACACAAATCTTTCGTAGTCTACAGGGGAAAGAATCGCGATCACTTTTAGTTCCTCCGCTTTTATACGCTCTTCCAAAACATCGGTGAAATCATACCCCTCAACCTGAGGATTGGTGAGTCTGTGGATGTCTCTGATAACAAGAATTGTATTTCCAGCATAGGCTGCTTCCTCCAAGATCTGTGCAAGCAAAGTTTTCTTTCTATTTAAGTCTGCCGTACCCGACAAAAACGAATTGTAATCAAGTTCCAGTATTTTTTTATAAGCGAGCTTTGACCCCAACTCTCCCAATCTCGCCTTGAGTGCGAATGCCAGAACGACCGTGGTTTTACCCACACCGGGCTGACCAACAAGCATGACGTTTGCACCACCATTCAAAGTACGCTCCATCCTTAAAAGCTCTGACTCACGACCGATTAACCTATGAGAGTAAGACCTGGGACTTCCCATGTCTGTTGAGTATTTACTCAGGTTAGGCGTATAGCCGTACATAAGTTCCGCGCCTATCCCGGGGCTTACAAAGGTTTGCTCCTCATCTCCCAAATAAGAGTCACCTTTTTTTCTCTGCTCCCACCACTTGGCGGCGTTCACTAAATCGTCTTTTTGAATTTGCCGCTTGCGATAAAATTCGTCGGTCCAGGTTTCGCTGTCGACCAAAAACTTAATTAGTTCGTGATACGAAACAGTGCTGAATTTGCCAAACTTTTCCAAGTCAAATTTAGCTTCTTTCACTGTTTCGTCAAGCGTCAGATTCATACGGGAAAGAGTAAACCTACCTGCAGGATTATCAAAAATTACCCGAATCGGGTTATCGTTTTTTATTTTTACGCTGTTAATTATCTTCTCGACGAGTTTTTCAGGCCGATTCAAATAACGGGTATAAACAGTGTAGCCTAAAGGCGGCAAAAATAGCCAAACTACAAGCCCTGCGGCACCGCCTAAAAATGCAAAGAGTAGAAGCACAATGCCGGAAATTAACAATATAATCCTCATTACGGCGCCGACGGATCTGGATATAAGATTGAAAACTAAATTTGAAAGATATTTTTGGACGTTGTAACCGGTTCGCTCTTCAATAACCACCTTTCTCCAGGGAGAAAACATCGTGAAAACCAATATGGGAATCGAAAAATAGTGATAAATAGAGGCAAGCAGAAAATACCATCTACGAAGGTAATACGTCACACCCCTTTGATAAAACCAGGAAATAAACTCCATCCTATCTAAATGATACCACAAGCTTACTCGCCCAAGCTTCTCCAGAGGTAGCGCGAAGCAAGTGTCCGGTATGGTTTCCAAGAAATTGAAATTTTCTCAATTTTTTTAGAGTCAGCTCGGTCAACCCCGTAGAGTCTTGATACCGCCGTCCGAAGCCCTAAATCCCCAAGCGAAAAAACATCTGGCCTGTCTAAATGAAACATCAAAATCATCTCCGCAGTCCAGCGCCCGATTCCTTTTACTTTTACCAGTTCTTCTATAACTTCCTCGTCCCCTAAAGTTTTAATTCGTTCTAAATTCAATCTGCCTTCGGAAATCTCCCTGGAAAGATTCTTGATATACGATGCTTTCGCCCAAGACATACCTACGGCACGCAACTCCTTGTCGGGCAGCCTTAAAACCTCATCTGGAGTTGGATATTTTATTTCAAACAAATTCCAAAACCTCTCGGTTATCATGTTCGCCGGCCCACTTGACAGCTGCTGGCCAATAATGTTTTCGACAATACTAACATACAAATTTTCATCTGCGTGACTTGAAACAAAATCAGGTTTGCCGATTTTTTCGATAACTTTTCTTAAAACCGGGTCCTTCTTTAAGTGAGCCAGTGTCTTTCTCATTCAACCTTCAGGAGCTCTACTTCAAATACCAAAGTAGAATTTGGAGGAATTGCACCGGGGATACCTTGCTCTCCATAACCAAGGCTAGAAGGTATGGTAAGTTTCCGCTTGCCACCGACTTTCATTCCGGAGACTCCTTCATCCCATCCCCGAATAACTTCTTTCGCTCCGAGATTAAAAGTGAAGGGAACACCACGATCATAACTGCTGTCAAATACTTCTCCATCTTCAAAAGTCCCTTTATAGTTGACTGTCACTTTCTTGCCGGAAACCGCGTCATCGCCATTGCCCACTACGACGTCTTCAATCTCTAGCTTATCGTCTATTATACCCATTACTTCGTCTTTCGGTTGCTCGGAAACGACTTGTTGGCCAGCAACCGATTGGCTATTATCCCTTTTAAACAAAGGCTTTACAATAACAACTGCCAAAGAGATAGCGACAACTGCAAATAAAAACTTCTTCATAGGCCTACCATTGACTTTATTTTTTGAACTAAATCCCCGGGTGTGGTGTTTGCTTTAATTACGTATTCATTCGCACCAATCTCTTTTGCCACTTTCTCTTCAGTTTCAAGATTGGTCAATACTAAAACAAGTATATTTTTAGTTCGCGGATCCCTCCTGATGTCCTCCAAAATATCGAAACCATTAACTTTGCCTCCAAGGATGATGTCTAATAAAACAAGGTCAGGTAAAGTATTTTTAACCAACATCTGCGCCTTCTTTCCGTCATACTCTTGCGCAACTTCGAAGCCGGCCATTTCAAGTTTTTGCCTATACATTCCGGAGATATCTTTGTCATCTTCTATAATAAGGATCTTTTTCATGTATTTCTTAGTTTAGCAGTTTTACTACATTTAACAAAACTTCCTTTTTGAAATTGACCAACCAAACCAAATAAACTGCCACTCCCGGCAAAACTATCCCTTTTTCAATAAAACTGCCGGTTGTAACTCTAAAAAACGAAAACGGCGGTATACCGATTTTTATTTTAAACGGGAAAAAAAGTGGTATGCCTTCCTTAGTAAGACTGTCGGCAATAAGGTGGGAAACAAATCCAATCATTATTGACCCAAACACAATGTTAATATTTACATAATCAGGATTTAGTATTTTAGGAAGGACAAATTCCAAAAGTTTGTAATAGACCAGCCCACCTAAGATTGAATGCGAAAGCGTTCTGTGACCCAGCAGCAGCGGCCGGAAAATTTTACCAACGATGTTGCCTACCGGCAACAAATCCCACAAGCGGTTACTGGCCTGATCAAGATCAGGTGTCAAAGCTCCGACCACGTTGCCAATTAAAGACGTAAATAACGTTGCCACACTTAGCGTCTCTGGAGGGTAAAAAGCAGCCACAGTCACCAGCGAAGCGAAAGCAAAAGCGTCATGAGTTCTTGCAGTCATAATTCTAAAACCCTTAGTATAGACTGTAAATTGGATTAACTACGGATGCCAGAGCAACCTGATAGTAAATCGTAAATCCAAGTAGAGAAGTGAATATTAAAATCAGACCAAACCTAAAATACCTTTCCAATTTAATCCCATCTTTTGTAAAAAGCTTTATCGTGGTAATAATATTTAAAATCCCCACAATAAGCACTGCAAAAAGAATTAAATAAGACTCTGTCAAATCCACCCGGGCCGCAAACTGCTCATAAAGACTTTTCATTTTTGGAACGATCACAAATAAATATGATAGAGACATAAACATTTGAGATAACCCAAAAATCAAGTTCATTATTGCTACGATTTTATATTTCATGTTACTTGTTGTATTAACGTACTAGTACGATAGTATATTTTATCCAACCAACAAAAGCCCGATAAAGCTCAACACTGCGCCCAAAATTTTTCTCCTCAAATTTTCTCTTTCCTTCAAAAACACAATTGCTAATAAAACTGTAAGTATCACGCTAGTCAAATTTACTGCGACAACCTGCGACGAATTCGGCGCAATTTGTAATGCTCGGAAAAATGTCAGTGATGAGACTGTGTAAAACAAACAAAGAAAAACCATGTTTTTAAAAATAGTTTTGTCTGCAAATACCCGAAGGGATTTTAAATGTTTGGGTTTAACTAAAGCTGTAAAGACAGCCGGGAAAATAAATGCAATTGATACATATGGATAAAGATTAAAAGTCTTCAACATAAATCTATCGTTGGTATTTGCAAATCCAAAAGCCATAGCCGCCAGTATTGAAAACGTGTCATATTTTGTTAAAGCAAACTTTTCTCCAGACTTTTGAGTAACAACATAAATACTGGCAAAAATCAGCACTGCCCCTAACCACTGCTGCGCAGTAAGAAACTCGCTCAAAAATAAACTTGAAGCTACTACCGTAAAAAATAGTCGAGAAGAAAAAACTACAGTGAAACGGGAAACATCTATGTGCTTTAACGCCGTGAACGAAAAAATATTTGCAAAAGTCCAAAGAAGAGTCATTAAAAGAATGTTTACCAGTGGTATAACTTCGGGGAAACTCATGTTTTCAAATAAAAAACCATAAAACCCAATAATCAAACCCGTCAGAAGTTGAAAGACTATTGAATAAGCAATCGGGTCGCTTGCTTTTCTCTCCATCAAAACTCGTTGAAAAAGTGTTCCGACAGAAAAAAGAATTACACTGATGAAAATTAACACCTGCCAAGTCATAGTCTAGTGAATTTTATCACACCGGCAGATTGGGCCTCCGAGCCCTTGGACTTTAGCCTCCATACTTCCCGTAGATGACAATCTGTGTACCCGGATTATCGTCTGAGGCACGAACGGAAGTTTTACCGTTTAGTTCCGGCTCGGCCCAGTAGAAGAGTTTTTCAGCGTCTTCTGTTTTGAGGTTAACACAGCCGTGGCTTTTTGGTCGGCCGAAGTCGTTGTGCCAATACGTGCCGTGAAGTCCAAACCCTCGATAGGCCGGAACCTGGTCGTTATAAAAATACATTGTATAAGGAACGTTTGGAAGATAATAATAGGTTCTTAAAACTTTGTTGCCGCCTTCCATTTTGGTGTAACGCAGCTTCGTCCAAATATAAAATGTGCCTCTTGGCGTCCAGTCATAAAGCCCGGAGGAGATAACAAAATCGTAGATTTTTTGACCGTTTTCAAAAGCATATAGCCTTTGATTGGTCAGATCCACTTCTATTCTTTTGCTACTGTTTGTCTGGCCTAAAACCTTTTGGTTTACAGGCAAGTCTACGAGCTTTACGGAGTTAGCTTTTGCCCCGTGCCAGGTTCCAATGGTGTCGTCTGAATCATACGAATCGTTTAAAATATCTGTCTCTTTTGGTTGATATTGATTGGGAAACCTTGCCGGGAGAGCATTTTGGTAAAAGTAAACCAGTGTAATTGTAGCCAATGCAACCGAAATAGCTAAAACGCGTATTTGCATCCCAAAAAACTTCATATATTTAATTTAGCAGATTGTCGGCAAAAGGGAAAATTACTAAACTAAGTTAGTGTTGACTAAAATTTTGTCTGCGGCACATTTTGGTTTAAAGACTATTCCTGTTGAGGTCGAAGTCAATATTGCCAGCAAAGGCTTCCCGGGGTTTAATATAATAGGGCTACCCAGTAAAGCCGTTGAAGAAGCCAGGGAGCGAGTTAAAACAGCATTAGTTAATTCAAACATAAAGTTTCCGGAAGCCAAAATAACTGTTAATCTGGCTCCTGCTGACATTCCCAAAGAAGGCTCCAATTACGATTTGCCGATTGCCGTCGGGATTTTGAACGCTTTGGAAGTGGTTGCGCTTCCAGAAGAAAAATCCTATTTTTTCGGCGAATTGTCCTTGGACGGGACGCTTCGCCACACTAAGGGAGTTTTTTTACTTGCAATTTCGGCTAAGGAAAATAAAATTAAGAATTTGTTTGTGCCGACGGACTCTGCAAACGAAGCGGCGGTCATCAAAAGTCTGAATGTCTATCCTGTAACCTCGCTTAATGACTTGGTAATGCATTTAAACAGCACTAAAGTAATTGCCAAAACGAAGTACGTAGAGGCACAGGATTTGCTCGAGGAAGCTCCTGTGGAATTTGATTTTTCCGAAATCATTGGTCAGGAGTCGGCCAAGCGCGCGCTCGAGATTGCCTGTGCAGGCGGCCACAATCTGTTTATGCAGGGACCACCTGGGGCTGGCAAAACTATGCTGGCTCGGGCAATTCCGGGGATTTTGCCACCCTTGAGTGAAGATGAGAGTTTGGAGGTAACCAAAATATATTCCTTGACCGGCAACATCCCACCCGGAGGTTCGCTTATTCGAGTGCGGCCGTTCAGGGTTTGCCACCACACGGTTTCCAAAATCGGCTTAGTCGGAGGTGGAAGCGACCCGCACCCGGGGGAAATTAGCCTTGCCCATAACGGCGTACTGTTTTTGGACGAGTTCCCAGAGTTTCCAAGGTCGACGCTTGAGGCATTGCGCCAGCCTTTGGAGGACGGCATTGTCTCAATCGCCAGAGCAGCAGGAAGTGTTAAATTTCCGGCGAACTTTATGCTGGTTGCCGCCGCCAACCCCTGCCCGTGTGGCTATTTAGGGGACCCGAGGCGGGAGTGCCGCTGTAGTCCGCGCCAAATTATGAATTATCAAAATAGACTCTCCGGACCCTTGATGGATAGGATCGACATTCACTTAAATGTACCCACTGTCGACGTTGAGAAGTTGGCCGCGATGAGCAAGGTTAAAACCACTGCCGAAAAGTCGGCTAGTATCAGAGAAAGAGTCATTAAAGCGAGAGAAATTCAGTTGAAAAGATTTTCGAAAGACGGAATTTATAACAACGCATCGATGAAAAATAAACACATCAAAAAATATTGCGAGATGGCCGACGACGCGCAGTTACTTTTAAAACAAGCGGTCAATAATTACAGTTTATCGGCCAGGACTTATTTTCGCCTGATTAAAGTATCGCGGACAATAGCCGACATCGCGGGGGACGCCAAAATCACCTCTTCCCATATTGCCGAAAGCTTGCAGTACCGGATCAGAACCCAAAATAAATTCTTTTAATTTTGTTTACAATGAATTCATAAACTCCACTTACTCGAGTTTACACATCTCGCAAGTGATTTTGATCCCCCATTTTGATATTTTTTAGTTACAAATTAAAGTAAAATGGGTATAGATGGCGAAGGATTTAAATAAAGAAAGCGGGAGACGCGGAGAGGAGATTGCGGCTAAGTATTTGCGCGATCATGGCTATAATATTATTGAAAAAAATTACAGGACAAGATTTGGGGAGATTGATTTGATTGCAACATGTGGAGATAGGCTTATTTTTATTGAAGTCAAACTTAAAATCGGCGACAAATTCGGGACTCCCGAGGAGATGATCACCAAAGGCAAGGTCTGGCAGGTAAGGAAAACGGCCGAAGGATACTTGCTGGAGAACCCACAAACGAAGCAAAAGTTTGCCAAGTATCAAATCGACGCTGTTTGTGTTGTAACCGGCGGAGGCGATTCTGTTGACAGAATCAGCCACTACGAAAATATCGAGTCCGACATATGAATTGGAAAGATTGGCAAATAAAAAAGTTAACACTCGGCGACCCCGGTTTTCCTAGGAATCTTACAAAAATAAAGAATCCTCCCAAGCAAATTTACTTTCGTGGAAATTTTGAGGAAAGAGTACTCGACAAGTCCATTGCTATTGTCGGAAGTAGACAAGTGACAGCATACGGCAGAGAGGTCATCGACCACTTTGTGTCTTTATTTGTAACCGACGGTGTTACTACAATTTCGGGGTTTATGTATGGCGTGGACACCCAAGTACACAAAAAAACGGTGGAGTTCGGAGGAGTGACCATTGCAATCTTTGGCTGTGGAGTCAATATTTGCTATCCGGTAGAAAACAACAATCTTTACACCGAAATTTTAGAAAAAGGCGGAGCGGTCATCTCCGAGTATCCGCCGGACAGCAAACCTCAGCTGTGGAAATACCCTCAAAGAAACCGGCTGGTTGCCGGCCTGGCAAGTCTGGGGGTTTTGGTAATTGAAGCGGGAGAAAAAAGCGGGTCATTAATTACGGCTGACTTTGCCAGAAGGCAAGGTAAAAAAGTTTTTGCCGTCCCAGGGCCGGTAACTTCTAAAGTCTCCAGCGGAACAAACACATTGCTTAAGAAACGCCGGGCTATCTTGGTGACCGACCCGTCCGATATATTGAGAACAAAAACGGTTAGAGGAAAATCCAAAATCCCTAATGACTTAAGCGACATCGAAACTAAAATATATAAAGCCTTGGAGTTTGAGCCGTTAAGTACTGACGAAATAGCGTTAGCTATAAGCGGGTCGGTGGTGGAGGTATCCAAAAACGTATCCGTGATGGCACTTAGAGGATACATTACGGAAGCTCTTGGCAAGTTTCATTTGGTGAGAAGCTAAAGTATAATAAAGACATGAAAGATATTCCAGTTAAAATCCTTAAAGGCATAGGTGCAACCTTAGAGGTCTATAAGGATAGAATTGTGATAAAGCGAAACTTAATTGCAAAACTGCTTGAAGGCTTCAGGGGTGACAAGAGCATGCCATTGGCAAAAATAACCAGTGTGCAATTTCAAAAGGCGAACCCTTTGATGAGCGGCTACCTTCAGTTTTCAGTTTCAGGCGGGAATGAAAGCACGGGTGGTATAATTGACGCTTCAAAAGACGAAAACAGTATATTATTTTCATCGGACCAAAACGCTTCTGCTGAAGAAATAAATTCCCTAGTCAAATCAAGAATTTGATTTATTTTTTTTAACAGTTGTAAGGTAAGCCGGAATCATCAGGCCAAAGATTGTCCAACTGGACAGGGCAAGGAGCCCCGAGAGCAAGCTCAAGCTTAAGTAGTTGACGTTTTTAGTTAAATTTCTAGCCTTAAGTATTTTGTAAGAAAGAAAAATGCAGATTGAAGTAGACAATATGCTGCCGATTTTCACCCACGCTTCCAGACTAAAAAGTGATAGTTGGATTAGTACTGCCTGGATTGTAGCCCCCAGGAGCACAATAAATACCAGATATGAAATGTAGAAGCCCACTGCTTCCTTTTTATTTCTCTGGTGATCGAAATTGGTTAAGTTTTTAAACATTTTGAGACCGGAGCGGGAATCGAACCCGCGCATCGCGGTTTTGCAGACCGCAGCGTTTCCACTTCGCCATCCGGTCAAACTTACTTCCGTTGGTATTATACATTATTTTTTGCTAAACTTGGCTTTAAATGAGAAAGAAGCTCAAAATTTCTTTGTTTGTTGTTTCCGGGGTAGGGATACTTATCACTATTTCTTTTTTGGTTCTCCGGCTAATCAAGCCTCCGAAAGCCGCTCTTTTAGTTGAGAGCAGTCCGAACTCGACAGCGTTTGTAAATGGCGAACAGGTTGGCCGTACCCCTTATGAAGGCGAGTTTAGCGCTGGTGAAGTGGTGATCAAGCTTATTCCGGATTCCTTTGAGTCGCCACTGGCTCCTTATCAGTCGACGGTGGATTTGGTTGCAGGTATAAAGACGGTAGTGAGGCGAAGTTTTGGGGATACTGATGACACTTCTGCGGGTGAGGTTGTTTCGTTTGAAAGAATTGGCGGAGACAAGGCGAGCTTGTCGGTGATCTCAATTCCTGATGGAGCCCAGGTCTCGCTTGACTCCCAAACTAGAGGCAGGACTCCAATTAAGATTACCGATCTGGAGACCAAAGAGTACCACTTGGAAGTTGCCGCAGACGGCTATCAAAAGAGAGATTTTGTAGTTAAGGCTGTTAGTGGGTATTTGCTGACGGCCGAAGTAAAGCTTGCCGCTCAACCCGGGAATGTGGAGGGGGTTACTACTCCGGAAGTGCCAGAAGAGCCGACCGAGGAGACAGTGGAAAAAGTTAAAATATTAACTACACCGACCGGCTTCCTGCGTGTGAGACAGGAACCGACTACTCAAAGTGTAGAATTAGGCCAAGTAGTACCAGGTGAAGAGTATATACTACTTGCTATAGACGAAAAATCCGGCTGGTTTAAAATTGAGTACGAGACCGATAAAGAAGGCTGGGTAACTAATCAGTACGCAAGAAAGGTCGAGAATAATCCCGAAGCTTCGCCTTCACCAAGTCCATCTCCAACTCCAATTCCAAAAGCGAGCCCATCACCAACCCCCATTGCAACTCCTTAGCTAATATGGATAAAGCGTTAATCAACAAAATATAGTGTTTTGGAATTTTCGAAAAACTTTGTTAAATCGATGATACCTGCTTGGGTCAGGCCTGACATGTACATGGAGAAAACATCGATAGTGACCTGGAAAAGCATATTGAAAAATATTCTTGGCAAAAAGGGCCGATAACTTATGAAAGAATCTCATTCACTAAGCAGGACTATTTAGAAAGATTAGATAACTATGTTAAAAACAAGAATTTAGACAGTGAAATTGGGAGAATCGAGTCTGAAAGAAAATCAACCGAGAGCATTTATAGAAAGATTGTTCGCGATCAAGGAATCCAAGGATCGACGCTTAAGATTGTAGAGGCTCTGAGGAATTTTATTTTCTTGAGAACTGCAACTGTAGAGTCAAACGAGCATCTACTCCATACAGCTAAGCTAACTTTGTTTGCAGAGATAGCCGAGAAAACAAAGTTGGCGTATTCGGACACACTTTCATTAAGTCCAGAGGAAATCGTCGATCTTTTAGTCGGTACAATAAGTAAACCGGGGTTGATTAAAAAGGTAAAAAGCCGACAGATGGGGTTCGCGATTGTATGGCTAGGAGGTCAACTGTTTACTTTTTTTGGAAGTGATGCTTTGAAGTTACAAAAAGTTATTGCTGGTAAACACAAAAAACAAAAAGTTAGAACAGAAACAGCCGGTCAAATTAAAGGCATTTGTCACTGATGAGGGGGGAGTTACGTGCCGTGCCGCAATTGTAGCCCGTGAGTTTGGTGTACCCTGCGTAGTCGGAACAATAAACGCGACGAAATTGTTGAAAGATAGAGACTTGGTGGAAGTTGATGCAAACAAAGGGATTGTGAAACTTTTGTGATTATTCCAGATCTAAACTTATTTTAAGCTGTATGTTTAATTCTTTCATTGTTAATTCAGGCAAGATATCAATAAAATGAGTTAACCTCTGTTTGTCAATTGTTCTAATTTGATTGAGAAGAATTATGGATTCTTTTTTAAGTTTAGTTGTATCCTTTGCTATAAGTACACATACAGGAGCTTTTTTGAATTTTTTCCCATTGCCTGTAACTGCCGCCACAATTGTTGTTGAAGAGAAACGATTGCCTAGGTCATTTTGGATGACCACAGCGGGTCGTGTTTTTTTAATTTCATGGCCAACCGTTGGATCGAAGTTAACCATGTAAATTTGGCCGCGTTTTATTTCTCTGATATTTGAAAAGGTTTTAGATTTCATCCCAATCTGAAAGATCTAACCCATGCCAGTCCTTGGCGATTTCTTTAGATTCTTTTGAAAAATCTTCGTATTTTTTAGCGAGCTCTTTTAGTTTTTCGCTTTTTTTTATCTCATCAATTGATTTAGCCAAGGCTGATGAGACAAACTGACTTCTACCTCGATTTGAGGTAATTTTTTCTAGCTCGTCAAGAATTCTCTTTGGAATTATGAAGCCAACTCTTTGTTTAGGACCAAGAGCCTTTTTTGCTTCGACTAATGAAGTCAAATTATCTTCTTCTGAAGGAATTCTGTATGTAATCTTTTGCATACTAAGTTTAGTATATAGTTCTCATACCTAGTTGTCAAGAGTTAAACCCAAGTTACCGACACTCCTGATAGAGGATGGGAATCATTTATTGTTTTATCTCTCTCTCAATATCTCAGCCGCTGGGTATTTTAATTTTTACAAATTTTCTCTTACCCAATTTTGGATTTGGGACCAGTCGTTGGCGCGAGGAATAAAAACATAAAGATTGTCGTACTCACTTGAAATCGGCGCCACTTGTATCAACTCCTCCGGAATGCTCGTTGTCCTAAAGTTGTCCCTCGCATCAATAAATTTCCTGGCAACTACAACAGTCACTAATGCGGCCATATCGGTTTCAATCCTCGAAAGCGCAAGCTCTTTTATATTCGAGAGCTTTGAAAGCGATAAAAGGACGTAGCGACTTAATAATCTATTTTTCACGGCCAGAATCACCCTTTGCTGCCGGCTAGAGCGAGCGAGATCAGTTCCTTCATCGCCTTCGGCATTTCGGGATCGGACAAACTTTAATGCAGTCTCGCCATCCATAAATTGCAAACCGCTTTCAAATTTGATTGTTTCATATCTGCATAAAAACTCCGGGTCACCCCCTCCACAATCATCGACCTCCCGCCCGGCTATTGGATATTTTATGTCTTCAAATGAATTTTCCACATCCACCTGCACCCCACCCAGCTCGTCGACAACATCTTTAAAGAGTGTAAAATCAACCACTACGGCATAGTGAACAGGCACTCCCACAATCTCCTCAACAACTGATTTTGCCAAAACAAGGCCGCCACCATTTTGTTTCTTATTGCCCCAATAGTAAGCGCTATTTAGCTTAATTCTTAATGGTTTGTGCCAAATATCGCGCGGAATTGACACAAAAGTCACCCCCCCGCTTTCGTGATGGACACTAGCCAACATCATTGTGTCGGTCAAGTCAGGCGCATCATGTCCTTGCCCGCCCCGGCCCAAAATTAAAATATTGGTTCTGTCATCATTTGACTTGATCTGATTTTGAGGAGCGAACAAAAAAGCATGAGCAACTTCCAAATAGTAAGAAAGTGGCGTTTTTTTAACAATCGAAAATAAACCTAATAAACCAAGTACAACAACTGTAAGACTGGTAAACAATAAAACAGCCCTTGCAAGCCAGACATGGCCTAAAAATCTACGCTTAATTTTGGAAAAATAAAACTTAGGTCTGATCATGCTACAATCGAAACTGACAATGAACTCTATTTTAAACCAGTTGAATAAGGATCAACAAGAAGCTGTAACCTATACATCCGGTCCAATATTAATTTTGGCCGGCGCCGGGTCCGGCAAAACCAGAGTACTAACTCACAGAGCGGCATATATTATTGCCAAAAAAATTGCCAGGCCGGACAACTTACTGCTTCTAACATTTACAAACAAGGCAGCCGGTGAAATGAAAGACCGCGTCGAAAAAATTTCGGGCAGTAAGCCGTTTTTCACCGGCACTTTTCACTCATTTTCAGCAAGACTGCTTCGCATCGACGGCGAAAAGGTTGGCATAGGCCGCAACTTTGTCATATACGACACCCAAGACCAAAAGGACTTAATTAAAGACATAATAAAAAAACTGTATATTTCCGACAAATCCGTCAATCCAAGTTCCGTCCTCTCCTCGATCGACTCAGCCAAAAATCAAATGCTTTCCCCTTTGATGTATGCCGAAATGGCAAAAACATCTTGGCAGGAAAAAACCTTCAAAATTTATCTTGAATATGAAAAAGCACTAAGGGAGGCAAACGCCTTGGACTTCAACGACTTACTTATTAAAGCCGTCGATCTTCTTGAAAGTAACCCTGAAACCCTAAATAAATGGGAAAGCAGACTAACTCACGTTTTGGTCGACGAATGGCAAGACACCAACAAAATTCAATATAAACTTACCAAATTGCTGATATCCAAGAATAAAAACATTACTGCCGTGGGCGACGCGTCGCAGAGTATCTACAGCTGGCGCGGAGCAGATTTTCGAAATATCACCAATTTAATCAAAGACTTTCCTCAAATAAAAATAATCAATCTCGAACAAAATTACAGATCGACAGAAAACATACTCCTTGCGGCAAATAGTATTATTTCAAAAAATACAACACACCCCATCTTGAAACTTTGGACAGCCAAAAAGGGTGGAGCAAAAATCAAAATTTACTCTGCCAGAAGCGGTCAAGATGAAGCAACTTTTACAGTAAATGAGATATTAAAAAACAATTTCGATCATAAAGACGTAGCCGTCCTTTACAGAACCAATGCACAATCTCGGGTTTTGGAAGAAGCGTTTTTGCACACCGGTGTCCCCTATGTATTGGTTGGTGGAGTAAAGTTTTACGAGCGTGCTGAAATAAAAGATATCTTGTCTTACCTTCGTCTGCTAATTAATCCTAAAGACCCCGTTTCGGCCAAAAGAGTCGAAAAAGTCGGCAAGAGAAGATACGAGACTTTCAGAAAATATGCTTCCGAAATCGAAAACCTACCTGCGCAGGCAGGCAAAACAACTCTTGAAATACTGGATAAAGTTGTCGAAATTACAAGCTATTTAGCTAAATTTAATACCGATATCCAAGAGGATTATGCCAGGTTAGAAAATATCAAAGAGCTTCGTTCTGTCGCCACCCAGTTTCCCCAACTAACTGATTTTCTGGAAAATGTAGCTTTAGTTCAGCAAGAATATTTACCCGATGATCCTTTAAACGGCCAGAAAAATAAAAACGCAGTTACCTTAATGACTCTACATGCGTCAAAAGGATTGGAATTTAAAACAGTTTTTTTGATTGGCATGGAAGAGGGCCTTTTCCCCCATGCACAATCTTTATGGGAACGAGACGGAATGGAAGAAGAAAGGCGGCTCGCCTACGTAGGTATCACTCGCGCAAAAGAAATTCTTTATCTAACTTACGCTTCCCGCCGTCTTTATTTTGGCCAAACCTCGTCCAACCCCCCCAGCAGGTTTCTGATCGACATCCCAGAAGAGATAATTGAAACCACAAACGGCTACTCCCCAAAAAGAATTACAGAGTATAATTTTGATGAGACTGAAAATGATTACCAATAAGGTCAAACTAACCTGGTTTGGACATTGTTGCTTTTTAATCGAACTTGCGGGGAGAAAAATTTTAACTGATCCCTACGATACGTTTAATAATGTAGATGTCGGTCAAATTGAGTCCGAGTATTTATTAATAAGCAGCACTTGGCATGATCACGGAAACATAGCAACCTCACCAAAATCACACATTTTATCTTACTCCGGTCGATTCGAAAAAGATAATCTCCTGATAACCGGTATAGAAACAAGAGAAACTCGAGGTACGCCCAACATAATTTTCAACATACAACAGGACGGTGTCTCAATTACCAATTTTGCAGATTGGGGTGATCCAAGTTCAATCAAGGAATTTACAAGAGAAGAAAATAATATATTACAGAGTACAAATATCGCTTTTGCTAGGTCTAACGAAATCGATATAGAAAATGGTATTCAGTGCGCCGAGCTTGCGCTAAGAGTATGCAAGCCTAGAGTATTAGTTATTCACCATTTCTTTCCCAGAAGTTTCATCACAGAACAAGATGCAAAGATCATCAGAAAAGGCCTAGTATACTATGAAACCTTGCTTGATAGACTAACCAATAAACTTCCTTTTAAAACCGAGTTTATAAACGACTATAAAACAGACCTTGATATAACTAGTCTTCAGCAAAATACTATGTTGGTCTTTTCAAAAGTTCACCCTCAGGTTAGATACCTTAAAAAAGGTGGTGTATAATGCTACTGTTATGGTAAAAAAAATAGACAGAAATATATTAAACTATCGAGTTATTATTGAAAAAGAGCGTTATGAGAACGGCAAGATCGTTTATAGTGCATCTTGTCCTACTTTGGGAGTTTTTGATTACGGAGATTCAATCGAGAAAGCTCTTAAAGGCATCAAGCAAGGGATAGAAGGAGTAATTGAATTTCTTACTGAACAGGGAAAAGAAATCCCGGTTGACTACCCGGAAGAAAGCATTGTCACTTTCACACAGATTCGTGTTCCTGAAAAAACAGCAAGACTCGCCGTCGCATGAGTAAACTGCCTCAAGTCAAACCCGTGAAGTTAGCTAAGGCTCTCAAAAAACAACGGTAAGTATACATCTATCCCAATGTACTCAAAACAAATCGGCATATCACCAGAAGAAATAAAAAAATATTTATGAAAAAATCACTAGCATATGGTATGAAAGCTTTGTCGCTTTCTTGGAAAGCGAATGGCGTCTACTCGTTAGTTACGATTTTAGCTACAGTTTATGACAGTACGTTGTACCCCTTTATTCAGGTTTTTCTTCTGGCCAAAGTTTTGGATTTGTTTTCGTCAGGTCAACAGGTTACTTTCACGGACCTATCTTTGATTATTATCGGCTATCTCATCGCGTCGGTTGCCAAACTCACGCTTAAAAGCCTCATGGATGTAAAAGAAGCTTACTTACAAATAAAATTTGAAGGCTATATTGATCTTCAAATTAGCAAAAAACTTACAGAGCTCGACCCGGCCACTTTTGAAAACCCGGAATTCCAGAACTTAATTGCCCAATTGGAAGGAGTCAAGGGAACAATACAGATGCACTTAGTTCGCTTTATTAGCCTAATAGATGCAGTTTTTAAATTTACCACTGCCGCACTAGTCGTATCGGTTACTTTCCCGTTATTTGCGCCAATCATACTAATCGCCACAATCCCAAGTTATATTGCGTTTGACAAATTTAGGATTTCTACCTGGCCTTTTTATGTCGAGAAAAGGTCGGTGGTTACCAGAGTTACCCAATATATCAAAAACCTTCTTTTTTCCGATTCAACCTCTAAGGAATCGGCTATTTTCAAAACCGGCGAAACAATGTTGGCAAAAATTAAAAAGCAGCAGCAACTCTATTTTAGTGACTTTGACAAAGTTAATGGTCCCTGGTCATTAAAAATTCTGCTCGCGAAGCTCATACAATTTTCAGCTTTTGTCTATACACAGCACCTTAATCTCTCGAGGGTTTTTATGGGAACTTTAACTATTGGTAATTTCGCGTTAGTTTTCCAGCAATCTTTAAATCTTACGTTAAGTGCTGAAGACATCCTTAACCAGTATTCAAGCATGGCCGCAAGGAATAAATATATCGATAAATATTTTGATTTCATTAACACTCAAAAAACAATTACTTCACCTGTGCTTCCTAAAGCGATCACAGCAACCCCAATGCCTCCACTAATTGAATTTAAAAACGTCTCTTTTAAGTATCCAAAAACAGAGCGTTATATTTTGAAAAACTTCAATTTGAAAATTGAAAGTGGGGAAAAAATTGCATTGGTCGGAGAAAACGGTGCGGGTAAAACGACGATTATAAAACTCCTACTTCGTTTCTATGATGTTTCTGAGGGTGAAATTTTGACTAATGGCGTAAATATTAAAGAGGTGGATCTGAACGGATGGCATAAACAAATCGGGGCCTTGTTTCAGGATTTTATCAAGTATCAATTTACCTTCAAGGAAAACGTCTATCTGGGAGATTTAACAAAGATAAACCAAGAAAGGTTGCTCAAGAAGGCTATTGAAAAATCGGGGGCAAACAAATATCTTGATAATTTGCCCAAAGGCGTTGATCAAATTTTGGGGAAAATGTTTAAGGGGGGAGTAGATCTTTCCGGTGGACAGTGGCAAAAGCTTGCTCTAGCCCGAGCCTTTTTCCGGGATGCTCCCATTTTAATTCTTGACGAGCCGACAAGCGCTATTGACGCTAAAGCAGAATATGAAATCTTTCAAAAGGTTCAAGCTCTACAAAAAGGCAAAACCGTAATAATCATTTCTCACCGATTTTCAACCGTCCGAAACGCTGACAGAATATTAGTTCTGGAAGGTGGGAAGATTATTGAAGAAGGAAGCCATAAAAAACTCATGAAGAAAGGAGGACTGTCTGCCGAGCTTTTCGAAATCCAAGCGCAAGGTTACAAGTGAATCCGTTACTCATCCTCTTCAAACCCACCAGTGGGCGGAGTTTAGAAGGGAGTGGGGAAATGAAGTCGTGGAAACAAAATACGGCGTAATTACAATACACCGTATACCATTCACCAACTACTCTGTCGGTATGTTTATCAAAGGTCCAAAACCAACCCAGGAAATGCTCTACTTTCTTAAAAAACTGGCAAAAGAAAAAAACTTAATATTTATAAAACTCGAACCAAATGTTGTCAAAAGTAAAACCAGTAATTCAGTAATTCAATTATTCAGAAAAAACGGGACTGTACCAGGTAAAACTCTATTTACACCCACCACTTTTTGGATCGACTTAACAAAGTCCGAAGATGAGATCTTGAAGAACTTTTCGAGTAAGACCCGCTACAACATTCGCCTGGCCCAAAAACGCGGAGTAAACATAGAGGAAGACAGCTCGCAAAAAGCATTTAAAAAATATCTTGAACTGACTTTTGAAACCGCTAAACGCCAAGGCTTCTACGCCCACACACCAAAATATCACCGTTTAATGTGGAAACACCTTCACCAATCACCAGTCACCAACCACCAATCACCAATCGCTCATTTACTTGTTGCCAAATACCGAGGCGAAATCATAACTACCTGGATTTTGTTTGCTCACGATAAAATCCTCTATTACCCTTACGGCGCCAGTAGTGATATTCACAAAAACGTCATGGCAAGTAACCTCATGATGTGGGAAGCTATAAAATTTGGCAAAAAAATTGGCTGCAAAACTTTTGACCTTTGGGGAAGAGAACCTGGAAAAGGATTTACAAAATTTAAAGAGGGCTATAATCCGCAGGTTGTCGAATTATTGGGAACGTGGGATCTTTTTATAAACAAATCCCTTTACACTCTATATATACTCGCTGAAAAAATCCGCTGGACTGTTCTCCGAATAAAATCAAAACTGTGAACATGATCAAAATAGCTCTCATTCTCATAAAAGAACTACTGTTTATTAAATTTGAAGGCATCAAGGCAACCTTCCATAAAAAGCCGCCAAGAAATTGGGAAAGTGGAAAATCTGGAAACGCAATCTTAATCCCAGGATTTTTGGGGTCTTGGTATTATTTGCGAAAGACTGGAAACTTTTTAAATAATCTTGGATATAAAATCCACATAGTCACCTCTATTGAAAGAAACATTTATCCTATCAGTTACGGCGTTAACGAAATCAAGAAATACATTCTAAAACACAATTTAAGTAAGCTAATTATTGTTGCTCATAGTAAAGGAGGAATAATATCAAGACTTCTTCTTCAAGACACGGAAATGGAAAAAAGGGTAAAGGAGGTAATCAACCTCTCCGTTCCAAATATAGGAACATTGTGGGGAGTTCTTAGAATTTTTAATGTCCATGAGCTTACCCCATGGTCTAAACAAATCAAAGAAGTGAACAAAAATCAAAACGGAATAAAAAAGATCATTAACATTTATCCTGAAGCCGACCCATATGTAATTCCAAATAAAAGTTTATACCTGGAAGGCGCAAGAAATATCCAAGTTAATATAGTTGGGCATGTAAACATTTTAAATTCACCAATAACTTTAGAAAAAATCAGCAAACTATTAAATGATTGATATTCGCCAGACCAAAAGGTATGTAGATTACATGCAAAATGTTGGCTGGATAGTCGAGCGAAAAGATCGAGTAAATTATTTTATTAAAAAGATTCCAGTCATTGGTTCATTTATTAAAATTCAAAGGCCACAGAAGTTGGACTTTAATCAAATAAACCGAATTGCCAAAAAACACAGAGCCTTCCAAATTGTTATCGAACCCTTCGACTTCGCTCAGGGTAAACCACTTATAAAGCGTGGATTTAAACTAACTAAATCTCCCTACCTACCGAGCAAGACAATAGAAATCGACTTGACTAAAACAGAGAACCAACTTTTGGGGGAAATGCATCACAAGACCAGGTATAACATCAAAATAGCCAAGCGTAACAAATTACAAGTAACAAGTTCTAGCGATATGAATTCATTTGTAGAACTTTGGCTCGCCGCCCAACCAAGTAGGAGATTATTAAAACTCGGCAAATCAATTCACGCTTTGCATAGCGCTTTTGGCAAAAACTCGCATCTACTGCTCGCACATAAGAGCAATAAACTTCTCGCCGGAATATTAATGCCTGAAACGGGTAGTGTTGCCTATTACATGTACGCCGCGGCCACTCCTGAAGGGAAGAAATTATTTGCACCAACGTTAGTTACTTGGGAAGCTATAAAGCTGGCCAAAAAATTAAAGTGTAAGTTGTTTGATTTAGAAGGCGTCTATGACGACCGCTTTCCGTTAAAATCCTGGCTCGGGTTCACACGTTTTAAAAAATCTTTTGGCGGAAAAGAAGCCGTTTACCCCGGTGCATTTACAAAATGGAGGCTGCCTTTATGAAAACTCTAATTTTCATTCCCGGCCTTGGATACTCTAAAAGTCTTTGGAAAAAGATGCTAAAGTATTTCCCTAAAAACAAATACAAAACTATTGCTTTTGATATTCCCGAATACTATAAAATTTACAAAGGAAAGCCACTAGATTTTGACCTTTTTCCAATTTATGTCAAAGACGTACTTAAAAAACTAAAAATCAAATCGCCTTACATTTTGGTCGGCCATTCATTAGGAGGATATATTTCACTTGAGTACTCAATAAAATTTCCCAGAGAAGTCAAAAAACTGGTTATTGTCTCGTCGCCGTTAAGAAAACCAAATTCGCACTCGCCCAAAAATTTCAGATTTCTTATCTGGATCGGTATTAACCTTGGTTTTGTTGACAAAATTATCAAACTCATTCTCAATTCTAAAAACAAGTTATTAAAATCTACCCTCCAAAAATTAATCCCTCTGGACGCGGGTTTTCTTAAAAAGAGCAACGCAAAATCGGTTGCCCTCTGTTGTCGTGATTTATTAACACACGACTGGCCAAGCAAAGTAAGTATGGTTCATATACCGATCCTTCTTGCTTACGGCACAAAAGATAGTGCAGTAATAAAAATAAACGGGACAGAACTCTACAATAATTTCAAAAACAAAAAAGTAATCTCCTACCTCTGCAACCACTCGATTCCAGTTCACCATCCAAAAGAACTGGCAGAAGAGATTATTAAATTCACCTCACACCAAACATAACCCGTGGTATTATATCAAAACCTATCTGTAGATCTATATTCTGTAATATATTAAGTATTTCTTAGTTGGTTGAGTATACGAGCAAGAAACTCGCGGTTTTTCCCTTTTTCACCCAAAATTGGGGACTCAACGACATCGATTGCTTTGCCGCCGACAGCTTCGATATCCGACTTTACACTTTCCAAAACTTCATCTACAAATTCGTCGGCAAGTTTGCCACCCCGCAGATATTTTCTGTCGGCTTCATAGTGCGGTTTAAGCAAAGAAATTGCTGTCCCACCTTTTTTAAGATTGGCAAAAACATTAGGTAAAATTAGTTTCTGCCTTGTCCAACCAACGTCAATCGTGATAAAGTCCATTTTTTCGGGCAAAGTCACGTGCATGGCGTTGGTACGTTCCATTACGACAACTCTTTGGTTGTTGCGCAATTTCCAATCCAAAGTCCCATAGCCAACTTCTACCGCATAAACCTTTTTAACGCCGTTTTGCAGCAAACAATCGACAAAGCCACCGGTCGAGCTTCCAAAATCAGCGGCCGTGAGGCCACTAACATCGATCTTGAAAGTGCTCAAAGCAAAGGCAAGTTTTTCGCCAGCACGGGAAACAAAGTTGCCCATAGGGTAATTTTACATCTTAACTTCAATGGAAACACCGGCCGGAAGATCTAAATTAGACAGAGAATCGATTGTGCGGTCGGAAGGGTCCAAGATATCAATTAGCCTTTTATGAACCAGAATTTCAAAATGCTCTCTGGCATCTTTGTCTGTGTGAGGTGATTTATTGACAGGAATCAAGGTTCGTTTAGTTGGAAGCGGAATAGGGCCTACTATTTTCGCACCAGTGGCAAGGGCTGTTTCCAATATCTTAGTCGCCACCTCATCAATTATATGATGATCGTAGCTCTTGAGTTTGACTCGGAGTCTTCCTGCCGACATTTAAGGTGCAAATTTACTAAGCTATAATTTTGGTAATCACCCCGGCGCCGACTGTACTTCCACCCTCGCGGATGGCAAACCTCTGGCCTTCCTCCAGTGCAACCGGCTGGATGAGTTTAACTTTCATTTTGACATTGTCTCCCGGCATGGCCATCTCAATTCCCTCGGGAAGCGTCGCTTCTCCTGTAACGTCCGCTGTCCGGATAAAGAATTGCGGTTTGTAGCCGGTGAAAAATGGCGTATGGCGGCCACCTTCTTCTTTGGAAAGAATATAGGCTTCTGCTTCAAATTCAGTATGAGGAGTAACCGATCCCGGCTTTGCAAGCACTTGGCCGCGTAAAACGTCGTTTTTCTCTACTCCTCGAAGAAGTACTCCGGAATTGTCCCCCGCGACTGTTTCATCCAAAGTCTTTCTGAACATTTCAAGCCCTGTCACAACAGTTTTGGCCGTATCCTTAAGTCCAACGACTTCAATCTCCTCATTAACCGCCAATTTTCCCCGCTCTACTCTACCCGTTACAACAGTGCCGCGTCCTTTGATCGAAAAAACGTCTTCGACAGCCATCAAGAACGGCTTGTCTACCTCGCGCTTTGGCTCGGGAATATAAGTATCAACGGCGTCCATCAAAGCCATAATTTGCTTTTCGGCTTCGGCGTCCCCTTCCATAGCCTTGAGTGCCGACCCTCGAATTATGGGAACATCGTCACCGGGATATTCGTATTTTTTGAGTAACTCCCGAACATCGGACTCAACCAAGTCCAAAATCTCCGGGTCATCAACCGTATCACATTTATTAAGGAAAACAATTAAATAAGGAACGTTGACTTGGCGAGCCAAAATGACGTGCTCTCTGGTTTGCGGCATCGGGCCGTCTGCGGCGGAAATGACCAATATGGCTCCGTCCATTTGAGCCGCACCTGTAATCATGTTTTTAATGTAATCGGCATGGCCCGGAGCATCAATGTGAGCATAGTGCCGTTTTGCTGTCTCGTATTCAATATGGGAAATATTAATTGTGACTCCCCGCTCTTTTTCCTCGGGGGCGTTATCTATGTCGTCAAATTTATAAGCCTTGGTTTTATTTCCTGCTTGTTTGGAGAGTACTGTGGTAATTGCGGCAGTCAAAGTCGTCTTTCCGTGGTCAACATGACCAATAGTGCCGATATTGACGTGCGGCTTGCTTCTTTCAAATTTTTGTTTCGTATCTGCTGCCATATTAGCTGATTATATACTATTAACTGACAAATAAAAAGAGCAACCAAGCTCTTTAACTACTGGATAGTATAATTGTGGCTGATCAAACCTGTCAATAGTCAATTAATTCGCCGTGGATTTACCGCTCTTTGCAACTATTTGCTCTTGGATATTTTTAGGAACTTCTTCGTAGTGGCTTGGCTCGACATACGGAGTTGCCCTGCCTTGGGTAATCGAGCGCAAAACCGTCGCGTAACCTGAAAGCTCACTCAAAGGCGCCAATGCATTTACAACCGTCATAATTCCTTTATCCTCTGTTCCTTGAATCTGGGCCCGGCGGGATGAGAGGTCTCCAATGATGTCACCCATAAACTCGGTAGGGGTGGACACTTCCACTTTCATAATCGGCTCGAGAAGTATCATCAATGACCGCCTCACGGCATCCTCAACTGCCATAGAACCGGCGATTTTAAACGCAATTTCGCTGGAATCTACATCGTGGTATGTACCATCATAAAGCGTAACCTGCAAATCCACCATCGGAAAACCGGCTAAGATACCATTTTCCAGCTTTTCTCGGACTCCCTTTTCCACAGCCGGAATAAATTCATTCGGAATAGATCCCCCTTTAACTGCATTCACGAACTCAAAACCTTCACCGCGGTTTTTGGGCTCAACTCGCAGGAAACAGTGCCCGTATTGTCCGCGGCCACCCGTCTGGCGAATGTATTTACCTTCGCCTAGACCCTTAGCCTTAATTGTTTCTTTATAAGCAACTTGGGGGGCACCAGTTTTCGCTTCGACGTTAAACTCCCGCTTCATCCTGTCGACCAAAACCTCAAGTTGTAGCTCACCCATTCCGGAAATAATAGTTTGCCCCGTCTCGTGATTGGTCTTAATCTTAAACGTCGGGTCCTCATCCGAAAGCTTTTTTAAGGCCAATCCCATTTTTTCCAGATCCTGTTTGGTAGCCGGCTCAATAGCAAGCGAGATCACCGGCTCCGGGAAAGTAATCGACTCGAGCAAAACGGGCCGACCAGGCTCGCTCAGCGTGTTGCCTGTAGTAGTGTCTTTAATACCAACGGCTGCCACAATTTCTCCCGCAAAAGCCTCCTCGATAAGTTCTCTTTGGTCAGCGTGCATCAAAACAAGTTTACCGATCCGCTCGTTTATTCTTTTACTGGTGTTAAAAATTTGCTGGCCGGATTTTAATATCCCCGAGTAAATTCTTAAGTAAACCAGTCTGCCTACATGGGGATCCGTAATTACTTTGAAAGCCAAAGCGCTGAAGGCTTCCTCATTTTCCCTTTTTCGCTTAATTACCTCACCCGTGGAGGGATCTGTCCCCTCCACATCCGGCAGATCGATCGGGGAAGGTAAGAATTCAACAACCGCATTCATAAGTAGCTGGGCAGTCGCGGTTCTGTTGTCACCACCCAAGATCGGGAAAAACTTACCAGCAACTACCCCCGCCCTGATTGCACGCTTAACGTCGACCTCGGCAAGATCCTTCCCGTCCAAGTACTTAGCCAACGCCTCATCGTCAAACTCGGCAATTTTTTCTATTAATACTCCCCGCAGTTCTTTTGCCTTGTCCAAAAGTTCCGAGGGAATATCGCCTTCCTCAAGTTTATTTGACTCGACACCATCATAAGTAAAGGCTTTCATTGAAACCAAATCAACAACTCCTGTGAGAGAGTGTTCAATACCAATAGGCATTTGAATTGCGGCTGCATTTGCTCCAAGCCTGTCCCGGATGGACTTGATAGAACCATCAAAGTCAGCGCCAATGAGGTTCAGTTTATTCAGGATACAAATCCTTGGAACTTTGTAACGGTCTGCCTGCCGCCACACAGTTTCAGACTGTGATTCGACACCCGTCCTGCCGTCAAAGACCATGACGGCTCCATCAAGAACGCGCAAAGATCGTTCGACTTCGGCGGTGAAATCGATATGCCCCGGAGTGTCGATTATATTTATTCTGTAGTGGCCTTGCTCGATGTTACTCTTTTTCTTTATATCCCAAAAAGTTGTTATTGCAGCAGACACAATTGTTATCCCGCGCTCCCGCTCCTGTGCCATCCAGTCGGTGACCGTTGTCCCCTCGTCAACCGAGCCAAGTTTATAAGTTCTGCCTGTTTCAAAAAGAATGCGCTCGGTGGTTGTCGTTTTGCCGGCGTCGATGTGGGCAATTATCCCTATGTTTCTGATTTTTTCCAAAGGAACAACACGGTCACGAGTGACCGTCATAACCATCGCTGCTTTTTTCTTCTGCTGTTGTACTGCCATAAAATTAAGACATTGAAACAACAAGATATTAGTGATCAGGAGAAAATACCTGACAAAAATATACTGCCCCCGATGGAAAGCAGTCTATGAATTTTAGCAATCTTTCTAATTCAAATCAATAAGGTTAACATTATTGACTTATAGTAGTAAAATTGGTCATGATACAAGAAGCGGTTGACCTCAGAGGGAAACAAATAGTAATTCATGATATTCAAACCTTTCAAATAGTTCCTCCTCCTGAAACTCACGAAGTAAAAGTGAACTCTTTTAGGAGTTCTCCTGTTGTATGGGCAGAATTAATACGAAGCCATCCCGAGATTGAAAGGTTATTCTTTTCTCATTATCCCGAACATCCTCCGACTTATGGCTATACCACGCCACTCCAAGGAGTACCCAGCGATTACAGTATGAGTGAAATTATTTGGACTCTTGAAAACGGGTTGTGGCCGAAATCAAAGCACGGAGAGATCTGCGCAATCAGCCCGACCGTGGGAGTAAGAAGCGCCAGTGGCAAATTAGATCTTTTTGCATTTCCAACTTTCGACCTTGACCAGCAACCGATTGGAACAGCTGTCTTCGATATTATTGACTCTTCAAGACTTGTACATGCTGACTGGTCTCTTTTAAATACCGGTAATGGTTTACACGTTATAACAAATGATCTTGTTAGATTAGAATCCTTACCTTTGTATCTTGCAGGGATGATCAGAATGTTCGTCAGAACTCCTGACACACGAGAAGGGCGGCTTGCATACCTATTTGCTGATACGCTCCACACAAACGCTTACCGACCAGATGCAATAAGACAGGTTTGTAAAAGAACACTAAGCGAACAACCAGAATATCCCCGCCCTTTTGTTGATATCAATAACTGTGCCTTGATGCTTCTGGAAGCCATGGACGCATTAAAAACCCCTGGCCCGGCTGGTTTTTTTAGAATCAGCAATAAGCCTTCAAGAGGAGAAAAACCTCCATACCTAATAGCCGAACAGGTAAATAGAGTCGTTTATAAATACGTAGGAACTAATTAACCTCTACGGGAACAGGCGTCTTTGGAGAAAGCATTGTCGTGTCAATCGGAATCGGCGCTCCTTCAGCTTCGTCTCTTGGAATAAAAGATTGAAATTTGTCCCATTGGTAATCTGCGCCAAACAAAAACACTTCCCTCGCTTTCTCGACTCTTTGATCAACTCTGGGTAACAGTTTCACTGCTTTGTCGATGCACCTTTTCGAGCGTTCATAAAGCATTCTGGCTTTACTCTCCAAAGCTCTCGCGACATCACCCTGATAGCGCCCGCCTAATCTTAAAACTTTCTCGAAATCACTTTCTTCTTCGGGAGTTCTTGGCCTGCCGGAAATTTTCCTGTCGCTTTCCGCATCAAAAACTCGCTTTACAAAGTCTTTTTCGTCTGTACCCACTACGTCTTCGGGAAGCTCGGTTAAAGTCTTCCAAAATATAGTCACTTGCCCGACGTCGCTTCCGGCCTCATGTTTTTCACCGGGCGGGTTGACATCTTCCATAGCATTATTAATCTGCCCCAAAGTGTGACCGAGCCTTTGAGCCAGGGCCAAATATTTAGTCGCCTCGGGGAAACCGCTTTGTTCGCCCATGTACCTGGTAAATAAACTGAAGGCGCTGATTAACCTGCCTATATTTTTTCTGTGTTCACCATAGCCGCTATCCCAGCCCAGATCTCTCAAACGCACGCTTCCTCCAAAAGTCGACTCCAGAGTTTCTGCTAACTCCAAACCAACCTTTCCTCCTGCTTTTTCCCCGAAAGCGTCTTTAAAAATTCCCCCCAGTGCTACCATGGATTTTTCGATCGCCGGTCCCACGCCCTCTCTGGCAACCGCGGTATCTAACCCCTTTCGCCTTTTGTGAACACCGGCAGCATTGTCAATCGGGATAACTGCCTCACCCCAAAAAAGCTGTGCGCCGGCAGCCAATGCTAGAGCCTTTTTCGGGTCAAAACCCACCATGTCTGCTGTCGCAAGTATTTCCACCGCTATTTGTTTGCGCTCTGCCAAGGCCGATTCATAAAAATCTTCCAAATCTGCTTTATATTTCCCTCTTTCGAATCTTTGGGTCATTTTAAAATCAACCCCACTGCGAATAAAAACATCTTGCCAGAACTCACGCGGATCTCCCAAGGCTCTCGCGCGAGTAAGAGCCTGATCAATAACCTCCGGTTTCACCACGACTTCACGATTAGGATACATTACAATTCTTTCTTCGGTTTGAATTGCTCTTTTGGCCTTGTCCAAACTTTCGGCAATTTTTTCTTTAGTTAAAATCGGCCCCAGAACATGTCTTGGAGATTTTGAAATATCCAATTTTGAATAAATGCTACTGATATCCCGGTATACCGCATATGCCAAATCAACACCTTCTTTTCCGCCCATTTTTCGTGCGATTCCGACTAAATAATCATCAAACCCGCCGTTCTTATCCGGCCACAAAAAAATTCTTTCGCCAATAATCAAAAGTAGCATGAAATTTTTTGAAAGCTCTTCAATTTCAAAACTCTCTGCCTTATCCAACCTTTCAATGACAGTGCCAATGTCCGCGTGGAAACCTATACCAATCTGGTTAAGCCCTAAAAAATGCGGACCCAAATCCTCTTCATCTGTCAAAAATCTATCAGAAAGAAGTAAGTAAAACGTAAGTGGATCTTTAAAAAACACCCTATCTCCTATAATTTCAATCGGCCAGTTGTCCTCATTCATCTGGTCCAAACAACTTTCTCTAAAATTTTCAGGAACAATCTTTCCAAATAAAGCTATTGGAGCACTTATTTCATTACCCGGAGAAACAATAACTCCGCTATCGGCTTCTGCCTCAAACATTTCTTCCGACAACCTGTCCCAAACCCCTAGTGCGGCTGTGTGATCCCGCCCGCGGGGTTTAGCTTCATTTTTAATCGGATGCTGCCAAGCCATTTTCATTAACCACTGTGCATATAATCCTGACCTTGTTGCAACAACATTATTCCAACCGGGTCTTCCTATTACTTCTTTCGCAGCTTGGGGAAACTTAGCATAAAGCTCGATCATTTCTTCGGGAAAATCCGGCCACATATTCTTTAAATCTTCAACCTCTCTTAAATAAGGATGGGAGGGTTCAAAAGGGCTTGTTGAAAGAGTTTTCAACAACTCGCTACTAATTGTTTGCCTTGTTGTTGCAAATGCTGTTTGCACTCCAACTTCAACATCTGACGAATCTGAAGTCATATTAATTTAAAACATACCCTTCATTCCTCACACTTTTAATCCTTTGGGGATTTATAAAATAAAAAGCTAGCTTTTTCCTCAAACGCCTTATTATCTGGGCTATTGCCCACAGCGAAAATTCGTCGGGGTTGTCCTTCCAAATAGACTCCCCCAAAGAGTCGCTACTTACCGGCTTGCCTTTATTTTTATAAAGAAGGTCTAAGGCCATGAATTCTTTCTTGGTCAACTTCATTTTATCATTCCCGACAAAAAAAGAGTTTTTTATTCGTCTAACTTCAGGAGAAGTCAAATCTTGCGGAGAATAGTTTTTGATAAACGGGGTAAGTAAGGGATAGCGAAAAGTCCCGTCTTTTTTTAAGAAAGTCAAATCAATAAGAAACTTCCCGTAAATATTTTTTGGATATTTTTGGAAATTTGTTTTATTACCGACCGCTTCCTTCAGGATTCTTGCCGACTCCCTCGGAATGCTGTCCAAAATTTCCTTCACCCAAAATTGACAGGAAGAGTTTTCGGCAAAAACTTTAGAAAGTTTCCTGATATCCGTTAATTTCGGATTTTCTTTAATCAAATGACAAGAGGTTCTAGATATGCCGTGATAGCCATGAGAGTGTTTGACTAACATTGTTCGGTATTTTTTAAAATCCATGCCAAGAAGCTTGCCTTGTACCGCAATATCTGCTTTCATGGTTTTCGCATCAAAGGCTCTCATGAAGTTGAATTTCCTCAAATTCTCAAATTTTTCCAAAAATCTAATAACGCCTAAATTCTTGCTCTCCAAAATCTGCGGCTCAGACAAAATTATGTAAGAAACTTTTCCGTATGAATAAATAGAGAGGTAAATCAGACTTTGGAAAAAGGATTCATCACAACCAAATGTGTTCTGAAAATCCAAAACTACAAAAGACATTTTCTCATTTGGATTCAATTTCTTAATCAGCTCGGTCATCTCGGAGTAAAAAGAAAAGTTATTTACCTCTTTTAATTCATCTTTTAAGCCCAAGGCCTTCTTTGTCTGACTAAGCCAATGGGAAAGGACTTGGTTAGTTGACAAGCCAACCTTATCTTTCAAGTCTACGGAAACAAAGTAAGTTTTTTGGTTTTCCAAAAACTCGTTTCGAAATCTCTCTGAAAGGACTTGCCGAGCCAAATAAGTTTTGCCTATGGCGTTTATACCGACAAAAATAGCCACTTTGCCTTTTCCAATAGTGTCCGCAACCTGTTTCAACTCAATCCTATAGAAGTTATAAATCTGGTCTTCTGGTCTCATACGTATCCAGTTTCAATATTACCGCTCACGTTTGTTTTTGTCAAGTCTTTTGTCAAAAAGGACATACTTTCGGTACTTTTTGAGCCTATCGTATCAAGCACTTGTTTAAATTAAGTTGTATAAATACACATCCTATAGTCAGGGTCGTTTGCACCTTGAAATTTATAGTTTCCCAAATCCTTTTGTGGGATTTCGGATTATGGAGATTAAAAAGAAAAGTCTCTATACCCCGAAGTCCCACGAGGGACTTTTTCAAAAGAAAAGGAGCGTAAGATGTCAACAAAACTTTTGCTAATCGGAGGGTTCGGAGCACTTGGTTCCTTGTTCCTTTATGGGACATTGGCACCTCAACCCGAGATTCTGACAGTCGCCGGAATCTTTGGGCTCGTTTTTCTCGTTGGGCTCCTAACGGACGGGTCAGCAATTTGGAGATCGTGGTCAGGAAGACTATTTCTCCTCATATTCGCTCTTGCTGATCTCCTCCTTCTCGCGACGTTATACACCGCGAGAAACCTTCCGTAAACTTTCTCCCTAATGCCCTTGAGGCGCTTTATGCGGCCTTGGGGGCCGGACTTATTGGGAGTCCACTCGGAAACGAGTGGACTCCCCCCGCAAGGGGAAGTTTTCTTTCGACACCGGGTGTGTCGAGTCTAGTCTCGCCAGCAAGGCGGGGCACAAAACCAATCACAAATAAACGCATTTAAAAATTGGAAAAAAGACAAAACACACCCGGAAAACACAAAAACTCCAAAAAAGATTTTGAAGCTACGAGCACACGTCTACGTTTATTTGAATTTCGGTGCAATTTCCTCTTTAACTTTTTCATCGAGAAATATTTTAACTAAAGACTGGTAAGGTACATCTTTTTTGTTAGCTATCATCTTTAAGTCGCTAAGAAGGGTTTCTGTAACCCTTATCGTAATCGTCTTTGTCGATAACTTTAAATTGGGAAAAACTGGGTTCTTAATCGCCTTGCTCCAATCAATATATTCTGTACTATCGTGAGTAGCCCAAAATTCAGCTTCTTCGTCTTCATTTTTGAATACTGGAATTGGTTTTAACTTCTTCATCCTCGTTCACCTCCAATTTTCTTTAAAACAAACTTTTCTTTCCTATTTTGATCCCTAGCCGAAATTACCCGAATTTTCTTTGCTCTCACAGTAAAGGCTATAAATAAATTTCTACCGTTATTTGTGTATCCCAAAGCCCGAAACCTACTTTCATTTACGGAATGCTTTTTATCCTTTTTTATTAATATTAGCCGATTAACAAAAACTTGCTCACATTCTTTAAAGTTGACCCCGTGTTTATTAATGTGTTCAAGGTTTCCCTCGTCCCATTCAAAACCTTCTATTTTTGAAAATCCTAAATCCAAACTCATATCATGTATTTAATCATACAATACACGAAAACGGGTGTCAACAAATAAAAGAGACTTACCAATTGAAGTGGGCGAAGGCACGGTTTGCCTCGGCCATTCTTTCCATGTCCTGTTTTTTCTTAACCGCCGGCCCCTCACCATTTGCGGCTTCCATAATCTCTGCCGCAAGTTTCTCGGCGTATGTGTGATAGTCGCTATTTGATCGCAACCTGGCCGAAGTTATCAGCCATCTGACTCCAAGAGATTCACGCCTTGGACCACGAACCTGCATGGGCACCTGATAAGCTGCTCCTCCGATTCTTCGCGGACGGACTTCCATAACGGGTCTAATATTATCTAAGGCCTTCTCCAACACCTTCACACCATTTTCTTTAACCTTTTGGGCCACGATATCAAGCGCCCTATAAACCTGGGCTTGTGCGATACTTTTTTTGCCATCCCGCATAGACCGATTAATTAGCCTTTCCACCAAAACACTGCCATGAACCGGATCCGGACTCGTCATTTTCTTAATTCTCAATTTTCGTCTTGGCATATGATTATAACTATTGTGCGGTCGCTTGCGTAGCCGGTCTTACTCCCCCACCTTCATTTTTTGTCCCGTATCTGCTTCTTGACGTCTTCCTCCCAACAACACCCGTAGTATCAAACTTTCCTCGCACCACTTGATATTTCACCCCAGCCAAGTCCTTCACTCTACCTGCTCTGACCAAAACAATCGCGTGTTCTGCCAATTCATGGCCCTCACCGGGAATATAGGCTGTTACTTCCTGCTTGTTAGAAAGCCTTACACGCGCAACTTTGCGAAGAGCCGAATTCGGCTTTCTAGGAGTCATTGTCCGAACAGCCAAAACCACGCCGCGCTTAAACGGCGAAGGCGTTTCTTTATAAACCCTGTCTTTAGCGTTAAACCACCTTTTTAATGCCGCGCTTCGAGTCTTTTTAACAACCTTCTTTCGTGGCCTTCGAACTAGTTGTGAAAATGTAGGCATAGCAAGTTACAATTGTATCTTAAGAAGCAGTTTCTATCAAGACCGCCCGCTCCGTGTCTACTGGAATCCGCCTTCCGATAATTACGTTTTCCTTTAAACCAATAAGTTTGTCCACTCTACCCATAAGGGCTGCTGTAGTTAATATATCTGTGGTCTGTTCAAAACTTGCCGCAGATAGCCAACTTTCAGTAAAAAGGGCTCTTTTAGTTACTCCAAGTATCACCTGCTGGGCGCTGGCCGGCTCGCCCCCCGCAGCCAAAACTTTTTCGTTCTCCTCCTCAAACCGAACCTTCTCAACCAACTCACCCGGCAAAAGCATAGTATCCCCCGAAGTCACAATTTTAACTTCATCACTCATCTTTTTGGTAATTACCTCAAAATGTCGGTCATTAATCGGAATTCCCTGGGATTCGTAAACTTTTTGAAGTTCGTTCACCAAATAGATCTGCGCTTCCCTTAGCCCTCGAACGGCCAAAACTTCTTTAATGTCCAACGAACCCGAAGCCAACTGTGTTCCGGCATCAATCAACTGGCCATCTTCGACAATTACTTTACTGGTCCTTGGAATCAAATATTCCCTCTCCTCTTTAGGTTTGGTATTAATAGTTGCCACTTTTACAACCCAGCCCTCGTCCGTTTCAGCCAAAGTTACTTTGCCCGGAATCTCCGAAAGAGGAGAAAGCACTTTGGGAACTCGTGATTCAAACAGCTCCTCCACCCGAGGCAGACCTTGGGTAACATCCACTCCCACAACTCCACCGGAATGTTTCGTTTTTAGAGTAAGCTGCGTACCAGGCTCACCAATCGACTGCGCAGCTACCACTCCAACCGGCACTCCCAAATTGATTATCTTTCGGTTGGATAGATCCCAACCATAACACTTTGTACAAACCCCGTAGCGGGCGACACAGGTCAAGGGAGAACGAACACTGACCGCATCTATTTGGGCTTCTTCAATTTGGTCAACTTTGGCTTCATCTATCATTCCGTTTTTCTCAACAACAACTTTCCCCTTCTTGTCTTTAACTACCTCGGCAGCAAACCTACCCAAAATGCGCTTTGCAAAAGTAGCCGGACGGGTCTTGTGATCAATTAAAAACCCTTCTTTAGCACCACAATCCTCGGATCTGACCAACACATCGTGCGCCACGTCGACAAGCCTTCTGGTCAAGTAGCCCGCGTCAGCCGTCTTGATGGCAGTATCTGTCAACCCTTTTCTGGACCCTCTTCCGGAAGTAACATATTCGAAAACAGACAAGCCTTCGCGGAAGTTGCTTTTAATAGGCAGGTCCACAATTTTACCCAAAGGATCAACAACCAACCCCCGCATACCCGAAATTTGCTTTATTTGATCTCTTGAAGTACGCCCGACCTTTGCGTCAATTACCAATTTAATCGATCCGTTCGGATCAATTTTCTCCCAAGTTTTGTCAGCAATCTCCTCTGTCGTTTCTATCCAAACCTCGTGTGACAGCCGTTTCTTCTCATCGGCGGTAATTAACCCTTGGTTAAAGTTCTCCTCAATCACTTCAACCTTTTTGTTTGAAGCTAAAATAATGTCTTTCTTTTCCTCAAGCATGGCCGCATCGAATATTCCAAATGAAAGGCCTGAAAGTGTTCCACCTGCAAACCCCAAGTCTTTAATGGCATCCACCAAACTAACAAGCGAGTCTAAGTCCACCTCGTTAAAGGCCCTTGTAAATATTTCTTTAATGAGTGAGGAATTAACACTCTCATTGACAAACCCAAAACCGGGCGGCAGTATCTGATTAAAGATAAGTCTACCAACAGTTGTCTCAATGATCTTGCCGTTGACCCGGGCATTAATTTTTTGTCTAAGAGCAACTTTCCCAGATTGATAGGCAGTAATCGCCTCCCGGCTGTCAGCAAAAATACTGCCAAAAGGTCCTATCCTACTATCATCGCTGGTAAAGTAGTAAACCCCTAAAGCCATCTCCTTAGACGACGGGGTGGTAATCGGAGTACCATCGGCAGGACGCAATAAATTGAATTTCGGAAGCATCAGGGACTTCGCCTCTTCTATGGCCTTTTTGGATAAAGGCACGTGCACCGCCATTTGGTCGCCGTCAAAGTCGGCATTATAGCCGGAACAAACTGCGGGGTGAAGCCTGATAGCGCTTCCCTCAATAAGCACCGGGTAAAACGCCTGAATTCCCAGCTTGTGCAGTGTGGGAGCGCGATTTAGCAAAACCGGGTGGTCGCGGGTAATCTCCTCCAAAATATCAAAAACTTCCGGAGGCCTTCGCTCAATCATGTTTTTAGCACTTTTAACATTCGGGGCTATCCCACGGATGATCATTTCATGAAGCACAAAAGGTTTGAACATCTCCAGAGCCATTTCCTTAGGCAAACCACACTGATTGAGATTCAACTCAGGACCCACCACAATCACGGAACGGCCGGAGTAATCGACTCTTTTACCCAGCAAATTCTGCCTAAACCTGCCCTGCTTGCCTCGCAACATGTCTGACAGTGATCTTAAGGCTTGTTTGCCCCGCCCACGCCGGGTTGCCTTCCTCTGGGAAGCGTCGATCAAGGAGTCGACAGCTTCCTGCAACATCCTTTTCTCGTTGCGAAGTATAATTTCGGGCGCACCCAAACTCATCAAATGCTTTAGCCTGTTATTTCTATTTATTACCCTTCGATAAAGATCATTTAGGTCGCTTGTGGCAAATCTTCCGCCTGACAACTGAACCATCGGCCGCAAATCCGGCGGAAGCACCGGAAGGACTCTAAATATCATCCAGGAAGGGTCAACCTTAGCACTGCGCAGGCCGTCTATCAGTTTTAGCCGCTTGGTTAGCTTTACATATTTGCTATTTTTATTCTTAACTTCAAAAATCTGCTTTTTGAGATCTGCCGATTCCTTATCTAAATTAACAGTTTGTATGGCATCAAGTATGGCTTCCGCCCCCATTTTGACTTCGAGAAACGAAGCTGCTCCGTAACTATCAAGTTCGTCGTACTCATCTTCAGACAAAAAACCTAACTGTACAATATTTTTGGCCAAATTCATCAACCTGTCAAAAAGTTGGGTTGTCCTCTCAATGGATTGCTTCTCCTCTTCCGCCAAAGCGGTATCTTTCTTACGAAAATTAAGCTCGACTTCGGATATTGCCAACTGAGCCTGTTCATTGTTTTTGATCTTTGAACTAATCTTTTCCCTTTCTGCTTCCGCTTCTTTTTCGACAAGCTCCTTTCGCTCATCATAACTCTCCTTTATTTCTTCAAGCTTAACTTTGAGAGATAGACCAACCTCCAAAATGGCCTTCTTTCTTTTTTCCTCGTCAATACCTATCACTAAGTATTTGGCAAAATAGATCACTTGCTCAACCGAGCGTGGCGGAAGGTCAAGCAATAAAGAAATTCTCGACGGTGCGCCTTTGAAAAACCAAACATTAGCCACAGGAGCAGCGAGTGTTATATGCCCCATCCTTTCTCTTCTGACCCTGGATTGTGTTACCTCAACACCGCACTTATCGCAAACGACACCTTTGTACCTGATCCTCTTATATTTTCCACAATAGCATTCCCAATCTTTGGTCGGGCCGAAAATGCGCTCGTCAAAAAGGCCGTCTTTTTCAGGCTTTAATGTTCGGTAATTGATCGTCTCTGGCTTAGTTACTTCCCCCCTAGACCAATTTTTAATATCATCTACCGAAGCGAGTTTAATCCTCAAAGCCTTAAAATCGGCTAAATTTTTAAGTTCGCTTACGACGTCATTCTGTTTGTACTCAGCCATGGTTTTACAATTTTTTTTCCACAACTTCCTTACTTTGTACCGCTTCGTTTTCCTCTTTTTGGGCTTCATCAGCAATTACCGCCCCAATTGTTTCCAGTGCCATACCTAAGGAGTTAAGTTCGCGGACCAAGACTTTAAAACTCTCTGGTACATTAGCCTCGGGAATGGGGTCACCCTTGACAATTGCTTCAAAAGCCCTGGCCCTGCCCACAATATCATCGGATTTTATTGTCAACATCTCCTGGAGTGTATAGGTAGCACGGTGTGCCTCCAAAGCCCAAACCTCCATCTCCCCGAGCCTCTGGCCTCCCATTTGAGCTTTACCTCCCAAGGGTTGTTGGGTAACAAGCGAGTACGGACCAGTCGAGCGAGCATGTGTCTTGTCTTCGACCATGTGGGTGAGCTTCATAATGTAGCCTACACCCACGACCGTATCCTCTTTAAAACTCTCCCCTGTCCGGCCATCAACCAATTTGGTTTTACCACTGACCGACAAATTCGCTTTTTTAAGTTCGTTAACCAAAATATCCTCGGAAACCCTATCAAAAACCGGCAAGCTTGCCTTCTGACCTGTTTTAGTAAGCGCCAACCCCAGATGAGCCTCCAATAACTGCCCCAAGTTCATACGGGCAAGAACCGACAACGGTGAAATGACAATATCAACAGGAGTACCATCGGGCAGATAGGGCATATCCGAAACCGGCATTATTTTTGCGATAACCCCTTTGTTACCATGCCTTCCTGCAAGCTTATCCCCTACTGTGACTTTTCTCATCTGGGCAACTTTTACAATCACCGATTTGATTACTCCCGGACCAAGTTCGTCACCTTTGTCCTTGTCTAAAACCGAGACATCCACAACCATCCCTTTCTCGCCGTGAGGTACGCGAAGTGAAGTATCCCTTACCTCCCTCGCCTTTTCACCGAAAATAGCACGAAGCAATCTTTCTTCGCTGGTTAACTCGGTCTCTCCCTTCGGGGCAATTTTGCCTACCAAAATGTCATTGGGGCCGACTTCGGCGCCGACGACAATTATTCCATCTTCGGCGAGGTTGGCAAGTTCGGCTTCGGCAACATTAGGGATGTCTCTGGTGAGCTCCTCCGGTCCAAGTTTTGTCTCTACCACATCAGCTGAATATTCCTCGATATGGATTGATGTTAGTAAATCATCCTTTACAAGCCTACTGGAAACCAAAACCGCGTCCTCAAATCCATAACCCTCAAACGAGGCGTAGGCTATGACCAGGTTTTGCCCTAACGAGAGCTCCCCGCCATCGACTGCCGGGCCATCCGCCAATAAATCTCCTGTTTTTACCCTATCACCAACATTTACTTTTACCTTCTGGTTATAACAAGTAGAATGAGATGTCCGCCTAAATTTTGTGATGTGGTAAACGGCCTTCTTGCCAGCGTCCGTTATTTCGATGTCATAATCGTCCGGTTGGCCATTCACTTTCTTGTCCAGTGCTACTTCCACCCTTTCCGCATCCGCATAAACCACTTTTCCCGGATAAGCCACCTGGACCACCTTACCCATGGAGTCCGCGACAAAACTTTCCATTCCGGTACCGATAACCGGGGCACTCGGAGTTATGAGAGGCACGGCTTGACATTGCATATTCGACCCCATCAAAGCCCTGTTGCCTTCATCGTGGGCAAGAAAGGGAATAAGTGAAGCGGAAGTTCCAAAAACCTGTCGTGGAGTTACATCTATATAATCGACCAGATTACTCGGTCCTTCGGTAAAAAGTCCGTTATAACGAAAGGCCACACGGTCATCTGTTATTAGTCCGTCTTTGTCGACGTTTACACCGCAATGGGTAATTCTGCTTTCCTGTTCATCATCGGCTTGCAAATACATAATCTCCTCCGTAATTTTAGAAAACTCCCTGCCCTCTTTTTTTACCTTTACTACCTTTCTGTAAGGAGCCTCGACAAATCCATATTCATTGACGCGAGCATAAAGAGCCAAGTACGTAACTAAGCCAATGTTAGGACCTTCGGGAGAGCGCACTGGGTCAATCCTGCCATACTGCGAAGAATTAACGTCCCGAATCGAAAACGACGCCCGCTCGCGATTTATCCCGCCCGGCCCAAGTACGGAAACACGCCTTAAGTTATCTATTTCACTCAGAGGATTGGTGTCGTCCAGAATAGTCGATAGTTGGTTTGACCTGAAGAATTCATTAATCGCAGCAATCAGTGGCCTTGCATTAATTAATTGCGAAGGAAGCGGTCTGTCGGCGGTTGAAACGAGGCTCATTTTTTCTTTAATTGACCTTTCAAGTCTAAGAAAACCAACCCTGAACGCATGAGTCGCTACGAGCTCTCCAACCCTTCGAAGCCTTCGGTTTGCAAGGTGGTCAATATCGTCGACTTTGCCCTGATTATTTTGCAGTCCGATCAGATAGTTTAATGCGCCAACTACGTCGTTTTTTGTCAAAACCCAATTTTTCTTTTCGTTTTCGACATTAAGCCCAAGTTTCTTGTTAATTTTGTATCTACCTACTTTGCCCAAGTCATACCTTCGGGGATCTAAAAACAGTCCTTCAAAAAGTTCTTGAGCGTTCTCGAGTACCGAAGGCTCACCCGGCCTCATTTTGCGATAGATTTCGATCAAAGCTTCTTCGGAAGACTTTGTAGAATCTTTTTCCAAAGTTTTCTGGATATACTGGTGATTTTTGTCAATATCTGCTTGAGCAAATGTTTTTTTAATTTCTTCATCGCTGGATAACCCCATGGCCCTCAAAAAAACAGTTACCGGGACCCTTTTCCGCCTATCTATTCTGGCAACAATCACATCGGATTTACCTACTTCAAACTCCAGCCATGAACCATGAAGAGGTCTAATTTCGGATATATAAAGCATCCGTCCTGACAAAGCATCTAAGTTCCCGCTGAAATATGCTCCGGGAGATCTGACAATCTGATTAATTACAGCCCGCTCGATGCCGTTTACAATAAAAGTTCCCCATTTTGTCATTTGGGGGATGTCTCCTAAAAATACTTCCTGGGAAACTTCTTTTTCGGTGTGCTTATTAATGAGAGTTGCAGTAACTTTGAAGGGAGAAGAAAATGTGAGTCCTTTTTCTCGGGCTAGCCGCGGCGTAATTATAGACGCGCCTAATGAGTGATTAGAGAGAATTAACCGCCAGTTTTTTCCGGTAAAGTCATTTATTGGTGAAACTTCCGCAATTTCTTTTTCAATACCTTCCGTCAAAAACCAGTCCCATGACTGCTTTTGGACCAACAACAAATCCAGTTTGGGTAAATTCTTTTCAGCTTTGCCAAAGTTTACTCTTGACTGCCGGCTCATCGCAAGTTTTTTTAACTTAAAAATGCCCGCACACCAGACGCGGGACCAACCTACAACAGTAGGCTTGAAGGTAATTATATATAGGATATCTACTTTGTCAAGAGGTCTCTACTTTCCCAAATACTTGCTTATATTTTCGTTATGTTCCTCAAGAGTGGCAGCATAGTGAATTTGTCCCGAGGAGTCATGAAGGTAAAACCAATAGTCAGACTCTTCGGGTTTTTTAGCCGCATTAATTGACGCAAGCCCCGGATTTGCAATCGGAGTGGGAGGGAATCCTTGATTTTTGTACGAATTATAAGGAGAGTTTATCTCCAAATCTTCCCGTGTTAATATCGGCCACCAATCGTCAACTGAACCAACAGCATACTGAACCGTCGCGTCAATCTGCAAAGGCCAATCGGCGGAGAGTCTTTTTAAAATAATCCCCGCGACGACGGGTTTTTCCTGGTTACCTTTGGTTTCCCGCTCAATCAATGAAGCCAGTATCACTTGGTTTGAGGAAATTTCGCCTGCCCTAGTCCCAAAGACTTCATTTAATCTGGCCACAACCTTTTCCGCGGCAACGTCTTTGGGAAACAAATAAGTATCCGGAAAAAGATAACCCTCAAGGCCGGCAGAATACCTCAAAAACTCGCCTTCAAACAACTTAGCTTCGTCTAAAGTCAAACCCAGCGCCAAGACCAGTTTTTTAGCAATTTCCTCGCGCCGCAGCCCTTCCGGAATAGTCACCCAAACTTCCGACGGTCCGCCAAGAAGCGCACTTATCACTCCCTTTAAATCCAGATTTTTCGAAATGTCATATTCACCAGCGGGAATATTTTTGCTTAAGTCGTTAATCTGAACATAAATCCTAAATGCTAGTTCGCTTTTAATTAGCCCCTCACCTTCAAGTTTCTTGGCTATCTCTCCCGCACTCATTCCCTTGGTTATTAAAAATCTTGTTTTTGAAGAATCGCTGGACGGTGCCTTCATCGCGCTATTCCACCAAACCACCACACTAATAGCCGTTGATACAGCAAATAGCAACAAAACCACGAAAACCAAAAAGCTTTTTTTCATTAATCTAAACTTCGTCAAGAAGCGCGCGGCGGTATTTTTTGGTTTTAGAGTCGTAAATATAGATCCTACCGCATTTTACACAAGTAACTTTTTCACCATTGGGATGCTTCTCTTTTTTACCCTTAGCCAAAAGTGTTGAACAGCCAACACACTTGCCTTGCGACAAGAGCCAAGCTTGAATGGGAGCAATTACATTTTTAAACATTTTTGTCTAGATAAGATTGTAACACAATAGTTGCAGCGAATGCATCCTCCAACTTACTCCGACGACGTCTACCTATGTTTTGCAGTCTCGCCAGATTTTGCGCCTCGTAGGTGCTAAGAGTTTCGTCTTCCAAAACGGTCTTAATACCGGTAGTTTTGGAAAGCCGTCTTGCAAATTCCCTGGACTGCTTGCCCGACTCATTTTCTGATATACCTACGACAACCATTTCCGGAGAATATTTTTTAATCAAATCGACAGTTCTTTCAAAAAGGCGATTTCCTCGCAGCACAGTTAACGGCTCAGCGATTTTAGTCTCCGAAGAGGCTAGCCCAATTTTGCTTGCGCCATAGTCTATTCCAATAAACCTCATTTTTCTGGAGGAACTACTTTTGCCCTAACAACTAGTCTTCTGGGTTTTCTGGGGTCTCCCGGGGGGACACAAGTGACAAGACTCAAAAATGCATCTCCCCATCGCTGTTCCAACACATTTAAATTATCCGGATCTACTTCCACCAAATCTACAACTCTATAAAGATAAGCTATGCCATCATAATAAACCTCTATCTCGTCATTTTTTTTAAGCTCGGGCAGCCTGGAGAAAATTGATAGATAGCTTTTGGGGTTAAAAAATTGAGGCAGAATCGAGTGGCCAAAAATTACAGTATTCCCCATTTTCCCGGGAAGAGCAGTACCCGGATACTGGATTAAGCTTTCGGCTAAGTCTTCCCCGCCGACGGACACAGTCGCGTTTTCAATTCCAAACTTTGGGATAGAAAGTGTATAATAGTCAATGTTACCGACATTGGCAAAATCTTCTCTCGCAGCCCCACCTTCAAACCAGTTGCTCGCCAAAGTCAGATCATCCCCCGACGCTTCAAATATTACCATATCGCCTTCGGGAACAGGAGACAAATAATTGGAAAAGGTATCGCGTGTTGAGATTTCGTACGAAAAAATCGGAAAGAGAGTAGAGGCAAGCATAAAAATCCCCACCAAACCCAAAATAACCGATGCAATTTTTGACAGAGTTCTTCGCATATTTACTTACTCGCAGAGATCTCTATTGATATATTATTTTTTACATTTGGTAAAGTACCAAGCTTACCAGGGAACCTCGGGTTAATACTGATTTGGGCTTTTTTAAATCCTGGTATCGTTTGCAAATAATTGCTTGCCACGTCCGTATACTTACCCGAAATTTTACTCGCAATTTCGTCTACTTTAAGATTGGGCAAAAGATTGGCCACAAAGCTAATCGTAACCTTATAAACACCATTGCTCTGACCTTCTAATTTAAAAGTCTTATCCACTTGTTCATTTCTGAACAAAAATCCTTGAGGGGTCTGGTCTTCCAAAAGCTTTGATGCAAGGCCATCTAAGTCGATGCTGTCCACGACTAAAGCGCTTACTTCCAATGACAAAGACAGTTCGACACTTGCAGCCTCGTCCCCGACTTTATGATCAAACTCCCTCTCGGCAACACTCGAAGTCACAGTGCCTTCGATAAAACTTTCGTCCGCAGCAAGCGTAGCCATCATTTTTTCTTCGGCCTGATCTTCAAGTTCATCCGTTAAACTCTTCTCAAGCTGCTCAACATCATCTTGCGAAACAGCCGAAATTTCACGGCTACTACCTCCAGAAAAATCGGCCTCACCAACCGCGTCAATCTCACTTTTCGGATAATTACTCATTTTAAACGTTTCGTCCTTAGCCAAGTTATATTCCGAACCAATGGCTTCGGCAGTAACCGAAACATTTTCTGTCCCCGGTAAAGTCGGCGAAATTGCGCTTGAAACCGACACCGACTCATCTAGGCCGAACTTTAACCCATTCGGCCCTTCCATAACGGTACCGGCGGCAAAACTGACGTCGGTCGGCGTGCCGTTTCTGACTTTGACGGTTCCTTTAGCTTTATCACCAACAACTTTGGTACCTGTTACCGACTTTGTTTTACTACCATCTACCTTGACTTTTTCTATTCTGCCGGGAATAACTTTCGCCTCCAGATTGGCCCCCGTTGCATTTATATCTATTGAGATGGTGTCTTTTTCCTGCAAGGTTTTGGGGGAGACAAAAATGGTGACTGTTGCCTTAGGTAAAAACCACCAAGCCAAAGTAAGACCTATAATAATCACAGAAAACAGTAAAAACCCGACGATTAGCATTTTTTTACCGGACGATCCGCCCGAGCTCACCTTAAACTTCGGAAAAGCGAACGGATTTTTAAATTTCGGTGTTACTTTATGGACTTTGGTTTCAGAGACGGGAATTTTTTCCTCGATAACAACATCTTCATCATTTACAAATCCCAAGTCGCCTGCTGTAATTTCGTTTTCACGGATATTACTTACCACATCGGTTACTTCAACCTTTTCCTCCGCATCTTCGCTTTTTATGCCCGTCATTATGACACTTTTCACTTTTCCGATCTCAGAAGAACCAGCCAACGAAACTGCCAGAATCTTATCATTAACACTCACTGTTTCAACTTTGGGAGAGTGAATAAATTTAACCTTATCAGAAGTATTAGCTGACCAGTCAGCAGAAATAAGCGCTTCTTTGGCCTCATCCATTTCGCCCTCTTTACCGTCATAAACTAAAAACCGCGAAGGCAAAGGCATCCCGTCAGTAAAGCGCGAAACACCTTCAACCGCGTCGTCAAATAAAGATACACTTCGAGCCACCTTGGTATTGCCAATCAACTTGCCAAGCTTAAAAATGCTTAGTTCAAGGCTTGTAGCTGTCAGGCCAATTACCACGGCACTTAGCGGAGAACCTTCTTGTGTCTTAGTTAAAAACGCAATAGCTTCAGACAGTACGACGAATCCGGTAGGTGCTAAGGAAAGCTTTGAGCAGATGTGCCTTATTTTCTCCAAGTGCTCCGGCACTATTTGACCATTGTTCACCCATGAGGAAGGTACCCCAAAAACAGTTTTTGACGGCTCAGGGAATTCCTTGGGTAAGCTTTGAATTGTAGCCGAAAGAGAAGTATCAACGGTTTCAACCAAGTCATCATCGCTTTCGAAGCGAACAGGAGAGCTAAATGAAACAACCTGTGCCTCCTCGTCTTTTTCGTCAATTTTCCAAATGGCACTCTGGACCCAGCCTTCTTCAATTATTAAGGTCCAGTAATGCTCTTTGTCGGCTTCTTTTAAGCCAAATTTAATCAAACTCATGGACAGATTTTATTCTAAAAGCGCATAAATCCGCCTAACGCCGGAGCTTACGGATTCCTGCTTTTTTATTCTAACACGCCCGATTACGCCAGTCGAAGTTACATGCGACCCGCCGCAAAGTTCCATGCTGTAAGGCTTATCGACTTCCCCGATTGTATAAACGGATGTCATGTCGGGATAGCGCTCGGGGAAAAATGCCAAAGCGCCTTTTTTGAGGGCTTCCTCTTTTGGCATTTCCTCTCTAATCACTTTCAAATCCTCGTCGACTTTTGAATTAATTTCGTTCTCTACTTTTTTGATTTCTTCTTCTGTAAGCTTTGTTGGGTGAGTGAAATCAAATCTCAAGCGGTCGGAATTAATGTTGCTTCCTGCTTGGTGAACATGATCACCCAAGACATCCCGCAAGGCCTGATGTAATAAATGAGTCGCAGTGTGATATTTAATTTCCGTTTCCGAATGTCCCCCAAGCCCGCCTTTGAACATGCCACGACCGGCAGTTCTGGACTTTTCTTGGTGTTTTTCAAATTCTTTTTTAAATTCCTCTTTGTCTATTTTTTGGCCTTTCTCAGCCATAAGTTCTTCAATTAGTTCCAGAGGAAAGCCTTGTGACTGATATAAATCAAAGGCTTCCTTCGCGCCAATTTTTTCTTTAGTGTTAATTATCTTTAGCCCTCGATCAAGACTCCTATTGAATTTTTCAACTTCATCTTTAAATATTTCGCCTACAATTTTCCCATCTTTCTTTGAATCCATGTAAACGTCGTCATAAATCTCAGTAGTCTCTTGTGCAAGTTGCCAAAACATTGGTACGGGATCAATCTCGCTATTTAGCAAATGTGTCTTAACTATCGCTCTTCTTAGCAATCGGCGAAGTATATAGCCATGCTCCTTGTTGGATGGAACCACGCCGTTAACTGCTAGAAAAGTTGAAGCCTTAAGATGGTCAGCGATTATTCGATAAGCATTCTTGTTTCCTGACTTGTCGTAATCCTCACCAACATTTTTAGCAATGATTGATATCAGGCTAAAAAATAAATCTGTTTTAAAAGTATCTGGGTCATTATTTACAGCAGCCGCCTGTCTTTCCAGCCCGCCGCCGAAGTCAACGTTCTTCTGAGGCAACTCCTTTAGCGAGCCGTCTTTCGTTTTGATATATTGCATGAAAACCGAGTTTCCAATTTCCAAAAATCTGCCACAATCGCAATTTGGATGGCATTTATCAACCTTAAAAGGAGATTTTTCATGAATTCCCAAATTCTCACCAAAGTCAAAAAACACTTCAGATGTCGGGCCGCCGATTTCATTTGTTGGCATTTCGTCGGGAGTTCCAGAGCGGCTCCACCAATTCTTCTTAACGTCGTAATATAAAATTCTATTCTCCGCTATACCCAACTTTTTCCATATCTCAAATGAAACGATATCTTTTGGAATATTTTTATAACCTTCAAAAATCGATACCCAAAGACTAGCCCTAGAGAGGCCAAGTTGTTTTGTCAGATATTCCAAAAACCAAGGGAGCTGTTCCTCCTTAAAGTAATCACCCAAACTCCAATTCCCAAGCATTTCAAAAACAGTTAAATGTCTGTTGTCACCAACCTCCAACATATCGTCATTCTTTCCATGGGCTCGAACAGACGGCTGGGAATTAACTAATCGCTTGCCCTTTGGATGAGGCTCACCCATCAAATAGGGAACAAGTGGCTGCATACCGCTTGAAGTAAAAAGAGTAGTTGGATCATTTTCTAAAACAAGCGGAGCCGGCGGAATTTCCACATGTCCCCTTTTAACAAAAAAATCAATATATTTTTTCCTAACTTCGTTACTCGTCACCGTGAAGCTATTATACAATCAAATAAAGTATCATTCTACTCGTCAAAACATACAGAAGTTTTTACTCCTAATTAATAGTAAAGTATTACTATTGACAAAAAGTAATACTTGTTTTAGTATGTAAGTATATGTTAACATCCACCTTAACTGTTAAAGGCCAGGTTACCCTTCCTGTTAATATCAGGAGGGAACTAAACGTTAAACCCTCCGACAAGATCATTTTTAATAAAATCGGAGGTAAATTCGTTATCGAAAAACTACTATCGATAGACCAACTTTATGGATCACTAAAAAGCTCCAAAGTCAAACCACTTTCTTTTAAGAAAATGAACGATTTGATAAAAAAGGGTCTATTTTCAGACAGATAAAATGGCTACATACCTGGACACAAACTACCTCGTCCGCTTTCTAACCAAAGATATAAAAGTCCAAGCAGAAACCGCAAAGAAAATTATTGAAAATGACAAAATTTATATTGCCAATATTGTACTGGCTGAAGTAGTTTATATTCTTGAGACACACTACAAGGCAAACAAAAAAGAGTTGTGTAATGTTTTAATTTCCTTGATAAAGCAGCCCAACGTTTCAACTTCATCTTTCGTGCCTTTGTCTCTCAATATTTATAAAAATGAAAGGGTAAGTTTTTACGACTCGTTATTACTAGCCGAGGTCCTTAACTCAAAATCTCAGCTTAAAAGCTTTGACAAGAAGCTTCTAAAAACTCATTCCAAGTACAAATAAATCGAGTCCATCTTATTCGTATCGATGAATTGATACATCGATACGCAAGAATCAAGGATCAAACCACTTTGCGAGTAAACTAACTCTCGCCTTTCTCGCGGGTGTCGGAAGGGCTCTTTTTTCGTCTAAACACTTCTAAAATACTTGTTAGTTTCTCGGGACGAAGTAACCCACCCCCGAGTATTGAATCTTCCAAAAGCGAATTTAAGCGCTTAACTGCTCGGCGAAGGTCAAGCATGATTAAAAAAACCTGAAAACCCACGGCAAGGAAAAGAATTGTCAGCGAAACCACAACTATCACCAGTATTACTTGTACGCTTTCCATTAGTCTTCTACTTTGATAACCCGCTCGACAACTGTCTCTTTTCCCGACCGGGAAACAGACCTTATTGTGATTTTAAATTCGCCTGGCAAAACATCCAGTTGCGTTTCGAATTGGCCGTCATCACCTACTATCACGGGTTGATTATTCACTCTAACAGCACTTGTGGGATTTGTCACACCAGAAACGGTAATGGTCGCTCCACTGGTAACAAAATTTTCGATCGGATCCGTAATTCGCAAAACAGGCGGATTGGCAAACCTCGTGTATTGAAACAACAAATAGCCTGCAACGAAAACAAAAACCACCAAAATTCCTGTCAAAAAAGATTTTTTGGGATTCCAAATAAATTTGTTTTCCACATCCGGTTTGGGGTTAACCGACAAAACCTTCGGAGGATAATCCCGTCGCAGGAGCGCGACCGCCTGACCTTCGCCTACTTCCAAAAACTTCCCCAAGGTCTTGACGAAACCGACCACCACGGGATACTCGGGAAGCTTGTTCCAGTTTTCTTTTTCAATAGAAACAAGAAAAGTTGTTTTAATCTTCGTAGTTTTAGCCAGGCTAGCTAGATCAAGCCCTTTTATAATCCTCGCATCTTTTAATACTTGGCCTATTGTTCTCATTTTTGTATATTCCTATCCGGACTTCTGGGAAGATAAAAAACTCTCGGCGTCTTTAATTAAAACCTCCCGAGGTTTGGAACTGCCATCAGATGGTCCAACCACTCCTGCAGCTTCAAGCTGGTCAATAATCCTTGCAGCGCGAGCATAACCAACCGAAAGTCTCCTTTGCAAAAGGGACGCCGATGCTTTGCCAAATTGGCAAACCAAACGCACCGCATCGGCAAAAAACTCATCGGCATTATCAACAGCTCCACCGGCAAACGAGGACTTGGGCATCTCGGTAACCTCTTCGGTATATTGCGGGTTCACACCACGACCCTTCAAATACGAAATCAATAAACTAATTTCCCTATCAGCCAAAAACGCACCCTGGATCCTCATCGGCTTTGCCTGTTCCGGCGGCAAAAACAACATATCTCCTCGCCCTAATAACTTTTCTGCCCCTTGGGTGTCAAGTATGACACGCGAGTCAACCAAGGAACTGACCGCAAAGGCAATTCGGGAAGGCACATTGGCTTTAATGAGCCCGGTAATCACATCTACCGAAGGCCGCTGTGTCGCCAAAATCATATGAATACCAGTCGCCCGGCTCATTTGAGCAATCCTGGTAATTGAGTCCTCCACCTCCGTTGGCGAAAAAAGCATAATGTCCGCCAATTCATCGATAATCAGCACTATGTAAGGCAGAGCCTGAAAACCGCTCATGTCATTATAACTTTCGATATTTCTGGCACCGGCCTGGGCAAAAAGTTTATAGCGCCTGTCCATCTCACTTAATATCCACCTAAGTGCCGATAAAACTTTTTCCGGCTCTACAATAACAGGAGACAAAAGGTGGGGAATTCCATTATAAGTCGTCAGCTCGACTCGTTTGGGGTCAACAAGTATGAACTTAACTTCGCTTGGCGACGCACGAAAGAGCATAGACGTCAAAAACGCGTTTATACAAACACTTTTGCCGGAACCGGTTTGGCCGGCAATAAGCACGTGCGGCATCCGTGCAAGATCGGCAACAATGGGTTTACCGGAAACATCAAGACCCAGTGCCAAAGTGAGTTTGGATTTGGCGCTGTTCATGACGTCGGACTCGAGCATCTTTTTTAGGGGAACAAATTCGGGCACTCTATTTGGTAGTTCGATTCCGACCAACGACCGGCCCGGAATTGGTGCCTCTATCCTGATTGTCCCGGTAGGAGCAGCCAAAGCCAGTGCCAAATCGCGCTCTAAAGCCGTAATTTTGGAAAGCTTGGTACCAAGCGCCACTTCCAATGCATACTGAGTAACTGCCGGGCCAAGGTTTACTTCAACCACACGGGCAGTAATGCCAAATGATTCAAGTGTTTTTTCAATAATGTCGGCATTGTTTTTGATGTCACCCCGATCAGCTTTACCGGCTCCATCGCCCTGTAATAAATCAACAGGAGGATACTCCCACAGCTTGTCCTGGCCCGGGACGTTACTCACAAGCTGCGAGGTTAAAATGTTTCCCTTAGTACCATGCTCAACCTTTTTGACCACGGCCTGCATATTCTGACCACCTGCTCCTGTAACTTTTATTTCGCGCCTGGGAAGCAGATTGTCTTTGGAAAGAGTCTTTCTAATATTAAGTAGTTGTGGCGCCTCGCCCACCAGATATTTCCTGACTTGGACCAAAAATACCGCAACCAACGAAAGGACCCGATCAACCGAAGTATTAAAGAAAACAACCAGCCCTACAAAGGCAGCGCCAAAAAACATCATATAAGCACCTGCGGGCGTCACCAAAGCCTCGATTCCGTCCCAAATATAGCGGCCAACGACTCCCGCTTTACTCGCACTCGCCACCGAGAGCAGAAACAAAATAGCGCCGACAACGACATTGGGTTGGGACAAAGGAATCTTAAACTTTGATATCATGAAGCCGAAAGACAAAAACACAAACGGCAAAAATATTGCTGTCCAGGAAAAAAGCTGAACCAGCAAGTCATTTATTCGCACTAAAATAAGCCCTTGTCTGGAAAAAGAAACGACAAGTAAAACCGCAATTGAGAAAAAGACTACTTGGGCAATCGAATAAACGGTAGCGCGCTTTAGCTTTATCTTAAAACTTTTCTTTGGAAACCCGCCCCTCTTTTTCTTTCTAAATCTGGCCATACACCCATTATACCCAACTTGTGTCTTAATTTGGAAATAATCTACCAGCTGATATAATCCAGATATGAAAACTTATGTGACAGTTCACGCAATTGCAATTAACAAAAAGGGTGAAGCATTAGTTCTCCAGCGCGCAAAACACCGCTCAAGCCCTGATAAATGGAATTGCGTTACAGGTTACATCCAAGATAGAGAGTCAGCGGAAGAAGCTGCACTTAGAGAATTAAAAGAAGAAACCAATTTGGTGGGAAAAATAATAAAAACTACAGAACCTTTCTGGGTGGACAGCGGGAAAATTAGATGGGTCGTCATTACTTCACTTATAAAAATAGCTAATGAATCAAAACTAAAAATTGATGAAGGGGAGTCTCAAGCGTACAAATGGATAAAAACTGGTGATCCTATTGTAAAAAATTCCGTTGGGCTTAAAGCCAGCCTTGAAAAGCTGGGGCTAATACCCTCAGTTAAACTTCCACAATCACAGGCAAAATCACTCTTCGCCAAACTCAGAATGAATGGAGTAGTGTGAAGTTATCTGTACAGTTTTTTGAAGTCACGGTCAAAAGAAAAAATCTCTTTTTTGGTGGCAATCTTGGAAAGATAAACATCCACAAAATCTAATTTGTTTCCAATCATTCTTTTTAGGATTTCCACAAGAACGTCTTTTTTTACTTCAATGATCTTAATATTTTTTAATGCAACTAAACTAAGGAGTTTCTCAATAACTATCTTTCTGTTTAATTTATAAACACTTTCAAATGTCCAAATTGTTTCTGCAACAACCAATGCTGAAAGTTTTCCTGTAGATTTTTCATCTTCAATCTCTTTTAATACTCTAGTCGTTTCTAAAAACTGACTTTCAATGTCTCTCAGAAAAAGACGAAGCAGTACATTTGTATCAAATACGCAAGTTATCATTTGATAAGCTTAAATTTTTTCGCCAGGTATTTTGTATAAGCCTCCCCAGCCTCCTTGTTTATTTCTTCTACGCTTTTACCCAGTAAAGATGGTCTAACGTATCCTCGAAGGCTCCCGGCAACCTGATCTACTACCGACCCTTTCATGGGCCTAATTACCACTTTGTCCTTTTCTTTTTCCAAAATTGCCTTTCCATAAGACTCCAGACCCAGCACTTCCAAATAGCTCCTTGGAATAGTCATTTGTCTTTTTGAAGATATCGTTACTATTTTCATATCACTTTACTTATATCAGTAAGCTTTACTCTTGTCAATAAGTAAAGTGTTCTCTTAAACTTCTACAATCACGGGTAAAATCATGGGGCGGCGGGCAATTTTTTTATTGAAGTACCTTTCCAAAAAATCAGCCGCCACGTTTCTTGCCAGTTTCTGGTCTAATTCCTTCATCCTTTCAAGTTCTGCCTTCAGGGCAAACCCGGCGTCTTTTAATAAAGACTCTTTAGCTCCTTTATAGACAAATCCGCGGCTTATAATGTCCGGAGTATTACTAAGCTTTTTAGTGTCTTTATTGAGTTCAATGACAGCAATCGCTACTCCGTCTGTCGCCAAAACGCTTCTATCCCTTAATACTATATTGCCAACGTCGCCAACACCAAGGCCATCGACCATGACGCTTCTTGAAGGAATCTTCTCCGGCAGCACGAAGGCCCCGTTTTCGCCAAGTTCTAATATGTTGCCACCTTTTAGTTCAAAGACACTATGCTCATTCGCCCCAAAATCCATTGCCATTCTTTTATAAGCTTTGTTGTGTCTAATTGTGCCGCCAATCGGGATAAAATACTTTGGCCGCACCAGTCCAAAAAGAGTGTTTATGTCCTCTCGGGAGCCGTGACCCGATACATGCAAATCTTCTTGGGTGTCGTAGTAATGCACGTCTACGCCAAGCTCAATCAATCTGTCTACCACAAAATCCACATTGTCTTTAGACCCCGGAGGCGCGGGATCGCCCGAAAAAATCACCACATCGTCTTCGCTGACGCGAATAAATTGGTGGTCGGAAATGGCGACCCGGTACAAAGCACTTCCTATTTGGCCGTAACTTCCGGATATTATAAAGAATAACTGACTGTCCCTAAACCGTTTTGCTTCTTTGGGTAAAATCAACAGATGCTTGTCAAAATCAAGGTAGCCCAGTCTTTGTGCAATTTCCACCTTCTTTTCAATAGACCGGCCGACAATAACAACCTTGCGCCTAAGTTTAGCTGCAACATTTAAAGCTTGCTTAATTCTCGATATGTTGGACGAAATTGTCGTAAAAAGAATTTTTTTCTTCGCGTCACGGGCTATAGTCTCCACCTTCGTTTCAATCTCTTTTTCGGACTTTGTGTAACCTTCAGTTGTCGAGCCAAGTGAATCCGAAGCCAGCGCCAAAACTCCACCACTTGCAAGCATTGCCGCACGGGCAATATCAAACGGCCTGCCATCAACCGGCGTCCAATCAAATTTGTAATCGGGCACATGGAAAACACGGCCTGCCGGGGTGTCAATCGCGTAGCCGACCCCGTCCGGAACCGAGTGGGAAACCCGAAAAGGATTTATTTTAAAGACCCCGACTGCAAAAGCATCACGCTCCGGATTAAAAACAGTAATTCTTGGCGGCTTGAGTCCGTAGTCTGCAAACTTGTCTTCGATAAATCCTGCCACAAGCTTTGTTGCATATATGGGCACGTCAACATCGCGAAAAAGAAAGGGCAGAGCACCAAGGTGGTCTTCGTGGCCATGAGAAATAAGTATTCCTCTAAGCTTGTCTTTGTTTTTCTTAATATAGGTAAAGTCGGGAATCACAAGGTCGACACCCAACATCTCCGGGTCGGGGAAGCCCACACCGCAATCAACAACCATCATTTCCTCTTGCCACTGATATATATAGCAATTTTCGGTAACTCCGGTTGTTCCCGAAATTACGATAAATTTAAGCTCACTCATACTAAGTGCATTTGCTCACTTTCCTTTGTAGTTTCACTTCTTTTGTCCACTAATGATTTAAGGCCACTTTCAAGACTAGCAAAATCTTCTCTTTCCGCAAGCATCACTTCTCCACTACGAAGCGCAGCTGCTGGGTGATACATGGGAACAACCACAATTTCTCGCCCCCTCCAAGGCATTGTCACGGGTCTGCCGTGATCACGACTAATTTTGGCACCGGGCAGAAACTTGGCCATTGAAAATCTGCCCAGAGTTACAATCGCTGCTGGCGCAATTACCTCAATCATCTCGTCCAAATATCTGCCATATGCGGCAATTTCGCTAGGCTCGGGGTCGCGATTCCCGGGCGGTCTGTGATGAACCACGTTTGTAATATACACAGTATCATTCCTGGAAAGGTGAGCTGTTGCCAAAAGCTGGTCCAATAGTTTTCCGGCATTACCGACAAAAGGCAAACCTTGCTGATCTTCCCAGTACCCCGGGCCTTCACCGATCATTAATATTTGCGCGTCCGGGTTGCCATCGCCAAACACAAGCCGCGAAGCACCGCTTGCCAGGGGAAGACTTTTGTCCGCTTCCATCCTTTTTTTGATCTCGGCCAATTTTTCTTTTTTGGTCATTTGCTAATTTTCACGAGTCTAAGACTGTTTTTATCGGTATCGAAAACCATAAAACTGGCTAGGCCGGCGCGGCCCTTCACAATGCCGCAAACAGCGCCGGGGTTAGCCAAAAGCGTCTTACCCGTTTTTTTGGAATAGGTAACGTGTGTATGGCCATGGAAAACCGCATCGTAATAACCGGTTTCGGCCAAGAGGGAACCAAGTTTGGGATAGTGACAAAAGGCGATTTTTTTACCTCCAAGCACCACCTCATTAAACTCCTGAGACAAAGTTGCTGCAAAAAAGTTATCCCCGCCCTTTTTAACCATCGCCCAGTGGTCTTCATCCACATTTCCCCAAACTGCATAAGTGGGAAGGCCTGTCGCGGTAAGTATCTGGGTAGTAAAAGGAGCACACATATCACCACAAAATACAACAGCTTCACATTTTTCTTTCTTAATAACCTTTTTTGCCTTTTCAAGGTTCCAAATATGGTCGTGAATGTCTGACAAAATTGCAATTAACATATTAGCTAGAGCTGCGGCAAGTACTTTTTGACATTATCCTTGTTCACCTCAACCCGGTCAACCTTACCTTCGACTATTTCCCGGACGGATTTTCTAACAACACCTTCAATTGTCCTCTGCAGCGTCCTGATTCCGGCGTCAAATCCTAACGGTCGCACAATATTCGGCCAAACGTCTTCTTGAATAGTAAGACTGTTTTCGGGTAGTCCGGACTCTTGCATTACTCTGGGGAAAATATATTTTTGACCGATTACTATTTTTTCATTGTCGGTATATGACGGCATCATAAGTGGTTCCAATCTGTCGAGAACTGCGGTAGAAATCTTTATCGTATTATTGGCTGTGGCAATAAAGAGCGCTTCCGAAAGATCAAACGGATAGTCAATGTAGTGATCCACAAAAGCGTTGTTCTGTTGGGGATCAAGCAACTCCACCAGTACTCCCATAATAGACGATCGGCCTTCGTCTGTAACCCTATCGATCTCATCCAAAAGTATCACAGGGTTTCTTGTCCCCGCCAATTTGACTGCTTTAATTACTTTGCCCGGCTCGGCCTCCGGATGCATCCTAGACAGCCCTCTTAAATCCAATGGATCCCCCATACCACCAAAAGGAATACGCACAAATTGCTTTCCCATAGCCTGGGCAATCGACTTTGCAATAGTTGTCTTCCCGGTACCAACCAATCCAACAAAGCAAAGTATCGGTGCATGAGCAATATTCTCTTTGTCTTCCTCATTAAGTTTCACAACCGACATATATTCCAAAATCCGCTCTTTGATCTCGTCTAAACCGTAATGATTCCGGTCTAATATTTCTTTTGACTTGACAAGATCAAGTGTGTCCTGGCTCTTTTTATCCCACGGGAGGCCAACCACCCAGTCAACATAACTATTCATACGGTCAAATTCAGGTAAAAAGGTAGAAGACTCAACCAAATTTCCAAGTTGACTTACCCTGTTTAAAATATCTTCGCGAAGTCCTTGAGGAATATCCGCTGACTTCACACGCTCCCCGATTTTGGTTAGCTGATCTAATACGTTTGCCGTCACTTTAAATTATATTAACAGAAAAAGAAGCATTATGCTTATTCGCGGAAATCCTTTGATGACTGGTCCATCAAACTGCTCGCAGGAAAATGAGGACCGCCAAAGCCACCTCGGTCCCTGAAATTACTGTCTCTTCTTCTACCGCCAAATCTGCTGATGCTGCCGCGGCCACGGCCTTGATCCCGCCTGTCACGGCCGAAATCTCTACCGCCACGGTTACGCTCCCTGTCTCTTTCCTCCTTCTGCTTGTCAAAAGCCGGGTCCATTACCATTGAAAGGTTTAACCTTCCAAGGCTGTCTATTTCTTTTACCCGAACTTTCACTTTGTCTCCTAATTTGACCAGGCTTGAAACATCCTTGACAAACTCCTGAGACATATCGGAAACATGTACCAATCCCTCCTTTTTAGGTAGAATTTCGACAAAGGCACCGTAGTTTTCCACCCTTTTCACTTCGCCTTCGTAGATCTCGTTCGGTAAAATTTCCTTTGTAAGTTTAGTAATTTCATCAATCGCGGCACTTACTGCTGCCTCGTCAATCGCACTTACGTAAACCGTCCCGTCGTCTTCAACATCAACATCGGCACCTGTTTTAGCTATTATTCCTTTAATCGTCTTTCCTCCCGGGCCAATCAACTCACCAATTTTGAACGGATCGATTTTTGTAGTTCTAATCTTCGGGGCATACTGCGAGACTCGCTCACGAGGGGTACTTAGTGTTTTGACAATTACGGACATGATTTCTTCACGAGCCTCTTTGGCTTGCTTTAACGCCGCTTCAAGTATCGACCTGGTCAGTTTCAATGTCTTGACGTCAAGTTGCAAAGCCGTTATTCCTTTTTTGGTACCGGCAACTTTAAAGTCCATATCGCCATTGCCGTCTTCTAACCCCGCAATGTCGGTCAAAACAGCGTACTTTTTGCCTGCAAGCGCAGTCGGGTCATTGTCCACCACCAAACCCATAGCAATCCCTGCTACCGGATTAGTCAATGGAACACCGGCATCCATAAGCGACAGTGTCGAGCCGCAGACAGATGCCATCGAAGTCGAGCCGTTGGAACTCATAACTTCGGAAACCACCCGGATTGTGTAAGGAAAAACTTCCTCACTGGGAATTACCGGCATCAAAGCTCTCTCGGCCAACGCCCCGTGACCTATTTCGCGCCTATTCGGCGACCCAATTCTCCCGACTTCACCTGTCGAATACGGAGGCATAGAATAATGGTGCATATACCGCTTGGACTCGTCTCCTTCGGCGCTTTCGAGTAACTGTTCAAAAGTGTGCGAGCCAAGAGTCGTAACGCTTAGCACCTGAGTCTGGCCGCGGGCAAAAAGCCCTGACCCGTGGGTCCTTGGCAAAATCCCAACTTCAGCGGACAAATCCCTAATCGCCTCGTGTTTTCGACCATCGGGCCGCTTGCCTGAAAGGATCATTTTACGCACCTTTTCTTTAAATAAATAGTCAAATCCAGCTGCCACTCTACCTTTTACTTCGTCTTCGAATTCTCCTGCAACCGCCGACTTGAGTTCGTTGTAATCTCCGTAGCTGCCCTCTGTAGTGGCCATAGCAACAATCAAGGAATCAAGCTTGTCACCCGCCAATTTTTCGATTCTCTTTTTGGTCCCGGCGTCCAAATTTTCATCTACAAAGGTTTGCTTTTTGATTCCCACCTTCCGGGCAAACTTAGCGACAAGCTTGATTACTTTCTTACCCTCTTTTTGGGCCAGATCAATCGCTTCAACGATTGTGGCTTCGCTGACTTCCTTTGCCCCGGCCTCGATCATAACAACAGAGTCTTTGGTTACACTGACCGTCAGGTCTAGATCCCCGGTTGCAACTTCATCGACCGAGGGATATACAATTAACTTACCGTTTTTACTACCGATGCTGACCGTCACCACAGGCTCTTTGAATGGAATGTCTGAAATACAGATAGCGCTTGAGGCTGCGATGCAACCTACAATGTCCGGTCTATTGACCAAATCAACCGACAAAACCATCGCAATCACTTGGACTTCCTTTTTGTAAGATTCGGGAAATAAGGGCCTAATCGAGCGGTCGATAAGCCGGCAGGTTAATATCTCCTCGTCCGTCGGCCTACCTTCGCGCTTTACCCAGCGGCTCCCTTTAATCCGTCCACCGGCATAAAGGCGCTCCATATAGTCAACCGTTAAGGGAAAGTAATCACGATCGGTGTCAAAACTTGACGAGGTTGCCGCAGCAAAAACCACGGTGTCTCCTAGTGTTACCATTACCGATCCATTTGCTTGGGCCGCAAACTTACCGCTTGAAATGGTCAGAGTTTTACCTCCTACAATAATACTTTCTTTAAATTCTTTCATTACTAACTTTTATTTTAAGCTAAGCTTCCGTGTAAGCTCTTTGTAGCGAGCTTCGTCTTTTTTTAGAAGGTAGTTTAGAAGCCTCCTTCTTTTGGCAACCATCGACAACAATCCTCTCCTAGAGTGTACATCTTTTGAGTGATCTTTCAAATGCTTCGCTAGTTTGTCTATCGAAGCGGACAGTAGCGCCACCTGAACCTCAGGAGAACCGGTGTCGCCTTTTTCAATAGCGAACTTTTTGATTATATCAAGCTTTTCGTCCTTCGATAATGCCATGTTTAAAGTGTTTCTACCAAGTAAACAGCCGGACAGTCAGTAAACCTAGTAGTACTTAGTTAGGAATAATAACACACTTTACTTTGAAATACAAAACAGCTATACTTTTAGTGACAAGTATGCCGCTAGACACTGGTCAGGACTGGGATCCTACACAAACCCCACCTCAACCGACAACTGTCGAGGCCGGAGGCGGTCAAATAAGGGTAGTAAACGCTCCAAGCTCAATACCTGAAACAGGTGTTTTGCATTCGCCAACAGCCCAGCCTCCTTCCGAAAAAGTAACAATGAACATTGACGGTAAACAAATAAGTGTTGTTCCTTTCCAAGACAATGAAAGAAAAGGGCAAGGGTATTACTATGATGAACAAGGAAATAGGGTAACAGTTGAAATCAAACAAGCAGCAACGCCGGGCGTTACTCGGTCTGCACCAGCAGAACTTAAACGCATAGGTGACATTTCTACTGCCGCTAGTTATCTTGAAGGAAAACGTCTCGCCGCTATTTCAGAAATGGATACGAATCCAAATGAACTCACGCGAATTACTAATTTGATAGCAAATTATAATATGGGAAATGCTGCACAAGTAAGGCAAGAGATTGATAGAGATATTGCCGAAGAAGGTCAAAGTCTCGCGGGTACCAAAGCCAAGTTAAAGCCGATAGGTCAATTACCCGGAGACGATGAATATCAAAAACTTAAATCTGACATTAGAACACTTCAAGGCTCCAGACAAGTTACTACTGACCCGCTTCAATTGCAACAAATTAATATGGATCTTCTCCATGCAAAATCTGATCTGGCAAAAACAGAAAGGGGTGTAATTTTGCAAAAAGTGGCGACTCTTGACGGCAGAATTCAAGGACTCAATAATTTAAAATCCACATTGAAATGAATCTAGTCTCGGGAGAATTCAGCCTGCCTCATGTCGAAGGTGAACAAAATGCAGAAACCTTTGAAAATGCCGTGTTCGCAATCAAACCAAAGTGGCAAGAGCAAGGAGTTGACATACTAGTTATCGACCCTGATGACTACCAATTACACCTAGATATCCAAGAAGACGAATTCAAAGAAGGTGACATTGCCGGTGCAAGGGCAAGCGAAGAAATACTTAAAGGTGTTCTAAGAGATAAGATGGCGGGAATAGCACGCAGGGAAACGCGGCTTCATGGAGATGATTCTAATCTGATTACGGAAGCTTCGGGTGAAATAACCACGCTTGCACTACAAAATCACGGGACAATTGAAGCTGAAAACAGCGACCGAGAACCCGGGCCGAATCCGGCTAGGAAGGGCTTAAGAAATATTGTCGGTTCACAAGCCGAAGACGCTCCAGCCCACCAAATGCGAGTTGTTTATAAATTCTGACTCCTATTTCCCTGAACCAAACTTTTAAGAGTTTGAGAAAGTTGTTGTAGCCTGCTAGTTTCAGCAGGTGTTCTGCCAGCTCTAATAGTGGCATCGAGATCCGGTTTAACTGGCTGCGCTGGTGCATGACTAGGGTCAAAATCCGTGGCATTTCTCAATCTCGCTCCAGCATCGGCCGTCGCTTGAGCTTCACTACCAGTTTCTTGACCCTCTCCCAAACCTTCCTTAACGCCTGCGTCTCCTCCTTCCATCGACTTTCACCTCCTCATTGAATTATTTCACTGGTTGCGTTATAAAACAACTAAGGTGAGCAAGTACCTTGATCAAATTAGAAATGTCCAGGAAAGAAATGTACTTCTCCTTGGAATTTCGGGAACGGGTAAATCAAATCTTCTGGGTAAATTAATAAACTCCAACATTAAAGTCAAAGAGCCTTTTATACTCTTTGACTTTGACGGAAACCTTTCCGAAAAAACAGAGCATTCAATGAAACTCTCCAATTACGACAAGTATTACGCAGAAGATTTAGAAAAAAGTGTTTCATTTTACTTAGATAAAAACGTCTTGGAAGGCAATGTATACGATCTGGTTTTGGGGATTATTGAGTTGGTCAACAAACTGCTGGATCCGGAGAAGAAAGGGTTGGTTGGTCCGAAGTGCGAAAAAGGCATTGACGTGATAACGCGCACATTGGTGGAGGTGGGCAAGTTTGATCTTTATAAAGCCTTTTGGCTACTTTATGACTTGGATAATGGTGGTAAGGAAGTCAGAAAATACCTAGACAGTCCTAAATTAAAACATTATAAGGAAGCGCTTGAGAAACTACTGCAGGAAAGAACTGGCGGGGAGTTCCATATTGACTACCTAAACTACGTGGAGGAAAAGATGTTCAAAAAAGTCGACAGCCCATATATCAAAAAATTATTGACATATCCTTATAAAAAATCAGTTCGAGACACTTTCAAAAAAGGGAGGTCTCTGATTTTGGATTTTTCGAAACAAAAAACCGATGAAGAGGTATCAATTATTTTAGGAAACTTGTTTATGCTGGCTGTTCTTCTAACACTGCGAACCAGGCAACCCGGCAAAAACTATGTCATATACATAAACGGGCTTCAGAACATATCATCAAGAACTTTCTCTTCCTTGATGATGGAATCCAGACCATTAAAGATTACAATTATTCCAACTCTTGAATACCTCCAGCAGATCAACAGAGATGAAATTGATGCTATTCTGGGCAATACTGCAGCATTGATCCTTTTTAAGACCAATGACTATGATGCTGATTTCCTTGAAGGATATTTCAATTACAAAGGATTGGCAAAACAGCTTCCAAAGTTGAAAAAGGGTCAAGCAATACTGGTATCACGATTGCCAGGCAAGGAAATAAAGCAAAGAGTAAATGTAGTATAATAATATTGATACATGGACAAGTTAGAAACCCATCGCAAATTTTTAGAAAGTTACATATCTCTTCTCGAAGAGTTGGTAAGCAGGGCCGAGGGTTCGACAGACCCAAAATTCGTTGCCCAACTTCGTACTGCAGAGCGCTCTTTCAATTTCTTACTGGATCAAGTCTCAAATAAAACCGAATATAAAGTTTTCAATGTTCAAGAAATACATGCTTTAAAACAAAGAAGAGACAAGGTTGCTGACATGGCTAGCAAGATTATTGAAAAAAGCGACGAAACAAGAAAGCGTTATGAAAGTTACTGTGACAATTTGAAAGACCCAAGAAAATTATCGGCTCTTTTATAAATTTCTACTTTAACTGACTCAACTAATACTTGTACCTTTATAAACCGGCGGTTTTTCCATCCAAGCTTTGGGGATCTCATTTTTTTCCACTTCTTCAACCGGGTGAAGTTTTTCGCCCGGAATTGCACCCGGTGGGAAGAATCTCGCATCCGGAAGATTTTTAGGTTTCCTCGCGCCACCCGATCTCATTAACACGGAAACAACTTCAAATGTCTCCGCGCTAACCTCGGGAGTGGTAAAGTTTCTGGTCTCCTCTTCAATTCCCATAAGCAAGTTTGTCGCGACATCGGCGTCGATGCTAAAGCCCGACTCTCGAAGTAAGCGAGCAATGAGTTCCGAAACACTTGAGGCAACCCTCGCCAAAGACAGTATATTTTGGCTCCCAGTCAGACTAATGCTTCGCACACCTATGTGAACTTTTTTCAATCCTGTTACTTCAGAAGCTTTAAGCATCGGAAATTGATCTTCGTGGCTGCCACCAACCAAAAGCATAGTCGATGCAGCTACTCCGGAGTAATTCAAATGCACGTGCTCCCGCATGGGCGCGGCGTTTTTAGGCTTCGGGATCACTGTCAAACGAAATTCACCGTTTTCAATATCATAACTAACCCGCTCTATATTATTTGCATGATAATTTTTGAATCTGATTACCAAGTTTTTGTCGCCAATTTCGGACGATATCTTATTGACTCCCACCAGACGGTTGTGTTCAACTGTCATTGGCGACTCGCAGGCAATACTTACTTCCTTTGAACCCTTCAGCGAAAGGTACATCCCGAGCCCTCCGGCCACCTGATCAAATGTGGGATTTACCGGCAGTAGCAACAAAATAGATCTGCTGTCATCAATTATAGGTTTAAGCTGGTCACCCATAGTTATTGCACCGATAGTAACACATCGCCACTTTTAAATTCAAGTTGTGGCTCAAAAATTATCCCAAATTCCTCACCCTGCCTAACTTCATTCACGTCCGATTTGCCTTTCTTAAGGGAAATTGGTTTCACGCTGCCGACAGAGTCTTCCCCCCGAACGAGTTTTAATTTACTCGACCTATTTATCATGCCCTCAATCATCTTGCAACCAGCGACTTTCCTTTTTTCATACGGGAAACTCGCCAAAACCTGTGCTTTACCCAAAATCTTCTCGACCCCTTCTTCGATAATTTTGGTCAGTGCATCAAAAAGCTCATAGATGATCTTGAATTCAAAAATTTTAACCCCTTCTGTCTCGGACAGCCTTTTTACGTCCGAATTTGCTTTCGATTCAAAAGCATAAATGTTCGCATTCGAATTTTTGGCAAGAAAAACATCACTTTGAGTCACATTGCCAACACTTTTAGCCACAATATTCACGCCTTCGGGTATACTGGCTGAAACAGCCTCCAGTGAGCCGCTGTTACTTGCCTTGAGTACAACCGGTAAACCTCCCCCACCGTATTCATCAACAGCAATCTTTTGCTCTACAACAAAGCTTGGCTGATCACTAATCTTGCTTCCCACACCCGCAAGAGCAGAAAAACCTAATATCTGGCAGGGGTAGCCGGGAAAGCTTTCTTTGATACTTTTACCTTGAAAATCAAACAAGCCCCGCACTTTGGCTGCAAGCGTACCACAGTAAACAGTATCCGCTACTTTTACCTTCCCATTTTTAACAATTACCGAAACCAGCACTCCCGACTTACCTCTTTGTGTTTCGATAACAAAAGCTTCCAGATTAGCATCTAGATCCCCGGAGATCCCTATAACCTGCGCCATGAGGACAATTGTTTCCAAAAGGTCCCCCACACCGGTTCCCGCTTTCGCCGAAACTGCCACAAAAGGAGTGTTTCCACCGCGACCTTCAAAAAGCACTCCAAGTTTTTCAAGTTCGCCTTTGGCCTTCTCCACGTCTGCCGACGGCAAGTCTACCTTTGTAAAAGCCACTACAAATGGTGAATTTACCTCCATCATGTATTTCAGGGCTTCTATAGTTTGAGGCTTAACTCCGTCGTCGGCAGCAACGACAAGGACAACAAGATCGGCAAGACGCGCCCCTCGGGCTCTCATCTGCGAAAATGCTGCGTGACCGGGCGTGTCTATAAAAGTAATTTCCTTACCATCCGTTTTAATTACCGAAGCACCGATGGTCTGGGTAATCCCACCTGCCTCCTTTTTAGCCACAGAAGATTTCCTGATATAATCAAGAAGGGTTGTCTTGCCGTGATCCACATGGCCCAGAACAGTCACAACTGGCGGCCTTGGTTTCTTCATAATAATAAAAGACGTTATCTAGATACATTTTTGATCTAGGACTTCTTTACTTCTTTTTTCCCTTGGTCAAGCTTATCTGAACTTTTACCAGAGGATACAACATCGATTTTAACCCCGACAAGCTTACTTGCAAGACGCACATTTTGACCGTCTTTACCGATAGCAATTGACAACTGGTCTTCGGGGACAGTCACTTTTGCGGTAGCTGTCGTTTTTGTAATCGTAATTGAATCTATCTCGGCGGGAGCCAGCGCCGATTTAATCAAGTCTTTTATGTTGTCAGTCCAAGGAATGATATCTACCCTTTCTCCTCCCAGCTCATTTGTTACGGCCTGCACGCGGACACCTTTTTGGCCGACACACGAACCCACCGGATCTACTCCCGACTGACTCGACACAACGGCAATTTTTGTCCTCACCCCAGCCTCTCTAACAATCTCTTTCACTTCAATGCTTCCATTTGAAAGTTCCGGGACCTCACGGCTAAAAAGCCGTTTAACAAACTCAGGGTCGGATCGAGACAATATCACGTCTTTTCCTCTCGGGCCTTCGACAATATTTTTCAGAAGGAATGTAAGCCTTTGGCTCAATGAAAGCCGCTCATTAGGGATCCTCTCCTCGGCGGGCATTAAAGCTTCTGTTCTACCCAAGTCGATCCGCACATTTGGCCCGTCAAAGCGAAGTATCATACCCGACACGAGTGACCCCATCCTATCGGAAAATTCCCCTAAGACAGCGTCCTTTTCCGCCTCGCGAATTTTTTGGTGAATAACCTGTTTCGCAGTCTGGGCAGCTATTCGGCCAAAACCGGGAGGGGTAATGTCTTTTTTCTTCTTTTCCTTGCCTTCTTCAAACGAAAAAATTTTGGCTTCGCCGGAAACCGGATCAAGTTCCACTTCATAAACAAGTTCTTCAACCTCCTCACCGCGGTCACGGGCGTCTCTTTTATACGCTGCTATAATTGCCTGCTTGATAGTGTCGAGAATAACGTCCACATCAAGCCCCCGCTCCGTAGCAACTGCTTTGAGAGCTTGTGCAAATTCTGTTCTGGCCGTCTGCGCTACCATAATTTTTAGCTTATTTATTAAAAATGGTGGGTCACCCCACCAATCACAACAACCTTTTTAACCTGCTATAGTTTAGGTCTAAATTTATCTTAAGTCAATGTCTTGACAAACCTTAGATATTTCTCTATATTAATCTTATGTTAATACCAACATTAAAGAATGTCAAAACTATAACCGATATGCGCGAGAACGCGCTTGGACTCTTAAAGCAGGTCGAAAATGAAGGCTTGGCTTATATTTTCCACAGATCTAAACCAAAAGCTGTTATTCTTAATCTCAACGAGTTTATACTCCTACAGGAGCTGCTCGAGGACCGTAGAGATCAGAGTGAGGCAGAAAAGTTGTTTAAAGTGAAAAGAGGAAAGGGAATTCCACTAGAGAAGATACTCAAAAAGTATGTATAGCGTCTTCTTTACTTCAAAAGCAGAAAAAGATTTAGAAAAAATTGCAAAAAAAGACGTTAAAAACACACTCCAAAAAGTTTCTAAACTGACTTACCCTTTCCCAAATAATTTGGATATAAAGCCAATTTCCGGCGTAAATAGCTTCTTCAGATTGAGATCGGGCAGAATTAGAGCATTATTTGAAGCCGACAAAACTAAAAATGAAATTTGGATCCGAAAAGTTGGCTACAGAGGCGGAATATACAAGTTTTAATCAACTAAACGCAGTGCCGAAGTCGCTTGTTGGAGCTGGAGGAAGCAGATCTGCAAACTGCTGCCAGTTTGAAGCTTGATTATATTGACTTTCACGACCCTTTTGATCTTTTGCTCGCAATGAACCGTTTATTCTCTCCCCGACTTGAGCCTCGACAAACTGTCTTGCGAACCCCTTTTTGCCACCAGAGACTCTAAGGTCAAGCAAGGCTACTTGATAAGGCACCTCATCCACATCAATACCCAGTTGTGAAAAAGCTTCAGCTGCTTTCTCGAGATAAAATTCAAGATGGCCCAGTCTTTTATCAGGTCCGCTAAGCATTAGCACTTGAATATCCACAACATCGGTGGGTTGAACTACTGGTTCAGCTCTGGGTAGCTCATTCCACGGCCGGGCAACCTCGTCGTAACCAGGCTGATGAGTAACAATTCTTTTAGTTAGTTCGTCATCCAAATATTGCCTCAATAAAACTTTATGACCCACTGCCCTCTTTGAGTTTTTTCCTTTAACCTGCATCAAGCGATCCTTTTCTGTCGAAATGCCAAGTTTATTTGCCAATCTTTTCAAAAGTGAGGCATCCTGCGCATCTATCATTTCCTGATCATATGCCGCTGCTCTTTCATTAGTTCTAACTGAGCTATCCAGCATGGATACAACATCAGTAACATACGTGTCATCGCCGTCAAGTCCGGCTATCGCCTTAAGCTGCACTTCCACAAGATTTTTTGCTCCATCATCAGATTCTCTCTGCAACCAGTCCACATTCCAAACCAAAAAGTCCCGTAAATCACGAGGCGAAGCTCTAGTGCTCTCAAGTAAAGAATACCAAACTTCATATCCATTGGCGGCAATTTCATTCAACGGAGTTTCGGGGGGGGTGTTTGCTTTCTCATGCAACAGACGAGCAAATTCGCTTTTGCCCGAAAGGTCAACTTCTATCTGTTGTGCACCCGGTTCATAATCCGGCATATTGCTATTATAACCCCACTCCTTTAAATTCCTCAAGAAGATTCTTCTGTTCCCGGGAAAGTCTTTCGGGGACATTTGATTCAAACAATTCCCGAGTAACGGAAAATACAACGGGTCATTGACAAAAGTTACCGCCGGGTATAGCATATTCCAGTAATTAACATGGTTGGGACTCCTTCATACGTTTTGGCTTTTCAAACCTTTTGCAATAAGGTCATTTAGCTGTTGGAAATATTCCCACGTGTATATTTCCACAAGCCGAAACGATGAGGGATAATTTTTTGGAGTAAATATGGACAAACAAATACAAGTAACAAAAGAAGGTTTTGAGTCTTTAAAACAAGAACTCGACGAATTAGTGAACATTAAGCGTCCTAAATTAGTCGAGCGGCTTTCGCGTGCCCGAAGTGAAGGAGATCTTGCAGAAAACAGCGATTACTATAATGCAAAAGACGAGCTCGAGTTTTTGGACGGTAGAATCGCAGAGGTCGAGACTGTCCTTAAAAACGCGGTTGTTGCAAAGGCTTCAAACGGTCATGGAAAGGTCGGTCTGGGGGCAAAAGTAAGTGTCAAATACGACAGCAACCAAACGATATACCATTTGGTTGGCGAGTGGGAAGCAGACCCTGTAAAAAGCAAGATTTCAATCGAGTCGCCTTTGGGGCAAGCATTATTGAATAAAAAGAAGGGGGATAAGGTGGAAGTCGAAGCACCGGCAGGCAAGGTAGTATATGAGATATTGTCGATTAACTAATAAGTTTAAAAAACTTTAACCCCGCAAAAGCGGGGTTTTTTAGTATAATCAAGTTATGTATTGGGCGGATAAAATAGCAAATGAAATAATTGACTCCAAACAACATCTACCCTATTGGGTTGACGACATGAAAACGCCGTCGGGCAGAGTGCATATCGGCTCTGTTCGCGCAGTTGTCACTCATGACCTTATTCGGCGTGCCCTTTTTGATCTGGGTAAAAAAGTAACTTTTACTTATGTTTTGGAAGATCATGATCCGATGGACGGGCTCCCTATTTATGTAGATCAGGAGAAATATCGTCAGGAAATGGGTAAACCTTTGTTTATGATCCCTTCCCCTGAGCCGGGTTATAAGTCTTACGGCAGGCGTTGGGGAGAAGAATATATCGAAATATTCAATAAAATCGGTGTCCACCCAAAAATTATTTGGGGAAGCGAGCTATACATGTCGGGGAAAATGAACAATGCTGTCCAATTGTGTTTAGATAAAGCGAGCGAGATTCGAAAAATATATAAAAAATTTTATAAAAAGGAGCGTCCCAAAGACTGGTACCCGTTTAGTCCGCGTTGCGGGAAGTGCAACAAAATCTCAACGACTACAGTAACCGCGTGGGATGGAGAAAAAGTAACTTACGAGTGCAAAATTGACGGCCTTGAATGGACGAAAGGATGCGGCAATAAAGGCAAAGCTTCACCTTTTAGTTCTAATAATTATTTTGCAGGAAAACTTCCCTGGAAGGTAGAGTGGCCGTGTAAATGGAACGTAATCGGTGTAACTATTGAAGGCGCGGGCAAAGACCATATGAGTGCCGGCAGCAGCCACGACTTTGCAAAGCTGATGTGCAAAAATGTATTGAATTACCCTGTCCCCTACGCGTTTTCCCATGAATTCTTCTTAGTCGGCGGCCGCAAAATGAGTTCATCTAAAGGTTTCGGAAGCTCAGCGCTAGAGGTATCCGAAATTATTCCACCATACCTTGTTCGCTTTATGATCTCCCGGGTCAAATTCAGCAAACAAATAGACTTTGACCCTTTCGGTATGACGATTCCAAATCTTTTTGACGAGTATGATAAATGTGCCGGGGAATACTGGGATAATAAAGGTACAGTTAACGCGCGAATTTTTGAAGTGTCTCAAGTGAGTAGTAAGCAGCCCAAAATGCATTTTCTTCCGCGTTTTCGCGATATTGCTAATTACTCTCAACTTCCAAATATAAAACTTGAGAAACGTTTCGAGGAGATAAAAGGATCTAAGTTAACAGATATTGAAATAAAAGACTTATATGATAGATTGACTTATGTTTTTATTTGGCTTAGTAAATATGCACCTGATGAATATAAATATCAGATATCGATTAAATCTGTGGATGATTTAAATTTGTCGGAAATACAATGGCGTTTTTTGAACGATCTGGGAAATATTTGGCAAAAAGTTTCGGAGCCCGAAAATCTTCAAAGCGAAATTTTTAGGTTAATCAAAAAAATTGATATCAATACAAAAGATGCTTTCAAGGCTTTGTATACCGTGGTTCTTGATAAAGACCATGGTCCAAGGGCCGGTTGGTTACTTAAAAAATTTCCTAAAAAAGATATAATAGGGCGCCTGACATCAAACCAAAAATGACAAGAGAAAAAGCTTTAGATTTACTGCATTCCAAAATGCAATCACCGAACTTGCGCAAGCATTGTTATGCTGTGGAAACTGTAATGCGGGCTTTGGCAAAAAAACTGGAAGGCAAAACTGCAAGTGCTGAGCTTGTCGAAGCATGGGGAATAGTAGGCCTACTCCATGACGGAGACTATGAATTCACCAAGGAGCATCCTGAAAAGCATGCAAAACTCATGGCGCAATGGGCGGCCGAGGCAGGGGAGACAAATGAGGAAGTTTTGACTGGGATAGAGTCCCACGGCTGGTTTCATCAAGGTAAACTTCCCAAGACCACCATGCAGTGGGCACTTTATTGTTGTGACGAATTGACCGGCTTTATCATCGCTGTCGCACTTGTTCGGCCTGATAAAAAACTGTCGTCGGTTACTGTTGAATCAGTTATCAAAAAGTGGTCCCACAAAGAGTTTGCAAAAGGGGTGGACAGAAAACAAATTGAGATGTGTGAGGAGAAGCTTGGGATAAAACTTCCCGACTTTATCGGGATAGCTCTAAAAGCAATGCAGGAAATTGCAAATGATTTGGGATTATAAAGACCTTAACTTCTGAATGAGCGAACTTTTTCAAACATCTTTTTAATTTCTTTATCTTTTATATATTTTGCGGCATTTTCAAAAAATTCATCCATGAGTTTTGGCTTTACGCCAAATTCTTGATACTCCAAAGCTTGAAGTGCCATTTCAAGCTTTTCGACTTCCTTCAAGAATCGTGCCTCATCAGATGTCTGATCACGAAATTCATAAAATAAGGAAAGGTAATAATCTTTTTCACCGGTTGAAGGAAGGACCATCTGTAAAACGTCCTCCTCAATTTTTTCTTTAGCATCTTTCGATGCGAAAATTCTTTTGCCTTCTTCGTATCTGATATCGGAGGTCGCTGTCTCACCAAGATCGTGTATCAAAGCCATATTGACCAACTTGATTAAATCAAGCTTTCGTTTTCTTCCCAGTACCATACACATAAATGCGGTTCTAAAGACATGGTCGGCGACGCTTTCTGAATCTTTGATACCTTTTAACACCCAACCTGTTCTTTTAATCCTTTTTAATCTCCCTACCTCACGAAAAAGTGCGAATAAATCTTTACTCATAATTCCGGTATGGGTATTATTATACATTTTTATCTTCAATATTGTTAAATCGCACAATAGGAAATAGGAAAAAGCGCTGATCCCGAAGTAGCAATCTGAACTTGTACTTGCATAACAGTAAATATTAAGAACCCCCTTCAAATTGGAAAGTTTACGAGAGAATATTAATAAGCATGCATTGTAAGGTATAATCAAAACGTGATTAATATTCAATTACTTAGAGAAGATCCAGGAAAGTTTAAAAAGGCAGTTAAAGATAAACAAATGGATCCTTCGTTGGTAGACAAACTCCTTGAGATCGATGAAAGGCGCAGAAAACTTATTGGCGAAATTGAAACTTTGAGAGCAGAGAGGAATGAAATTGCAAAATCAAAAAACATTGTAGCCGGTAAGCAAGTTAAAGAGGAGCTTAAAAAAAAGGAACCAGAACTCGATAAAGCCGAAAAGAACTATTTTAATGCTTTAAACTTAATTCCCAATCCAGCTTTGGACATGGTTCCTGTTGGCAAAGACGAAAAAGACAACGTTGAAGTCAGAAAATGGGGAGAACCAAAAAAATTTAACTTTGCACCTAAAGATCACTTGGAACTCGGAAAAGCTTTAGGAATTTTGGACTTTGAAACAGGTGCGAAGGTCGCTGGCTCGCAGTTTTATTATTTATACGGCGACGGGGCTTTAATGGAACTTGCATTAATTCACTACGCCTTTGATAAACTTACCAAAGAAGGTTTTTTGCCAGTAATCACGCCCGATTTGGCTAAATCAAGGTATTACCTTGGCACAGGCTATATGCCCAAAGGTGACGAGGCCCAAACATATGAAATTAAAGATGAGGACTTGGGGCTTATTGCCACGGCAGAAGTGACCCTGGCTGGCAAGCACGCTGACGAAGTTATCCCCGAAGACAAATTACCATTAAAATATATCGGCTACTCTCATTGTTTTAGGAAAGAAGCGGGGGCGTATGGCAAATACTCAAAAGGAATTTACCGAGTCCACCAATTTACAAAAGCCGAAATGTTTATTTACTGCATCCCTGAAGAATCCAATAAAATGCATGAGTATTTACTAAAGATGGAAGAGGAAATTTATCAAGAGCTGGGGCTGCCTTACCGGGTTTTGGAGATGTGCACGGGGGATTTGGGCGCAATGGCTGCCAGGAAATTTGACATTGAGGCTTGGATGCCGAGCCGGGATGATTATGGCGAAGTAACTTCAACGTCAAATTGCACAGACTATCAGGCCAGAAACTTAAATATTAAATATCGGACCAAAGACGGAAAAACTGATTATGTCCACATGCTCAATGGGACGGCTATCGCTACTTCCAGAACGCCCTTGGCAATTCTCGAAAACTACCAGCAAAAAGACGGATCGGTCGTTGTCCCGGAAGTGTTGAGAAAGTGGATTGGAAAAGATGTTATCAAGAAGTGAGCCCTGCCCACATTGTGGCAGATTTAACAATCGTGGCATTTCCATAGACTGTCTAATTATCAAGGGCGGAAAATACTTCTTGGGAAAAGAAAATATGACCCCTTCGGCGCGTACTGGGGAATTTTTGGTGGCTATGTCGAGTGGGGTGAGTCGCCTGAAGACGCTGTAAGAAGAGAACTAAAAGAGGAAACAGGTCTTAGTGTGAAAGCTCTCCAGCTTTTTAATGTATATTGAGACCCCAAAAGACACGAGAAACAGGTGATAACTGTTGTTTATAGAGTTGAGGTTAATGGTGTCCCTCACCCAAGTGATGATGTTTCAGAGATAAAATGGTTTGATTTGAAAGAAATTCCACCTCTTGCTTTTGACCACAACTAAATAGTAACTGACTATTTAGCTTCATTAAGTTTATAATAAGAAAGTGCAGAAGCCAAGAATTACCTTCGATCGTTTTGGACAGGTGTTTTTTGTTTTTCGTGAAGTGGTGCGCTTGGCTGCAAAAACCAACAGAAAATTTCTGGTACTAGTTCTTATTTTAAACGCCATTTGGGGATTTTCCACCGCCCCCGGGTTTTATCTGGAAAAGCTTATTCTTGATAACCTAATTGCCTCAATTGGCGACCCAAATTGGAGGCAAGCCATGTATCTTATCGGCGGAATTATCTTTCTAAGGCTTCTTTTGGAACTTTTTCGAAATGTCTTAAGCCGGGTAAACGGCTTCCTAAGTCGCAAAATGTCCCAAACCTTTGCCTCCGAGCTCGAGATTATGATGGCAAAAAAGATGACCGAGTTGGATATTGCAACTATTGATGACCCGGATTTCAAAAATAAATATACAAAAATCGAAAGAGAATCAGGGAGGCGCGCATGGGGCTTAATGATGCCTTTAAGTGATATTTCAAATTATTTAATCGGTTTTATTTCTGTAGTCGGCATTTTAATTTTACTTCACCCATTAATTGCCTTGGGTGTGCTTGTTTTTTCGCTTCCCCAATTTTTCGTTAGCGGCAAGTATATCAAAAAAGAGTATGAGCTTGAAACCGCACTCTCGGCAAAATACCGTATGTGGGGCTGGCTTACCTATTACTTGGTCCGTAACAAAAATTTTTTGGAACTTAAAATTCTTGGCATATCCGGCTATTTAACTAAAAAGCTTAAAAGTATTCAAAGCGAGACCATAGATAAACAAATGGAGCTGTCCAAAAAACGGGAGTTGTCTAATTTTGGTACTTTCCTGCCTCTTACTTTCTATGAATTTGCTGTTTCGGTCTGGCTGATTTTTTTGGTAATTACAGAAAAAATTACAATAGGCTCTTTCGAGCTTTACCTCCGTTCCCTCAGGTCAGCTGAAAGCAACTTGACAGGACTGGTCAATTCAGTTTTGGAAATTTATGAAAATTATATTTATGTCGTTGATCTGATTTGGTTTCTAAATCTTAAGCCTGTGATAAATGAAAAAGCCAAAACCGGCAAAAACGCCTACTCGTATAAACGGCTTTCTCTTGAGGCCAAAAATGTCTGGTTTCGCTATCCGAAAAGCAAAAATTGGATTTTAAAGGGAGTTAATATGCACGTTAATCCCGGAGAAAAAATTGCTTTGGTCGGCGAAAACGGCGCGGGTAAATCGACTTTAATTAAACTTTTAGCCAGGTTCTATGATCCTGAAAAAGGGAAAATAGTTGTCGCTGGGAGCGATCTTAAAGATTTTAATCTTGGTTCATACCGCAGACGTCTTGCAATTCTTTTTCAGAAGTTTGAAAGTTATCCTTTTACTGCCCAGGAGTCAATCGGTTATGGGGATATCTCAAGGGTAAATAAGTTAGGTCAGATAAAAGAAGCGGCGCATAAAACCACGATTGATAAGTTTATTGAAACACTGCCACTTAAATATAAACACCCTCTGGCACCGGAGTTTGACAAAGGAGTGGATCTTTCAATCGGCCAATGGCAAAGAGTTGGGATATCCAGAATGTTATTTCGTAAAAATGCCGATATTTTGATAATGGATGAACCGACAAGTAACGTCGATCCTAAGGCTGAGGAACAGATATTTAGAGAGCTTCTCAAGAAAACTAAAGACAAAATACTTATTTTCGTGTCGCAAAGGTTTTCTACTGTCCGATACGCGGACAGGATTTTTGTGTTGGACAAAGGCAGAATCACCGAGAGCGGAACGCATGACGAGCTTATGAAACTCGGGGGGCTTTACCACGAGCTCTTTACAATCCAGGCAAAGGGATATCAATAGAGTGGAAAATGTAGTATTATATCCATATAGTATAAACGAGGGGGTATGACTAGGGCTAAAGAAATGAATCAAGGCACGAGAATGGAGAGGATCCAAGAACTTTTTGCAAGTACAAGGTTTAACACAATAAATGTTTGTCGGGTCTGCCCGACTTGTTCGGCTGTGGTAACCGACCCACTCGGGCCGGACAAAGATGAAGGAACCGAAATTGGAGAGTTTGCCAAAAGATGTACCGGAATGAAAGCCAACGGCACCAGAAAGTCAGGAGTGCGATGCATCTTGTACCAGTAAACAAGACTTCGGAGGATACGACCAAATAATTTTAAGTCTTTTTATATCTTCTGCTCCCACAGATTTCAACACTTTTTATAAATATATTTGAATTGTCTTATGTTCGAATAAGTTTCTCAAGCCAAGGGATTTGTTTGTTTTTACGGGTCCACCATAGATCTTCCCAGACGTAGTGAACTGCTAGTTGTTTATACTTGCCGAATTTTCCAAAATGCTTGAGTAGTTTTTTAACCGACACAGGGTTTTCCGGATCTTTGTTAAAGAAAACTTTGGAGTAGATTTTTTGCTCCCAAGGGGAAACATGATTGAAAAAGTCCCAATGGTGAAAGACGTCAAAAAGTAAATACCACACCGTTGCAGGTCCGACTCCATAAAGTTTTAAAAGCTCAGTCATTTGTGTTTCTCTGTCTTTTTTTCTTAAATCCATTTCGTTAATCGCGCCCTGGGCAAAATAATCGTCAGTCTTTTTGATTGATTTGGCTCTATAACCCACTTTCAAATCTCTAAGTTCCGGTTCAGTTGTTTTTGACAACCCACCCTCTTTCCAGAAACACCAAAGCCTCTTTCCGTCATACTCTAGTTTTGTACCATAGTTTTCAAGTAAGGCTCTAAACATTTGAACCGACCTTTTTACTGTTGCATTTTGTAAAACAATTCCGATTATTAGGTATTCATACAGTGAACTTGGGTGTCCTGGTCTCATTCCGTATAATTTCTCAATAATTGGTTTAAAAACCTTATCTTCCTCAAATTTTTTGTAGAAATCTGATAATTCAAGTTCTAAATTGTATCTGTATTTTATTTCATCAACTAAAAAGTCTATAAATTTTTGAGAAAGTATCTTGTTGTAATGTATTGATACATCGATACGTGGTTTGTTTACACTTCCGTTATTTTTGAATTTTAAACCTAGAGGTTTTTTCTGCCACAACCAAGTTTGCCACCTTATTCCTTTTTCCCAGTAGTTATCCCCGCTGGTAAAGTGGTCTGGTTTATGGAATGTAGCATCAAAATTAAATGGAGAAGTAGGCTTAACTTCAATGGTAGCTTGCTTTTTAAGTTTCATAGTGATTTTTGGTAATATCTCTTGTTTTTAAGCTTCTCTGGTAGTAACGATTCTTTGGTGTATTTATCGTAACTTTTGCCATAGCCCAATACTTTCATCAGCTTTGTTGGTGCATTCAAAATTTGCATCGGGATGGGCAGGTTACCATTTTTCTTGACGTCTCCCAAAGCTTTCATATACGCGTCATAAGCCGACCTGTCCTTTTTTGCTGTTGCCAAATAGATTGCCCCTGCGGCTAAATTTTCCTGACACTCTGGGTAACCAATTTGCTGACATGCTTGGAATACTGCATTGGCAACAACCAAAGCGGTAGGAGAGGCTACATCTTCGGAGGCAAATACTACCATTCGCCGGGCGATATAGAGTGGGTCTTGGCCGGCTTCAACCATTCGGGCTAAGTAATAAAGTGCAGCATCAACATTTGAAGCGCGCATACTTTTAATAAATGCGCTTATCGTATTGTAGAATTCTTCGCCTCGGCGGTCGAAAGTTAGTTGTCTTCGTTGCAAAGCAACCTCGACGTGTTTAGTGACTAGTGTATGGTGTTTAGTGATGTTGCTGGCAATTTCAAGGACGTTGAGTAAAACTCGCGCGTCGCCGTTTGAGGAGTCGGTTAAGAATCTTTTTGCCTTTGGCTCTACTTTGATTTTTAAATATTTGACCGCTTTCTTAAAAATAATTTCAAGTTCCTTGTCTTCCAACCTTTTAAGAACGAGTACTCTAGTGCGAGATAAAAGTGGGCCGATGACTTCAAACGACGGGTTTTCGGTTGTCGCGCCGATTAGAATTATGTTCCCACGTTCAACATGAGGAAGGAGTTTATCCTGCTGGGCTTTATTGAACCTGTGGATTTCGTCGATAAAGACAATAGGAGAGTTCTTGGTTATTAGTTCATAGTTCATAGTTTTTGGACTGTTGCTTTTGATTATTTTCTCTATATCGCGAGCCGAGGTGTTTACCGCGGAAAATTCGAAGAACTCGCGCTTGAGTTTACTGGCGACGATTCTGGCCAGTGTAGTTTTGCCCGACCCCGGCGGTCCCCAGAAAATCAGAGACGGAAAATAGTTATTGGTCAGTTGGTTAGTTAGTAATTTTCTAACAATCCCATTTTTACCAACCAAATGCTCTTGGCCGACAAAATCAGCCAAAGTGTTGGGCCTTAACTTTTCCGCCAGTGGCTGTGCCATACTTTATTATAAACTTTACCTGCACAGTAGGCGAACAAAATGCGAAGTAAAGGGACAATTTTTGTATTAAGGGGTTTTTCTCCCCTGGCAAGCAAAGTTTAGAAAAACAAAGCCGGATTCGGGATGTGTAACTTTTATTCTGTGAACTACGTTGAAATTGCGATTATGTAATCTGATAAATACCTCCTCAGCATGCGGGCCGGTTAGAGTCGAAAAAGGTTTATAAAGTGGTCGAAGCAAAGATAATCCACAATAAGATGTGGTGTGTGTGTTAATAAACAACTCATCAAGGTTTTCAGAGAGAGCCTGTTTGTCGACCTCTTCAAAATGTGTTCCGATTCGATTTAAAACAGTGTCGACTCTATTACCAACATTAGAAGTTGACCGTCTATTTGCAGCAAAACTTTGTTGATCGTCTGGAAAAATCATACATCTGGAGAAAAACCATCCGTTGGGTTTGATGTTAGTTGCTGTATATCTTAGGTATGCTTCGAAATCATTATATGGTGACTTTGCCGATGCTGAACTTGGACAGCTATATTCTCTAGTCATCCAGGTATTCAATATATCTCCGAAAACAATATCGGGTTGAACTTTAGGTTTGTAATCAGTAATATCCGATTTTATGAGGGTTACTCCAGCTTGCCAGTCGTAGTAACCATTTTCCCCCATTACACTTAGTAGCGACAAAACAGTATCTGATTGATCAACTAGCGTTATGTGGGACCCGTTCCACCCTTTTTTTTTGCACAATCCGATAGTCAAAAACAACCCGTCCTGGTTGTACGACCCGACTAATAAAATTTCTCTAGGTTCTGTAAATTCTATTTGAAACAAATCCAAAGTTCTAAAAAGTCCTCTAATATCTGTTTCTTTTTCTTTAGTGGTGAATTCGTTTTGGCCTTCATGCTTTAATTTTGCAGGCGCAAAGTCAAATTCGTACTCATCAAATGCAGCTAGACCACCAGTCAAATAAACAAATCTTTCCGGGACGTTTCTCGCATCAAATCCTGGATAAATGTCTTCTTTCCATTGTAGAAATCCTCGTGGACTAACAGTAAGTAATCTGCCCCAAATTTGCTGTTCGGTTTCGGTAACTGACATTTTTGATTTATGGGTGGTATTATAACATGTACATTTTTTGTTACGCTATTATTGACATTGTACATTTATATTGTTAAAGTTTGGTTATGAATATCATTCCTGTCACCAAGGCAAGAAGCATACTGGGGGAATTAGCAGAGAAAGTCTCGGGCGAGAAATATTTTATATTGACAAAGGGAGGCAATGCTAAAGCTGCCATTGTTGACATAAATTATTTGGACAGACTGCGAAAGGCTGTGGCAAAAGTTTTTGGTAAAACTTATATCGACCCAAGGCTTTCCAAATATACCCGTATTTTTCCCAATTCCGAGATTAAAGAATGGCTAAAAGAAGACGAGCTTTAAAAATCGCTTTTCTTGATTCAAGTGTTCTATTTTCCGCTGTCTATTCCCCAACAGGTGGGTGATCGAAGCTTTTTACAATCCGCGGACTAAAGTTAGTCACCTCGAAGGTTGTCCTGGCGGAAGTTGAAAGAAACGTAAGACACAAACTTGAAAGCTATCATCTTGGTAGATTTTTCAGGCTAGTTGAAAAACTAATAATATTGGATATCGAACCAAATGTTAGAGACATTTCAAAGGCAAAAATGGTTATTGTTAAAAAGGATGCAGTTATTTTGTCTCAAGCGAAAGTATCAAAGTCAGGTTGTCTATTTACATTGGACAGAAAACACTTTTTGAATGAAAAAGTTGAGAAATTTATTAAGCCGATAAAAGTCATTACTCCTAAAATGTATTTTCAGGGTGGTAATTATTAGTAGATGGAGAAATTGCAGAATTTTTTGGCTGGGGTGAGGATTTTGGAAGAGGCGGACTCGCCGATTAACGGGCATATTGTAGTTAAGTACGACTTTGCCTGGAAAACCCATATTCAAGCCGGGGGGCTCACCCAGTCCGGCGGAGTTGTAGAGGCGGTGTGGAAAAGCACATTTAAAAAACTCCAAACTTCCAAACTTCCAAACTTCCAAAGTGTTCTGATCCTCGGATTGGGAGGGGGGACAATTGCGAAATTGGTCAGAAAAAACTTTCCCCGCGCCAAAATCACAGGGGTAGATATCGACCCGATTATGATAGGACTTGGGAAGAAGTATTTGAAACTTGAAGACTGTGCCGTAAATATAATTGTTGATGACGCTTTTGAATTTCTCACGAGTCACCAGTCACCTGTCACCCGTCACTATGACCTTGTTTGTACTGATCTATACACCGGCGACCACTATCCTCAAAAATTTGAAACTACAAAGTTTATAAACTTGGTGAAAAAGGTTTTGTCAGCAAAAGGAACCGCTATTTTTAATCGACTTTATTATGGCGAAAAAAAACCTTTAGCCATGAAATTTTTAACAAAACTTGAAAAGGTTTTTGATAGTGTTCAAGTTGTTCATCCCGAAGCTAATATAATGTTTGTCGGTAGGCATTCCCACGCGCTTTCCAAAAAAACAGCCAAAATACAAAGAAGAAAGAAATAAAAATGAGGACCATCACAATTGGCAAAAATTCCGGCGGCAGGCAAGCTTTGGTTTCTCCCTCCAGACAGGAATTTTCAAGGCTATCGTGAAAGGCTAAGAACCCAAATACCGATAACCAGAAGATAACCACAGCAAACGCAGCCAATTTTGACTTAATCTGCATCCTTTAATCTCATTAATAGTAATATATTGGGACTTCACAGTCAATTTGAGGTAATATATAAAGATGCTCAAATTCTTTTCGAAGCTGCTGGACACAAACCAGAAAGAAATAAGCAGGCTCTCCAAACTTGTTGAGCAAATCAACGGTCTCGAGCCTGAATATAAAAAATTTAGAGTTAAGGACTTTCCCCGGAAAACCCAGGAGCTCAAAAAGAGAATCGAGGACGGGGAACCTCTTGAGTCACTTCTTGCCCATAGCTTTGCTTTAGTCCGCGAGGCCGCGGTAAGAACTCTAGGTCAACGACCTTTTGACGTTCAGCTAATGGCCTCAATTGCTTTGTTCGAAGGGAAAGTCGCCGAGCAGAAAACCGGTGAGGGGAAAACATTATCGGCTGTCCCCGCATTATACCTACGGGCCCTGACCGGAAAAGGGGTTCATTTGGTGACGGTCAACGACTACTTGGCAAGAATCGGCGCCGGGTGGAATGCGCCGATATTTGACCTCCTGGGGCTGACCACAGGTGTCATTATTCAGGAAAACAAATCTTATCTATACGATCCTAAGTTCAACGATCCGGGCCATGGCGATGAGCGGCTTGCACACCTAGTGCCGGCCGAAAGGAAGCAAGTGTACTCTGCAGACGTTACCTATGGGACAAACAATGAATTTGGGTTTGATTATCTTCGCGATAACATGGTGACCTCGATTGACCAAATGGTCCAACGCAGTCACTATTTTGCAATTGTCGACGAAGTGGACTCGGTATTAATTGACGAGGCGAGAACACCTTTGATTATTTCGGCTCCGGATACGGATCCTACGGACAAATATTTTAAGTTCGCCAATATTGTAAAGGGGCTTAATTCAGACACCGATTATGAAGTGGACGAGAAATCCAGATCGGCGACTTTGACCGAGCACGGCATAACAAAGGTGGAGAAGTTGCTGGGCGTGGATAATTTGTACGAAAAAGATTATGAGTCGATTCATCATATTGAAAACGCGCTTCGGGCAAGGTCACTCTATATTAGAGATAAAGACTATATCGTTAAAGAAGGTCAAGTTACTATTGTTGACGAATTTACAGGAAGATTGATGTTTGGCCGCCGCTGGAGCGACGGGCTCCACCAGGCAGTTGAGGCCAAAGAAGAGGTTGCGATACAAAGAGAGAGTAAAACCCTGGCGACGATTTCTTTTCAGAATTACTTTCGCATGTATGACCACCTTTCCGGGATGACGGGAACGGCAGCAACAGAGGCAGATGAATTCAAAAAGATTTACAACCTGGATGTAGTTGTTTTGCCGACGAATAAACCCATGGTCCGTTCTGACTTGCAGGATACTATTTACAAAACACTTCGAGCGAAGTACGGAGCCATCGTAGCAGAAATTCAGAAACGTCACAACGAAGGTCAGCCCGTGTTGGTCGGAACAACTTCGATTGAAAAAAATGAAATTATTGCCAGTTACTTAAAAAAGAAAAAGATTCCCCATAATATGCTTAATGCCAAAAATCACGAGAGGGAGGCGTCAATAATTGCCCAGGCAGGCAATCCGGGGGCAGTAACTGTAGCTACAAATATGGCGGGGCGCGGTGTCGATATTGTTTTGGGAGGAGCAATGCCTGTGCGCGAAAGCGGAATTGACCAAAAAGATTATCTGGCGACTGGCGACTATAAAAAGTGGAAAAGTGATCATGAGAAAGTAATTAATGCAGGAGGTCTGCATGTAATTGGCACCGAGCGGCACGAATCGAGAAGAATTGATAATCAGCTTCGGGGCCGCTCCGGCCGACAGGGTGACCCGGGATCGTCACTTTTTTACCTGTCTCTTGAGGACGACCTGATGAGAATATTCGGTGGTGAAGCGATCAAAGGGATCATGGATAGACTAAACCTCCCTGAAAATCAACCGATTGAAAATCGGCTAATCAGTCGCGCCATTGAACAGGCACAGGTAAAGGTGGAAGGTTTTCACTTTGACATCAGAAAGCGCTTGGTAGAATTTGATGATGTTGCCAATCAGCAACGGGACATTATTTATAAACTCCGCAGGAAAATATTAGAGACAAACAATGTAGGCGAGGAAGTCATGGATAAACTTAGTGTCCAGGTTGAGAAAATACTTTCGGCAACCTCAAGTGACACGGGTGGAAATTTTGATCATGAAAAAGCCGTTATCATGCTCACCGAAATTGTGCCGTTTGACGACGAGTCGCGAAAAAGAATTGAAAGTAATATTCAAAAACAAGGCAGTCACAACCAGATCAGAGAGTTTATGCTCAAGGTGATTGACGACGTCCACGAAGCCCGCGAAAAACAGGTTGGCGATACCGCCATGAGACAAATAGAGAAATATGCTTACTTGGGTGCGATTGACCACATGTGGATAGAGCATATAGACAGGATAGATGACCTTAGAGAAGGTATTAATCTTCGTGCTTATGGTCAGCGTGATCCGTTGGTAGAGTTTAAAAATGAAGCTTACGAACTTTTCGAAGGGTTGCTAGGCCGAATTGATGACGAACTATCCAGGCGGGTTTTCAGACTTTTTGTCGCCGCTCCCCAGCAGGAAATTCCGCTTGAGCAGGCAAGGGAAAATGTCGACCGAAGCGACATGATGGGTTTGGCTGGAGGAGCAGACGTCACCGCAGCCGCCGGAGAACCAGCATTTGAGAGAGTAGCGCCTGTCACCAGTCACCAACCACCAATCACTAAACACAAACTTGGCCGCAACAACCCCTGTTGGTGCGGCAGTGGCAAAAAATGGAAGAAGTGCCACTATCCGCAAATGGGGTGAGAATTGTTAATGTTTCAATTTAACTTAAGGAAAAATCTGTAACTATTAACGATTACTTATTGTTTAGATTATGACAATTGATGACTTGTCAGATTAAACGACTTTGGAACCTCACGTTCAAATGTATGGCGACATAATCATACAAAATATTCGTCAACTTGAACCGGTATTTAATACAGGAACTCGCAGTGAAACATATAAAATACATGATGCCAAATTGGAAGGAAACTATTTTGTTAAGGTGGTTGTAGATACCCAAGAACTGACAACATCTCACCCAGATAACCCCAGATTTAAAATTCTTCCTACCGAAACAGCACCGTGGTATCAACGTCCTCCTGAAAAGTCGACTAAAGAATATGGTTTATATATTTCGGATCGTTTTCAACATATGAAACAGTACAAACATTTTAATATTCCTCCAACGCAAGTGTGTACGGTGAGTTTAGATAATGGATCATATAAACATTTTTTTATACAAAAAGAAGCAGATGGTGATCTAATTCGCAGAGTTTTTCCAAATTCAAATAGTGCTTTAGGAGAACAGGAATACGAATTGTCAATTCTAAGTCAACTTTCGGATAACAATCCTAGTTCGATTAACAACCTGAAGCTTCTTGCAAAAGATCTCATTGACTTACTTAATAGAGATCATTTTTTACCCGACTTAAATTATGGAGTTCTTTCCACAGATAATATTTTTTATGACCCTAAAACAGGAAAATTTTCTTTAGTAGATGTTGCTGATACTTTTGATTTACCAGAGGCTTTGCTATCTCAATTAGATTCCGGGGAATTGCTAATCAACCGTGAAGGTAAAGTAAATGACAAATTAGTTAAATTTATTAACGACAACAAAAGTTTTGACAAACCGGATTTGGGTAAACTTGAAGATTGGTTAAGATCAATTAAAGGCATAATAAACTGGAGAGTAGTGTAAATCAAAAGTTAGATTATCCTGAGTTAGGATTAAATCAATATGATCTTTATTTCTTACATTATTTCAAAAAATGCCATTAATAGTAATTACCCTCAAAAAATGGAAATTAAATTGCTTGATATCTGATTATCGTTTTTAATTTTGATTCAGGAGTCTTGTGAGGATCGGACATATAAATTTCGTGGTGACGTCCTGCAATTTTAAAGCCTTTTTCTTTTGCGAACTCATGAAGTAAATTGACGGCAGCCTCTTCTTTATTGTAAGGACCGATGTGTAAAGTCTGAATAACCTTTTTGGCGTCAAAGGTTTCAAAATTAACTTTTTCTATCGGTAACTCTTGCTTTTTTTCTTTGGCCTGTTTCTTGGCAGCATCAACTAGGTCTTTGGTAATAAAAGCCGGAGTCATTATGATAAGTTTCCAAAAGATGTTTTTGAGGTTTGCACCCATGACAAACTTCCCTTTTTTAAACCACCATAGTCCTTCCAGAGCCGGAACTTTATAATCAAAATAGCCGTCAGGTTTTGTCAATTTTCCGAACTTCATACCCATTTTTAAGGTGTAAGCAGTTGCATAGAGACATTGAATTGCTTCTTGAAAGGGCGGGGCTTTCGATTCACCTTTGCCGTCGAAAGTTAAATAATGTCTCTCTGGTAATTTAAGTATCTGAACTTTTCCCGGTTTTGGAGTGTATTGATATTTAAGAAAATTCAAAAAATCTTTAGAATTTCCTATTTTTGAATAGTCCATTGAGTCAAATTATAACCCTTCTTCTCGAAGTTCTTCCAAAAGATTTTTTTGTTCTCGGGAAAGTTTTTCGGGAACCGTAACCGAAATCCTGACATATTGGTCGCCGCGGCCGCCTCCGCGAAGATGTGGCATGCCTTTGCCGCGAAGCCGAATCATCGTCCCCGAATTTGTCCCGGGGCGGATTCGCAACTTCACGGTATCGTCAACAGTTGGCACCTCTATCTCCCCGCCCAGAGCCGCGGTTGTAAACCCAATACTTTCTCTAAAATAAATATCCGCGCCATCGCGCTCAAACCTGGGATCTGGCCGTACATTAATCGACAGAATAAAGTCGTCAAATTCTATTCTGGACCCGTCATCGACTCCGGCTGGAATTTTTATCTTTCTTTTTTTACCCTCTATCTGAACCTCTTTGGCGACTCCCTTCACGGCATCCTCAAAATCAACCGAGATACTGTAACGTGGCTTGGCTCTAGCCCGGCGGAATGGTGAGCCGCCCCCAAAAAACTGTTCGAAAATGTCAAAAGGGTCGCCAAAATCAAAACTGGCAAACGGATTTCCCCCGCCGCCGTTTGTCGTGTAAGTATAAGTAAACGGCCCGTATTGGCCCGCTTGGCCAAAAGGGCTTCCTCCGCCAAAACCCCCACCCTGAGTAAAAGCCTGGTGACCAAACTGGTCATAAGCCTGTTTCTTTTTAGGATCAGACAGCACTTGGTAAGCTTCGTTTATCTCTTTGAATCGCTTTTCTGCTGCTTCCTTATCGTCTTTATGCCGGTCAGGGTGCCACTCTAAAGCTTGCTTTCGGTAAGCTTTTTTGAGTTCGTCAGCGCTCGCGCCTTTTGAAACTCCCAGAATATTGTAGTAATCTGCCTTTGCCGCAGCCACACTATTCTACAACCTCGCCTTCTTCCGCTTCGGCTTTGTCACCGGCTTTTGGAGATTTCTTTTTCCCTTCATCACCGCCTGACTGTTCACTGGTTTCCTGTTTCTTGTCATCTTGTTTTTGATACATTGCCTGCCCCACTTGGCTCAAAGTCTCGGACAACTCTTTAGTTTTGGCTTCTATTTCGTCTTTTTTATCGGAATCTTTTACTTCCTTAACTGCCTTTATCTTTTCCTCGACTTTTTCTTTAATGTCCTTGGCAACTTTGTCACCGGCATCTTTGAGAGCTTTCTCGGCGGTTGCAACCATCGCATCGGCTTGATTTCGAGCAGTTATCAATTCTGACTTTTTAGTGTCCTCTTCTTTGTGCTTCTCGGCTTCCTCCTGCATTCTTTTGACCTCGTCGTCAGAAAGGCCAACTGCGCCGGAGATAGTTATATTCTGGCTTTTACCTGTTGCTTTGTCTTTGGCTGTAACCTTGAGTATCCCTGAAGCATCAATGTCGAAAGCAACTTCTACTTGAGGCACGCCACGAGGAGCAGGCGGAATACCATCAAGAATAAACCTTCCCAAAGATTTATTGTCGGCGCTCATCGGCCGCTCGCCCTGGGTTACGTGAATCTCGACTTGGGTCTGATTATCTGCAGCCGTTGAGAAGGTCTCGGTCTTTGAGGCCGGAATTGTCGTATTTCTTGTTATCATCGGTGTAGCCACACCGCCCAGAGTTTCTATACCCAAAGTCAACGGAGTAACATCAAGCAGAAGAATGTCTTTGACGTCACCGGCCAAAACCCCGGCTTGAATAGCCGCGCCCACCGCCACAACCTCATCAGGATTGACGGACTTATTTGCTTCACGGCCAAAATATTCCCTGACCTTATCTATTACCTTGGGCATCCTTGTCATTCCCCCCACCATGATCACTTCGTCAACATCGTGCGGGTCGAGCTTGGCGTCTTTAAGGCACGCCTCGACCGGCTTAAAAGTTTTCTCTACAAGCTCTTCGACCAGACTTTCAAGTTTTGCCCGGGTAAGCTTCATAGTCAAATGAAGTGGATTGCCGTCTTTTTGGGTAATATATGGCTGATTTATTTCGACTTCCGAAGCCGCAGAAAGCTCTATTTTTGCCTTCTCGGCGGCGTCCCGGACTCGCTGCAACGCCTGCTTATCAGCTGTTAGGTCCATTGAGTTTTCTTTCTTAAATTCACTCACAATGTAGTCAACAACTACCGCGTCGAAGTCGTCACCGCCCAGGTGAGTATCACCATTTGTTGCTTTGACTTCAAAAACGCCGTCACCAAGCTCCAAAATCGAGATATCAAATGTCCCTCCACCGAGGTCATAGACCGCAATTTTTTCAGATTTACCTTTGTCCAAGCCGTAAGCCAGGGCCGCGGCAGTCGGCTCGTTTATTATCCGCTCAACTTTTAGCCCCGCAATTTCTCCTGCTTGCTTAGTCGCCTGACGCTGGCTGTCGTCAAAATATGCCGGAACTGTAATCACAGCCTGCTCCACTTTTTCACCAAGATAAGCTTCGGCGTCTTTTTTGAGCTTACCCAGGATCATCGCCGAGATTTCCTGCGGCGTATACGTTTTTCCCTCAACCTCCACAGCTGCCATATTGCCTGCCTGCGCAGACTTGTCTTTACCCGAAGTAATCGAGTAGGGAACCATTTTTTCGGTCCGCTTGACTTCATCGTCGGTTTTGCGCCTTCCCATCAACCTTTTAATAGAGTAGATCGTATTTTTGGAGTTTAGGATCATTTGCCTTTTGGCAACGTCCCCGACCAAGTTCTTGACAGGCTCCACCACAGACGGTGTAATATTCCGCCCAGTATCGGCTGCGGGGATAACTTTTGGCCGGCCACCCTCCATAACGGCAACGACACTATTTGTGGTACCCAAGTCAATTCCAATTATCTTGCCCATTAATCCTTATTCTCCTTTTTCATATTCTCGCCTTTTTTACTTTCTGTCAATCCACCGTATACTTTCACTTTAGCATGCCTTATTACGTGGCCGTCGGCAAATCGATAACCAGCCAGCACAGCCTCTTTAATCTTTCCGTGCTCTCCACCTTCGACAACTTCTATGACGTCTTGTGTGTCTTCGTCAAAAGCCTCACCTTGTCCCGCCGGAATGACTTCGACGCCCTCCTCTCTCAGTAAATCTTTAAATTCCTTGATCGCTATCGCCAAACCTTGATCGTTAATATGCTTTTGGGCAGCCTCCAGCATATCCAAAATCGGCAAAAGCCCGGCTATTATCCGCTGACTCGAATACTTGAAAAGTGCATCTTTTTCCTCGTCGGCCCTTTTCCTTAAATTATCGTAATCAGCCAAAGCCCTTGCCAGCTGTCCCTTGAGCTCGCTCACCGAATCTTTACTTTTTTTGTCTTTCTTCATTGAAGGGACAGCTCCTCGATAAGATCACCGAAATATCTGACAGTAGGTATTATATACGGATAATCAAATCCCAACGGGCCAATGACACCAATCGCACCGGTTTTCCCGCCCGCAGTAAATTGCCTCGCGACCACCCCGACTGGTTCAAAAAATCTCCAGCCGAGCTCCTCGCCAAACAAAACCTCAACCGGTGACCCAGACTCAAGCCTTTCAAAAAAAAGTTCGTGTATTCTTTTACTTTCTTCAATTAACCCGAATACACTTCGGCACACAGCCATATCCGAAAATCCGGGATTACCGAAAAGGCTCGCATAGCCAGCGTGCCAAGTGCTTCCGTCATCCAGTGCCGAAACGGCCAATGCCCCAGTTCTCCGTGCCAGTCCGTGAGTAGCCTCATTAATAATCCTGTCGACGTTTCCTTTATAAGAAGATACCTCTTCTTTTGCACGAACTTCGTCGGTCAAGCTAAGGTGTTTTTCTTCCATTAGCTGGCTTATATAAAACTTCATCGCTTTTGGAGTGGGAACCCGACCGGCTGACGTGTGAGGTTGTTTTAAAAAGCCTTTGTCGACCAGCTCGCCCATCTCGTTTCTGATAGTTGCCGATGAGATTCCAAGTGAGTATTTCTTTTCAATAACTTGGGACCCGACGGGCTCGGCCGATTCGATATACTCGTCGACAATAACTTTAAGTAATTGCAGCTGTCTTGCCGTCAAATTATCCTTCATATAATTATATTAATTTACCCTGAGCATTAGTCGAAGGGTTAGCACTTATATACCACGAGTGCTAACAAGTTGTCAAGTCTTAGTGTCAAGAAATTGAATCAGCATCCGGGCCAGTAATTGGCTCCCGCAGAGCGGTACTTTTCGACAAAAACCTTTTAACTAAGCCCACAAAAATTTTGAGTTCGTAAGACCTTAGTAACCATGCCACAAAAACGTAGACCACTAAGCCAATTACGCTCACGCCCACAGTCAGAAATAACAGATTTAAAGTATAGCGTGTGTCAAGAACAAATTTTTCAAACGCGATTTGCTCGGCGTCCAGCTTACCCAAAAACGAAAGGCGTTTAACCCAGGTGTAACGATCAAAAAACTTAAGCAAAAAATACATCACAAACCCGGAAACCGAAGCCGAAGTTAAAACCTTTAATAAGGGTAGAAAAAGACTCCTTGTGTTTGCGTGATTAATCTTCTTAATCAGCATATAAAAAAGCACAATCGACTGAACAGTCGTGGACAGAGAAAAAGCCGCTGCAAGCGACCAGATATCAAGACCAAGAACTCGGATGAAATAAAAACTTGCAACGACGTTAATAAAGATGCTACCGATAGACACAAAAACGGGAGTTTTGGTGTCGTGAAGCGCATAAAATGCACGCGAAAAAAGAGCCGTTGCAGCCTGAAAAACAATCCCTACACCAAAGGCCGACAAAACCATTCCCGTCTGTACCGTTGCTTCCCAACCAAAAATATCTGTTCCGTAGACCAAACGGACAAAAGGGATACGCAAAACGATCAGCATAACCGCAAGTGGAGTAATTAAAAACACCATTTGTGCGAATACCGAAAACAAGGTTTTTCTAAATTTCTCCAAGTCATTATCCATCCTTGCAAGAGTCGGAAGCGCAGCTTTGGCAACCGAAGTACCAAAAAGGCCAACAGGCAAAAGCTGTAAAGTGTTGGCAAAAGTAAAATACGTGTAACTCGACACAGACAGCAACGAAGCAAAGTAAAGCTCGACCGTCTTGGCAATTTGCTGGAAAGACAAATCGACAACTCTTGGTAGGGCAAGACGGCCTATCTTCTTGACGTCAGCGTTGGGCTTTACCTGACTGCCAAATCTAAAACCCAACTTAATTGAAGCAGGCAACTGAATCAAAAAGTGGAATGCCGCACCAATAAGAACACCAACAGCAGGTGCCATAAGCCCAAGGCTATTCGAAAAAGCAACTGTTCCGGCAATTATCCCCAAGTTATAAAAAACCGGCGCGAGCGCCGGAACAAGAAAAATCCTCAGCGATTCCAAAACACCCGTCAGCACGTAGCTAACCACAAAAAATGCCTGGGCAGCAAATAAAACTCGCGCGATAGCGGCAATTGTGTGAGTCTGCTCTAGCGTAAACCCTGGGGCCATATAAGAATAAACCAAATCTGCCTTAAAAGAAAAGATAAGAGCTAGGGGTATAAAAATAATCAGACCAATATTAACCACTCTTGCGGCCGTGTCCCAGGCTTCCGATTCACCTTTTTTAAGCGATTTTGTGAAAACGGGAATAAAAGCCGACGAAAACGTACCAAAAACAAGAACTTCAAAAATCAGGTCGGGAAGCCGAAATGCAGCAAAAAAAAGCGATAAGTCCTCGGGCACAAAAAAATGTGCGAGTACCCGCTGCCTTACCAGCCCTAAAATTCTCGAAGCAACTATCATCAGCATTATTGTCGTTGCCGCAGAGATGACACTTGATTGCGGAGAGAAAAATATTTGCTTACCTTTTTTTATTATCTTATCCATGTTGAAATATGATACATTGTCAATTATACTTTACGCCATGCCGGTAACCAAAACCGCAAAAAGAGCTCTGAGGTCAAGTAAACGCAAGGAAAGCAATAACAAAGTGTCCATCACCAAACTGGAAGTATTGCTTAGAACTGCCAGAAAAAGTAAAAAAGAAAAGGATCTGATTGCAGCTTTTTCCATGGTAGACCGTGTGGCCAAGAAAAAAATAATCCACAAAAACAAGGCAGCGCATATAAAATCTTTGCTGTCAAGGTTGTTGCCTAAAAGACCCACAGCCAAAAAATCCAAATCTCCCAAAAAGAGGTAGTTCTTCATTTATTTCACCTCTTTTAATGTGCTATATTGGAAATTGGATACTATTATGGCTGCTCAAAAGAAAAAAACTAAAGAAATAAATCTGCTGCCCCAAGAACAATTTGCTACGACAACCACAGGCCGTGTCTTAGCCTGGGTGCTCTCTACTTTCAGATTGATTGTCATCTTGACGGAAATGGTAGTAATAATTGCCTTTCTATCCAGATTCTGGCTAGATATCCGTTCTAGCGACTTGACTGACGAGGTTGAAAATCAAAAAGAAATTGTGGAGTCGTATAGCAATTTTGAAAAAGTCTTCAGACAAACACAGAAAAAACTCGGGGTATTTTCGCAATTTAGCGCAAATCCTGCGCAATTTGACTTAGTAAAAAACTATATCACACCCTACCTTCCGTCTGATGTTTTTCTTAAAAGTATCACCCTCACCTACAGTGAAGTGCGAATCCAAGGGTCAAGTTTTACAGAGCAGTCTATTGCCCAGCTAATTTCAAATTTAAACTCGGCTGGCAAACTAAAGGATGTAAAACTTACCCAAGTATCATCTAAAAACGAGTCGCCGTTTATTGAATTTTCGATAAGTTCAATATTAAATGAAGGAGGAACTATCTAAATGGCAGTGGGCTGGAGAAAAGACTATTTAAGGTATCAGCGGTACTTTTTGAATCTTTTTGCTGTTTACAAAAACAGAGACGACGTAAAAGCGTTTTTGGAGATAATCATGTCTCTTGCAACTGTTACATTCTTTGTTATTTTCGCGTTAAAGCCGACGATTGTTACTATTACACAAATACTAAAGGACATAGATTCCAAACAAACTATTTTAACTACATTAAAACAAAAAACTGAGGACTTAGGTCTCGCCCAGGACCTCTATAACCAAGAAGTGGACCGGATTTTGCTTTTGTCTACTGCCGTTCCCGAAAATGCACAGGTCGAAGACTATATACGGCAAATTAGTTCGATTTCCAGCAAATATTCTGTCACGCTAACAAATCTGAAAATAGAAGGCACAGTTCTCAAGGGAAGCGAGGGGTCGGTACAAAAATCCAGAAACGAAGAACTCGCCCCACTTCCTGCCGGATCAAAAGGCTTTTCTGTAACCATGTCCGCCAACGGTAGTTACTCTGACTTAGTAACCTTCCTTCAAAATGTCGAGGGTTTAAGACGCCCTATCTGGTTAGACGAAACAAACTTTAGCTTACGGGAAACTGCTGAGGGCAACTTGATATCTTTGTCTATTAAAGGAAGAGTCGTCTACGAAGGAGATGACACCCAACAATGAGAAAAAGAATTAAAGTACCCGGACTAGTCACAATTATGGCCTTGACATTGATTACGGCAATTTTATGGGTCGGATTCGAAGTTATACGAATTGTCATAGCCAAACCAAATCCAGATGTACCCGCGGAGGTTCTTAAAGAACTTAACCCCACTCTGGACGCGGCCCAATTGGACAAACTTCAGGGAAGAGTTTATTTAAGTGAAGAGGAAATAGACAAATTTGAGATAGAGCCAGTCCCAATTCAAGCACCGCCGCCAGCAACAGTTGAACCTGAAGAAGTAAGCGAAGAGTCAAAAGTTTGACAAATGAGGAAACCTTTCAAGATACCTACAGTCTTGGCACTACCGCTCATTTTTGTAGTTTTCATCGGCGCACTTTACTTTATAAATTATTTTCGAGACTACTCGGTGCAAGTCCCGGAAGGAGTTACACCACAAGATGTCAGGATTACAAATATAACCGAAAACTCATTTACTGTTTCATGGCTTACTAATACAAAAACAAGTGATTTTTTAGTCTGGGGTAAAGCAAATCAACTTGAAAACGTAACAGGTAACAACCCTCAAAGTTTTGAGATGATCCACTATATTACCATCACCAACCTTCATCCGGAAACGGCTTATTCATTTAAAATAATCTCGGGAGGAATAGAGTTTGACAATGCCGGCAATCTTTGGCTGACTAAAACGGCACCGGTGCAACCACCACCCAAACATTCTCAAATAATTTCGGGCTTGGTTACCACCGAAAGCGGCCTGCCTGTTGCAAAGGCGCTGGTACTTGTAACCGGGGATCACCTGAGTCCGCTTGCAACAACCACTTCGGAAAGCGGTAACTGGTTTGTACCCCTGTCAATATCGAGAACTGAAAATTTGCTTTCTTACTTTACGGTCAGCGAGCAGCCCGAGCTTACTATTTTTGTCCATGCCGGATTAGAAGGAATTGCTTCCGCTAACGTTGATGCCGACAATATAAACCCAATCCCGCCTATTGTGATCGGAAAAGCTCAAGACTTTAGAGACAAATCAATTGTCGCACCGCCTGAAATAACCAGAGCAAAGATCAACCTTTCAGCAAACACGTTCCAACCTTCAGGGTTTTCGACTGAAGAAAGTGAGCAGGTAGAGGAAACCGTCGCCCCGACCCCAACTGGCACACCGACTCCCGAGCCGATGTTCGAGAAACTCGATAAAGACAGCAGCGGCTCTTTTTCGGTAATTACACCATCAAAGACGCAACAAGTACAAGCAAACGGTCCATCTCGCGACTTGACACCAGTTTTTATCGCACCTATCATGGGAGTAAGCCTATTTTTGGTAGGCGTTTATGTAGGTAGAAAAATAAAAGATTAATGGATCCCAAAACAACCCCACCAACAGATCAAATGACTAACCAGGACAATGCCGGTTTCATGACGCCTCCGCCGACCGCGCCACAGAGCGATCAGCAACAGCAGGATACAACTGACCAGCCGGGACCGGCTTCCCTCTCTGTAGCTGATCTCGCAGAAGGCAATATTGCTCCGGATGACAACCATACAGTGATCGCTGATAACACACAGTCTTCCTCGGAACACGGTAGGCCAAAAGCAAAAATTTTAGCGACAATTCTGGGGATAGCACTTCTTGTGCTTGGGGTTGGTGCCGGAGTGGTACTTGTAAGACAGCCTGCACAATTTCGCACAAGCGCCTGGGATTGTGATAAATACAACTTTGAAGTCAACCAAGACGGTGTAGTCACCGTCAAAAACGAGTCAAACCGCAATGAGCCGCTACAACTGGCAAAAATTTATATAAATTCGGTAGAGGTAGCAACTCTTGACGTTCCAAATCTTAACGCCGGAGACTCCGCAACATTGGGCAATGTTTCTGTCCCCGATGACGGTTTTAGTTGGCAGGTAATAGGGTCAAAAGATTGCAGTGACAGTGGCAACTACGGGCCAAAAGAGACACCCGCACCGCCGGAGCTTGAAACCAAAGTAGACTGTAGCGGGGGCTACATCAAAAATACATCCAATCAAAACGTTTCAGGTATTTTCGAACAGTTTGATCCGTACTTTAAAAAAGAATTTTCGCTCACCCCAGGCGAAAGCACGACACAAGAATGGCAGGGAGACCTTACTCCCGATATTACCCTGATGTACGTCGACGTCACGGGCACCGGAAGAATAGCCGGTGAACACTACCCGCCAAACTGCAGCACACCGACCGCCACGCCGACAGGTACCCCAACAAGTACCCCGACACCGACCCCCACACCTACTCCCACAAGTACACCTCCGAACGCCTGTATTGAAGTCGGGTGTAGCCAAGTCCAAGCTTACTCGGTAACAGGAAGTGTAACGGTTGCCACAAATTGGACAGCCTTGACCAACGACAACCTGGAAAACCTTGAAAGCGGGGATAAGATCTACTTTACAGTTTTGGGTACAACTTCACAAGGGCTGGTGGATAAAGCAAGATTTAGGGTTAATTCAACAGACTGGGACGGTGAAGTGACCGATAAAAGGCCAGGGTCTGAGGAATTCTATTATATATACGAAGTCCCTAGCGGAGTTTACAGTTTTGAAATATACGCCCAAGTCCATCATAATGAATTAGACATTTGGATGTGATATGAAAGACTTTTTGAAGAAAAACGGATTAACCTTTGCTATCGTCGTCGCCACCATCGTCTTGGCAGGAGTTGCAATCTTTACGGCATTAAGACTTTACAGTTTAAGAGGCGAACCCGTAGCGCCGACCGCCCCGACAAGCCAACCAGAAGCCTTCGGCGAAACGCCGCAGCCTACACCCTGTGAATACGGATCTTGTACCAAGTTGGCATTCACGCTTTCCACCCCAACGCCGACAGGTACACCAACAAGCACGCCAACGTCGTCGCCAACTCCAACGCCGACCTCTAATGCAACCAGTACGCCGAACCCGACTAACACACCTACAAATTCGCCTACACAACCGCCGATCGGAGGGATAGATTCCACACCCCAACCGGAACTTCCCGAAGCCGGAATAGCTGCACCGACATTAATCGGCATCGGCCTTGGAGGACTGCTGCTTATCTTCGCAATAGCATTAGTGTTATAAACTTTACCATCCTTCAAACCATCTATAAGATTCGTTTAATTGAACAGGAACCGGTAAACCCGAAAAGCGCGGGTAAAAATAAACGAAGCTCAAAATAAACAACGCCAACATCGGAATTAAATATTTTTGGTTTCGTCTTAGAACGTAACCGATTGCAATCGCCATAAACGGAATTGACGGCAGATAATGATACAAAAACATAATTCGCGGACTTGCAGCCCACGGCGCAAAAAATATTACATAGGAAAAAACAACCAACCCCAGCTTTTTATTCCGCTCGGAAAAAGCATAATATCCACAAATTGCCACCGAGGCTAAACCAAACCAAAAAACAATCGGATTTCCCATTATGTAAATGTTGCTGACTATGCCGTTTTTCACTTCCCCGCCATAAACCCAAACAGGCCGACTCATCACTGGCCAACTCCACCAGGGAGAAGTAAAAGGGTGTGTTGCTTTAAGTCTGGTATGATACCACCACATTTGCTTTTGAGTATCGACAAACATATCAAACGGAACCACACCGGTTTTTTCATTTATGTGACTCTTATAAGCTGTATTTTCCACGTACTCTCTTTGGATTTTCGCGCTCAAAAATAGCGGCGAGTAGGCCAGCACATAAACCAGAGGAGGAACAACCGCAAACCACAAATAGGAGGGCTTTATTTTTTTCTTCAAGACAAAGTGGGCCACTAAAAAAATCGGCAAAGCGTACAAAGTACTCCATTTGCTTGCGGCGGCCATCCCCAAAGACAAACTGGAAACAAAATGGTTATCGTTTATATATAAATAAATCGAAAGCAACATAAATGTAAGAAAGTAAATGTCATTCATTCCTATCCTGCTTAGAGTCAGCGGCAACCCCTCGAGTGAAAAAACAAGCGAGGCAACCAAAGCGACGCTTCGATTCTTAAACAGCGACAAAGTGACTAAAAACACCAATAACGTAGCTATAACTCCAAATAAGGCTCCGGGAAGTCTCCACCCAAGTTGATTTTCCCCAAACAGACTCATTCCGGCAGCCATGATGAGCTTTGCCATGGGAGGATGTGTCCATTCGTATGCAAATCCTTCGGGGTGAGCGTTCCACCATTCCCAAGCAAAACTATTTCCCTCCAGCATCTGGCGGGCCGTAAAGGCATGATAGACTTCGTCAAAGTAATCCTTCTTCGGGCTATCCAAATAGAAAATTCTCGAGACTGCCGACAACAAAAGAATTAAGACTAAAAGCTTTGTAGTTGTCTTTTTAGTAACATCGCTAAACTTAATTTCTTTAGCCTTCAGTTTCAAAATAGCAGGTATTCTGATGCTGGGCAAAGGAGCGGCCTTCTTTTTAAAACTTCGGGCAAGCAGGCCACCGAAAAATACCAAGTTACCAAGAATAAATATCTTAATAAGGTTATCCGAAAAAATCTTTTTAAAATCGTCGACTATCCAGGTATAGGAATATAGTGTATTTAAAACGTAAGTAGCAGACAAAACCACGTAGGTAGCCATTATTTTCCAGTCCAGGACTGCGACAATCGATACAAACGCCAGAGAGGGCAACAAGTGGCGTTCATGAATACGACTAAAAAACAAAAAATTTGCAACAAAGAGTATAGCCGCCAAATAATACTGTGAGGCTAACCGTTTGGATTTAATCAACCGCACAAAAGAAACAAGCCCAATAGTGCATGTAATTAACACCCCCAAAAATCCCGTGTCAGTCAGTCCCGAACCTTCATTTTGCCAAAAACCCCTAAGTGCCCAAAAATTAAAAGCGTTGATGGAATTGTAAGGATACTGACTCAATGTCGCTATAATCCTGTCATAAATAAAGTTAATCAGGTTGCCAGAGGCAAAAGGCAAAAACACAAGAAATAAAACGACCAAGAATAAACATACATACACAGCAACCTTCTTTAATCCCCACTTCTTTTTAACCATCAAAAAGAAAATTACCGGTACCGCCACAGCGGCTTGGGGCTTAACCAAAAAACCAAAGGCCAAGAAGAAAGAAGAAAGATAGATGTTTTTGGTTGCAAACCAAATGGCGAGCAAACTGAAAAAGGCCGTCAGACTGTCCACCTGACCCCAAAGAGTTGAATTGGATATTACTGCCGGATTAAACAAAAAAACGGCCGCGGCGATAAGACCCAATTTGCTGTTTTTAATCTTTGTAACAATCAAATAAATTAGATACCCCACGGCAAGGTCTGAAATAACTGCCGGAAGTTTAAATAACACTTCCGCAGGTATCGGTAAAAAGCCCCCGATTTTCGCCAAAAACCACAGAATATAAAGATACCCAGGCAGATAATCTGACCAGCTAGTATAAAAATTCTTAAACCCACCCTCGACCAGCATATTGCCCCAAGCAATAAAGGTATTTTGATCAAGTTCCAGCGTCCCAAATGGAGCCAAAATTAAACGGATAGTAAAAGCTGCCAAAATTAATAGTAGAATATGGTTTATGAAAAAGTTTCTGCTGCCAATTTTTGTTTTTGCCTTTGTCATTTACAAACTCTCCTCCCCCGCAGGTAACACGCCATTTAATTATTTTACCCGACTCGCGAGCGCATTTCTCGACGGAAAATATTACTTGACGGAAAAACCATCGTGGCTAAGCGAATTGATCCCTTCGGGCGACAAATACTACGTCGTCTATCCGCCTGCCCCCGCAATTCTATTAATACCATTTGTATTCGTTTTTGGCGACAACTTTCCACAACAAATATTGGCACACTTGGTTGGAGCAGGAATTATATTATCTACGATAAAACTTGCATTGCAAGTAAAAAAAGCTAACCGTCTTGCTGTCTGGTCCGGGATTTTGGCCGGTTTTGGCAGTATTGTTTGGTACATGTCCTCGGCCGGCTCGGTCTGGTACCTCGGGCAAACCGTCGCCGCCTTATTCTTGCTTCTTGCGATAAACGAAGCCCTTGGTAAAAAGAGACCAATCCTAATCGGCACACTTCTTTCAATAGCTTTTTTTTCCAGGTTAAACACTATCGTAACACTTATTTTCTATGCCTATCTGCTTAGAAAGGAAGTAAAAAAAGTAAAATATGTATTGCTTCTGATTTTCCCTATTGCCATGTCCTCGGTACTTTTTGGGTTATACAATTATGTCCGCTTCGGCAATCCCTTTGAAAACGGATACTTCCTTTTACCGGAGATCCTAAACGAAACAGGCGCTCCCTGGTTCGTCAAAGGGGTTATGAGTCCTTATTATATCTTCGACAACGTCAAAGCTGCCCTCTGGTCATTTCCCAAACTCCTCGATCACCTCCCTTTCATTCAGCCGTCCTGGTCGGGCTTGGCTATCTGGATCACTACCCCAGCCTTTATTTACGCACTCGGCGGGTCAAAGCCTAAAAAATTAATCAGAATTACTAAAGCAACAATTATACTAAGCTTCCTGGTAATAGCCATGCATGGCGGGACCGGATTTGCCCAATTTGGCTATCGCTTCGCGGTCGACTTTTATCCATTGTTAATTTTTTTGACAATACGAAACATCGCCAAAACAAACATTCATTGGCACCACTGGTTACTTCTTGGCTTGTCAATCCTTGTAAATGCCTGGGGGGTTATTTGGATTAATAAACTCGGATGGGTAAGCTTTTAATTTTTTTAATTCTCACCAGAATCACAATTTTCTTCTCACTATTTCTAATAAATAATGAGTTTGTTCCGTCCGTATTTAGTGAAAGGTGGGATGGCAACAGTTATAGATTTATCACCGAAAACGGTTATCAAACAAAAGAAAATGCCGGCAGCGAATTTATTGTTTTTCTGCCGCTTTACCCGACCATCTTGCGATCACTAAATTTTATCAACTTACCAACAGCATCAATCGCTTTTATAGTATCTAACACATTTTTTGTGATTGGAAGTCTAAGTTTGTATAAGCTTTTATTAGTCGATTACGGCGAGAGGTTTTCAAGAAAAGTCGTGGCCAGCTTGGCCCTTTTCCCCACGTCTTACTTCTTTTCCGTCGGCTACCCGGAATCGCTATTTCTTTTTACCACAACAGCTTCGCTCTATTTAGCCAGAAGAAATAATTTCCTCCTGGGTTTCATTTTTGCAGGCCTTGCAACAATCACCAGACCTACCGGCATTTTCCTTTTTCCAACACTTATTTATTTAATTCTTGTTTCAAAAGAGAACAGACTCAAAAAGTTATTTTCTGCGACCCCCGGTCTACTATTCCCAGTCTATTACTTACTTGTCAACTACAAATTACACCAAGACTTTTTGGCATTTAAGTCTTTCCTGGAAACTTTTTGGCAAAAAGCTTTCGACCTACCCTGGAAAGGGATAATCAAAAGTTTTAAATTGACAAATTACAAAGACTGGACCCTGTACCAAAAATTAACCATTGGTCTTGGGGAAGGTCTTGCCTCCGCCAGCGGATGGATATTTTCCGCTTTAGCAATCTTTTTACGGGCTGAAATAAACCTTGCATATTCTGTTTTTACGATCCTGAGCGTCGCACTTTTCACCTCTACCGGATTTATACTAAGCAGTCCAAGATATTTGTTGTCGATTTTTCCGTTTTTTATAGTCTTGTGTCTGTTGCTTAAAAACAAACTTATATTTTACGCATGGCTAGTTGTTTCCTCTGTACTTCTAATTTTCTACTCAAACCACTTTTATTTGGGACATTGGGCTTTTTAAAACAAAGCTAAACATCATTTAAACATTCTCCCGTCAATGGATTAAAAAGAAGCCTAGTGTCAACTGGCCTGCCAGATGGAGGATTGTTTTCTATTTCAATACTTTTATGGGTATAGTACCCCATGCAGTCAAAAAGCTTGCTTTCATTGGTAGCGCTGTCACTCTCCATCCAAATATCAACATGCACGCGCCCATCATTTTCCCAGTTTTCCACACACCCTATGCACAAATCTTCCATAATCGCATACTTTCTAATATGCGGCAGGTAGATTAGCGAGCCAACCGGATATAAATTATTATCCGACGCGAAACTGACGGGGTCACCGTAAGTTCCAATACCACCGGCGACGTCATGAAGCGTGGGGTTGCCAAACCCCTTAGGATATGCAATCCCATTGCCCGGCGGAGGCCCGTTATCCGGCCAGCCGTAAAAAGTGACAAAGGCATAAACATAGTCTCCCGACGTCGTGGGCGGTGGTGCAAACGTAGGTAGCAAAGAAGGAAAAGTTGTGGGCGCGAATGTAGGCTCGGGTGTCGGCAACAAAGCCGGTTGGGGCGAGAAAATCACCTCTGGTAACTGGATAATTTCACTGGCTTGGAACTCTTTTACCTCAAGCTTATTTTTGGTATTTTGGACAAAAATTAATATCATTACGAGTCCGAATAATGTAAGAAGTAAAGTAATCAGCAGAGAAGTTTTATTGACATGTCTCACAAATCGCATGCACCGATTGTAGCATACTCTCCATATCGCGTTTTACTCGCCAGAAGGTGGTGCTATTACTGGGGATAGTGGTCTACCTTTAATATCCACAGGAGTCCATAATTCAACATAAATAGAGTCACCGTCCGGGCGCAATTTAAGTTCGTCGATTTGAATATCCTCTAACCTTAGGTGTTGATTGATTAACATTGTGATGGGGTTATCTCTTCTTGATGGGTCTCTCCAATCTATGCCTTCAGCATTGCAAATTGCTGCAATCACAGATTCAGCGGCATTTATTGTGCTGGTTGCATCTCTCGAGCCACGAGTTGCACTGAAAATAACTCTCCCATCCTGAATTTGATATACAACTTCCCCTGTCGTACCACCAAATCCCGCATATTCTATACGTTTAAGTTCTCTGTCACGTTCGTTTATTAAGACTAATTCTTGGGAAGATGCTTCTTCTGTCATTATAATCTTCGATTTCCAAAATGGTGAACGTTTTTAACAAAATTCGAACTCATTTTAAGTCAAGTTGTTAGCTCGCCGCTTCGCGGCTCGCTACTCCAGCGCGGCGCCCCCACCCGCCGCGCTTCCGTTATTTTTTGCGCGCGCGATTTTGCGATTGCTGTCGCAATCGCTTACTCAATTCGATTATGTCTCTTAAGAATTCCTAAATTATGAATTGTTAACACACCTTCCCACTTTATTTTTTGTTCCAGCCAAACATCCTCATATTGATGCCATATCCAATTGGGTGACCAAACACCATTCTCTCCAATAGTAGTAACTAGATAATCAAGGTTTTTCTCAATACCACTTTTGGCAAAATTTTCAAATTGTAAAGGTTGGGGAACATAAGTGTTCCATTTTTTGTAATCCAAACAGACAAGCTTTTCCGTAGCTTCTTTTATTTTTTTCTCGAGTCGTTTGGCTTTATCTAATGGTAAATGATTATAAAGACGAATAAAACAATAAACTTCGTGTTCTGATGGAAATTCTCGTCTATTTTCCCAATAGCTGATCGTATTCTCGGTTAATACGTCAAGGTCTAAAGTGGTGATAAATTTTTTATACTTATTTAAATAGCCAATAATTTCTGCCGTTGGGTTACCCCAAGAATCATCAATTACCGTTTGTTTTTTAACTCCATCCCAATGCCACCAAACAGCGTGAGGATAGTTGTTAACTTGTTTGGGAACCGTAAACCATCCTTGCCTATCTTTAACAAAACATTTTTCTAAATATTTAACTGCTTTTTCGATTACCTCATCATTTGGGTCAGAAATTTCTTCAAGAAATTGAAAAGCAATAGTTGTTGCCATTGGAGAAGAGTCTGGAAGAAGAAAGTCTGATTCCAGCGAATGCCCAAACCCACCATCTGGATTTTGAAATTTTTTCAGTTCTTCAACAATAGCACCGGGAATATTATTTCCTTCAAATAAATACCCAAACCGAGCTTTTTCTAACGGTCGGCAGTTTTTCTTAATGTATTCCCCAGCTTTAATTATTTGGTTCTTTGTAATCGTCTTCATTTTGATATTTGAGAAAATCCTAATTTATTACCGTCTTGGTCTTTGATAACAAATTTGTAACTTCCCCATGGGGTATGGTGTAATTCATCAATAACTTCAACTTTAGATTTAATCTCTCCCCAAAATTTTTCAACATCATCAATAAAAAAGTCCACTAAACTTGCTACGCTTGGAATAAATGGCTCTGTGGCTTTAGTTATAGCAAATCCGCCAGAAATAGTCCCCATGTCAAACGCGTACCATTCGGTTGGTTTATAAACTAAGGTAGGTACAAATTCCAAAACACCCTCATAGAACTTTTTAGCTTTGGCGATATCGTTCACGGTAATTGTGACATAACTCAATCTTGTATTCATGAGTTAATTTTAACTTAATTTACCGATTATTACTACAATTGTTAGATTGCTACCGGTAAAATAATTGTGTATATTTATAGTGGACACAGAATAAAGGGATTGCTTTTTTTAATGGCGCAATCTGACAGTAGGAGCAATCCTTTCTGTGTCCAACAGGTTGCGCCATTTAAGTTATAAAGCTCTTTAAAATTTTTGCGTTTTTCTTTGTTCCGCTTTCAGCGGAATGTTCGAGCCGACTTTTTCGGAAGCGCGGCGGGTGGGGGCGCCGCGCTGGAGTAGCGAGCCGCGAAGCGGCGAGCTAACAACTTGACTTAAAATGAGTTCGAATTTTGTTAAAAACGTTCACCAAAAGTGAAATCGAAGAATCGGTAGGGGCAGCGCTGGCTGCGCCCCCCTCCGCAGACAGCGCTGCAAAGGGATAATTCAAATTCGCCGAGAGCCGCTGTAAAAAAAGAATGAAGAAAAACGCAAAAATTTAGGAGAAACAAAACTATGATCAAATATATTGCTTATTGCCGAAAATCCACAGATGAAAAAGACAAACAAGTTTTGTCTATTGAAGCCCAAATTGCCGAACTCAAGGAGTTTGCCAAAAGAGAAAATCTAACTGTTACAGAATTTATCACCGAATCCAAAACTGCAAAGGTTCCCGGACGCGAACAATTTGCGGAAGTCCTAAAGAAAATCGAGAAAGGAATGGCTAACGCCATTCTTTCATGGCATCCCGACAGACTTGCCAGAAATTCGATTGATGGTGGAAAAGTGATATATCTTCTCGATACCGGCAAACTCCTTGATTTAAAGTTCCCCTCGTTTTGGTTTGAAAGCACCCCTCAAGGTAAATTTATGCTTTCAATCGCCTTTGGCCAATCAAAATATTATGTGGATAATCTTTCCGAAAATGTAAAACGAGGCAATCGCCAAAAACTTCGTAATGGTGTTTGGCCAAGTAAAGCGCCATACGGTTACACTAATAATCCGAAAACGAGGGGAATTGATGTTGATGAAGAAAAATTAAAAGTCGTAAAGAAATCCTTTCAGCTTTTTGCTGATGGGAATATTTCATTTACTGGCATTTCCCAATTTATGTTTAAGTATGGGATTAAGCGGGAAAGAGAAAAACCAGTAAAAGTTGATCAAGTTAAAAATATGCTTTCCAACAGATTTTATTTAGGCGTTCTCAAATACGCCGGAGAATACTATCAAGGCTCCCATAAAACTTTTATCAGCAAAAAGCTGTTTGACGAGGTGCAAAAGCAAGTTGAGAAAATCGAAAGACCGAGGCAAAAAGGCCACAATTTCGCCTTTGCAGGTCTGGCGACCTGCGGCGAATGCGGTGCCGCAATCACAGCAGAACAGCATATCAAGAAATACAAAAATGGCACGGGTCAAACTTTTGTCTACTACAGGTGTACCAAAAAACTAAAACCTTGTACGCAAAAATATATTTCTGAACCCCATACAGAAATACAATTAAGGAAAATTGTTCGTGATTGCGGTTTACACGAAGCATGGGGACCATATTT
>MGGS01000001.1:175684-227408 GCA_001792535.1 Candidatus Woesebacteria bacterium RIFCSPHIGHO2_02_FULL_42_20 | reverse complement strand
TTCACACCAAACTTAAAATGTCACCTATCAAATTCAAACTGAAATTCCTAACTTTAAACATGTAGAAAGTGTGTGCAAAAAAAGGGGTACTTGACGTACTGATTTAAAACTTATTACCAAACTTCGTAAAAGTGCAAAAGATTCTATAACAGGAATGATAAATAATGTCATACGGGCTATTTATGCTTATAAATATCAGGGGAATATTAAAGATTTGAAAGTAGAAGGAGAAGTTGCCCAGGGATTTGAGGCGTGGCCGACAAAAAAACTAGTCAACGGTTTACCTGACAATGAAAGAAAAAGATTTATTCCTTTTATGTTGGAAAATAAATGTCTTGAAATATACAAAAAGATTGAGGCTTTATTATAAAATGACAAAAATAATGCCTTCAGATAAAATTTTTATAGCAAAATCAAAAATACCCAAAGCAGGGCTAGGTGTTTTCGCTTCTGAGATAATAGAGAGCGGGGAAGTAATTGAGGAATGTCCCACTCTTGTTCTGCCAAGAAAAGACTATCCTCTTGTCAAAAAAACTGTCATAAGAAATTATCACTTTATGTGGGGAAAGTCTACATCAGCTATCTGTTTTGGCTATGGATCTTTTTATAATCATTCTTACAAACCAAATGCTACATATAAGAAGAATATTAAAGAGCAGACAATTGAATTTTTAGCTTTAAGGGACATCGATAAAGGAGAGGAGATTACAGTCAATTATAATTACGGGAAACCTGAAAGTAAAAAGACTTTATGGATTAAAGAAGTAAAACCTGCCAAATTTTAAAAATTAGACAATATGTTTATGAAAGGGTTAAATAAATTTCCAGAGGAATACTTCTTAAAATATAAGACAAAACCTGTAACACTTAAACCATATAATCTACAGCAAGAACAAATTGCAGAAATATACATAAAGAAGATCGGCAAAGTTCTAAAAGATTACAATATTAGGTTAAAGATTAGAGGTTCTACGGCTTTTAAAATAATGGGGAAAGGAGAGGTTGAAGTTGGTGTTTATCCTAATGATAAAGAATGGAATAAAGTAGTTGATAAATTAAAAAGTGTTTTTGGTGAACCTGAAAATGTTGAGACAGACTACGTTCGTTTTAACGATATATATAAGGATACCGAGGTCGAAATTATTTTATTAAAAGAGCACGAAGCTGATGTAGATATTAAATTACACGATTATTTGATTGCTCATCCAGAATTACTTAAAGAGTACGTGGATATAAAGAAAAAATATTGTTATTCCAAACGAGAGTACCAGAGACAAAAGCATTATTTTCTTAGCAAAGTAATTGAAAGCATACCAGGAGAAGAATTGTGATTATGTTAAAAAAAGAAATCGATACAATAATTCTTGATGTTGATGGAACTTTATCAGAGGATATTTCTTGGTTGAAACTTACTCAGGGACTTGAGTGGAGTGCACCCCAGAAAGGCAAAAGTTACACGAGAATATAAATAAACTGAAAGAGGAAGAAGCACGTTATATCAGGGCTTATGGAGAGGCAGAGATTGATTTTGAGCAGTTTAAAGAGATGAAGCGAGGAGTTAATAAAAGAATTAAAGCTTTAGAGGACGATTTAATTAGGCTAAATGAGCAAGTAAAAGACATAAATATCGATAATGTTGAGCTCAAAGAATTCTGCCAAGAGGTAAAAGAAGTGTTGGGAAGTCTTAATTACCCCACAAAGTCTTTGTTAATTCAGGATTTAATTGATAAAATAGTCTTGAAAGGAAAAACAAATGAGGTGGAAGTTATGGGTCATTTACCCATAAATCACCTAAATATCGGGTATGAACTTATCAGTAGGGATTGTTGGGTTGCCAAACGTTGGAAAGTCGACGCTGTTTAATGCGCTTTTAATGCGCCAGCAGGCATATGTGGCTAACTTTCCTTTTGCAACAATTGAGCCGAATATTGGAGTTGTGCCGGTTCCGGACAGTCGGTTAGCGAAACTTGCAGAGATTGTAAAGTTTTCGGAGAACTTGGATCATCTGCCGCCGGAAGTTCCGGCTACAGTTGAATTTATTGATATTGCTGGTTTAATTGCAGGCGCGCACAAAGGGGAAGGGCTGGGTAACAAATTTCTCTCCCATATAAGAGAGGTGGATGCAGTATGTCACGTTGTGCGGGCTTTTTCTGACCCTGATATTGTGAAAGAAGGGACAGTCGATCCAAAAACGGATTTTGAAACAATAGAAACTGAACTCAAGCTTGCAGACCTTCAAACTCTGGAGAAGCAGAAGGATCCAGGAAACACTTCCGATAAGGAGATTCTGAAATGGTGGGGAGTTGTGACAAAGCTGAAAGAATCAATTTCACAAAGCAAGCCGGCACGGGAGGTCGAACTGTTGAGTGAGGAACAAAAATATGTCAAACAATTGTCGCTTCTGACATCAAAGCTAATTTTGGTTTGCCTTAATGTTTCTGAAGAAGATTTGCATGAAGGCAATAAACTCGAGTTATCATTCGCAAAAGAAGTCGGGGTTCATTCATCGCAAGTAGTTGCAATCTCTGCCAAGATTGAATCCGAGCTCTCGAGCTTATCCGAATCCGATCAGTCAGCTTACCTTGATGATTTGGGAATTAAAGAATCAGGACTTGAACGGTTAATTAAAAAAGCTTTTGAAACACTTGGTCTCATTACTTTTTTGACTGCCGGAGAAAAGGAGGTACGTGCTTGGACGATTAAAAATGGAATTACGGCGCAGGAAGCATCGGGAGTTATTCACACTGATTTCATGAAGAATTTTATTAAAGCGGATATAGTTGATTATGAAGATTTTATAAAACTAGGGTGGAAACGTGCTCGAGAAGAAGGCAAGGTTAGAAGTGAAGGAAAAGATTATATTATGAAAGACGGAGACGTGGTGGAATTTAAGATTGGAACCTAGCATTATGTTTTGTTTCTAAATATGTCCAAATTAATTGAAAAATTCGAAGGTTTAGGTTGGATTGGTATTTGGTATTTAACCAATTCGACCAATATTAATATGCCAAAAACTATCTTGGAAATATATGATGATAAATTAGTTTTAAAAGATTGGCCCAATGTTATAGAAATAGAATTCAAGGACTTGAAATACGTTAAAGAAATTGCCGGATTCTTATATCTTAAAAGGGGATTAAAAATTGTTACAGAGGATAATTCATATGATTTCTGGCTGAAAGACAATCTACAAATCCTTAGAGTGTTAAAAAACTGCGGAGTAAATGTACTTATAAATAGCAACCGCGAAAAAGTATTGCACAACAATCAAGCGGAAAAAAGGCTGAATAGAAATACCCTTCATTTGAGTAAACCTATACTAAAAGTGGTATTGGTAATATTCCTACTATTATTTGCCTTGTCATTTTATGAAGTTTTAGCGACGTCTTCGCGAATGAATGAGGTCAAAAGAACCAAAGATTATTTTGACTCATGCTCCTGGTTACAAAGAATACCCAAAGGTTGGACTTGTGATGATAATTGGAACTATTATCACAGAGTATTAAAAGCAAGTTTCAAAAATAGCGAACTGATTTTATACGCTAGCGTAGATGACTTTTCCCCAGAAACTTGTAGCTTTTCGATACCTTATACGGTACCTATTCATGTATCAGCCGTCGGGATAACCTTGCCCTGGCGTTGCATAGGAATTGACGATAAATTAGTATTTTCGAATTGGTATCAAGATGGTTGGAAATTCACCTTTGTGGGTAAAAATGTTGATAGAAAATTATATTTGGAAAATTTATATCTCGTGGGTGGACTGAGATAAAAAAATTGAAGAGTAAGGAAAGCTTTAGGTATTGAGATAGAGAGGGGTAGCTGATATACTTGGGCATCTTATGAATACTTATGAACTGACTGTGGTTTTGCCCGATAAGGCGACTCCCGCAAAAAGTGGGTCTGCAAAGAAATTGGTTACCAAACTGGTTGAGGTTCTTGATGGCAAAGTCAAAAACGTCGAGGACTGGGGGACAAAGGATTTGTTTTTTGATATGAAAAAGAAGGGTGCCGGATCAAAAAAAACTCAAACTGGAACTTTTTTGCATTTCACTTTAGAATTAAAAAGCGAAACAGTCAAAAAACTCGACGAGAAAATTAGACTTGAGGATGACTTTGTCAGATATTTGTTAGTAAGGGCCTAAAAAAATGGCAAAAGGTTTAAACAAAGTAATGTTAATTGGGAACCTTACACGCGACCCGGAACTTCGTTACACCCCACAGGGAACAGCGGTCTGCACTTTTAGCGTTGCTACAAACAGGCAATGGAAAACGGAGTCCGGTGAGCAAAGGGACGAGGCGGATTTTCACCGCATTGTCGCTTGGACCAAATTGGCAGAAATCTGCGCCCAGCTTTTGAAAAAAGGCAGGAAAGTATACGTCGAAGGCAGGCTTCAAACCAGAAGCTGGCAAGGTCAGGATGGTGCGCAGAGGCAGACGACCGAAATTGTAATTTCCGACATGGTTTTGCTGGACAGTAAGGGCGCACCAGCGCAGGACAGCTCCCCGCTTGATGACATTCCGGAAGACCTCACGCCGCCGGTCGATCAAGACTTGTCGGTTGACCCCAAAGAGAAAGTGAGCAGCAGCAATAAAAAATCTGCTCCTAAAAAGAAAAATGAAACCCCCGAGGCGGATGATGACATTCCTTTCTAAGGTGCTATGACTACAAAGTCCAAATCCAACTGTTATTTTTGTGACAAAAAGACGGTACCGTCTTATAAAAGTGTGGATGTGATTGAGAAATTTGTATCCGACCGGGCAAGAATTGTTGGTCGCTACAAAACGGGTGTTTGCGCGAAGCATCAAAGATTACTTTCGCTCTCAATCAAGCGCGCCAGGCACTTGGGGTTGCTTCCTTTTTCTGTTAAAGTTTAACTTGACTTTCCAATGAACGAAGCGAAAACCAATTCTAGCTTCAAAAAAGCTAGGAACATACTTTTATTCATTTTTAGTTTGTCTGTCGTTTTTGGTACAGGCTACTTTATGGGCTACCAGGGATTTTTGTTTTCTTTTGACAAGTTTCCGGTAGTTACGGTTAACCGCAGTTACTTGCCGGAAAAAGAGCTCAATTTTAGCCTTTTTTGGGATGTTTGGGATAGGCTGGAAAAAAATTATTATGACCAGTCAAAAATCAAAGAAGGCGAGATGGTATATGGCGCAATCAGAGGCATGGTGAGTTCTCTTGGCGATCCCTACACTGTTTTTCTAACACCTGCGGAAAACCATATTGTCCAGGAGGATTTAAACGGCAATTTTGAAGGTGTGGGCATTCAGATCGATTTTAAAGATAACATTCTTACCGTGGTAAGCCCGCTTCCGGGCAGTCCGGCCGAGATTGCCGGGGTAAAGTCGGGTGACAAAATACTTAAAATAACCGACAAGGCAAAAAGGGTTGAAAAAATTACCGACGGGATGAGTTTGCAAGAGGCTGTGACATTGATTCGCGGCAAGGGCGGATCGGTTGTGACATTGACTTTGGCCAGAGACGCTCAGAGTGCCCCATTTGATATTGACGTAACCCGTAAAGCGATAGACGTGCCTAGTATCAAGACGGAATATGTCGGTGATGACGGTGAGATTGTGCATGTTGCTATTCATAAGTTTGGCGGTGAGACAAAACTTGAATGGGCAAAAGTGGTCAGTGAGATTGCCGCGGGAGGCAAAAAAGGTGTCATTCTGGACCTTCGCGGCAACCCAGGAGGCTATTTATTGGGTGCGGTGGATATTGCCTCGGAATTCATTCGCAACGGCAACGTGGTTTTGGAAGAATGGGCGGACGGGAAGCGTGACGAATACAGCGTTTACGGAAACGGCAAGCTCTATAATATTGCTTTACTGGTTCTTGTGGACGAGGGGAGCGCTTCGGCATCGGAAATTTTGGCGGGGGCGATTCAAGATCACGCCAGGGGAAAAATTGTAGGTGTAAAAACTTTTGGTAAAGGGACAATTCAGGAGCCGCAGGAACTTGTAAATGGGGCCGGACTTCATTTGACTATCTCAAAATGGCTCACACCCAACGGCACTTGGGTGAATGGTGCAGGGCTTGAACCGGATATCTTGGTGGAAGATAATGAAGAAACGGGCGAGGATGAGCAGTTGGACAAAGCTGTTGAAGTTCTCAGCGAAAATTAAGGATTGAGTATTAGTTTGAAAAGGCTTTGTATGCGGATTAAAAAATATTTAATAGTGTTTGCCTTCACCCTGGTTGTGGTGACTGCTGTCTTGGGCGGAGCGCTTGCCGACAGATTATTCGGGCTAAAACCATTGGATTTTCTGGTAAAAAGAGATACCCAGTCGTTTAAAATGGGCAACGTAGACCAGCGTATCCTCAATGAAGAATCCGTAGTCATCAGCGTTGCCGAAAACGTTTCGCCTTCCGTAGTCACGGTTTCGATTAAAACGCCCGAGCGCAGTGTACTTCAATATGATCTTTTTGGGGGGTTGAGAAGAAGGGTTGAAGGCGGTCAGGAACAGGATATCGGAACCGGTTTTGTGATCTCGGAGGACGGTTTGATAGTAACCAATAAACACGTGGTGTCCGATGCCCAGTCAAGTTACAAGGTTATTACCAAGGACGACAAGGAATACGACGTGAAGCAAATTTCCAGAGACCCTTTGAATGACTTGGCAATTTTAAAAGTTGATCCTTCGCTAGGCTCAAACACCGCGCTCAAGCCTATTGATTTAGGAGACTCTGACAATTTGAAAGTTGGCCAATTCGTCGTTGCGATCGGGACTGCACTGGGTGAATTTCGCCACACTGTGACAACGGGCGTGATTTCGGGCTTGGGTAGAGGAATTACGGCCGGTGACCCTTTTGAGGGTTCCGTTGAGCGGCTTGATGGTGTGATCCAGACAGACGCGGCGATTAATCCGGGAAACTCGGGCGGGCCGTTACTAAACTCCGCGGGCCAGGTAATAGGCGTCAACGTCGCGGTTGCCCAGACTGCCCAAAACATTGGTTTTGCAATTCCAATTAACGTGGTTAAAAAAGCGCTGCAAGAATTTGAGCGAAGCGGGAAATTTGCCAGCAAGCCGTTTTTGGGTGTAAAGTACCAGACAATTTCCCAAGATACTGCCAATTTGAATGCTGTCCCCCAGGGGGCTTATATCGTTGAGGTTGTGGCAGGCTCTCCGGCTGAAAATGCAGGCGTTGTGGCGGGGGATATCGTTACTAAAATCGACACTGAGCAGCTTGGAGAAGATAAAGAGCTTAGCGACGTAGTTGGTGGCAAATTTGTAGGAAGTGTCGTAACTCTTGAAATCTGGCGCGACAACGCCACACTTAGTCTTTCCGCAACACTGTCAGAATTTAGCGAGTAAAATCACTCAAGTCTAATAGATAACAGAAGTACAAATTTTAGTTAGGGATCCGATTGTCCTCATCATATTTCCTTTGTAAAGTGTTGCGGGTTGTTCACTATCTAATTCTGCAATAAGTATAGGTGTGTTTCTCAATAATGTCTCATTTCTCAAAGCAGCAATTCTGTTTGGCAGGTCATCAAATTTAGATCTGAGTCTACCAAGTGTTTGTATGTTCATAATCCTTCCATCTGGGTTTGCCGCTCTCAGATTCTCTCTCGACAGCGAGACTTGAGGAGATGCCTTGCAAATTACGACGGCATCGATGAAACCTCCAAAAAAGCGCGTAAAATATCTTGAAGCAATTTCGGCGTCTTCGTGGTCAATTTCTTCTTCGTCGGCGTATACTTCTAAAAAAGGTATTTCGTTGTAAATTCCTCTGTCAATTAGTGTAAGTGCGGTTCCATTTCCTTCTGATAATTGTTCCGTTAATAGTAAATCAGCAGCTCTTTGAGCCAGAACTAAATTATAAGCCGTGGGGCTTTGATCCCTCCCAAATGGAGCTACGGGTTCGGGAATGACTTTCACTGGAATACCTTTTTTGGCACAAAACAACGCATAGGTTTTAAGAAAGCTGGTCTTAAAAGTTTTTGGCATGCCGGTTATTTCAATTACGGGTGGCCTGTAGAAAGGTTGCCCAATATTAAGTTCACTTAGTGGCAGGACTTGACCTTGAATACAAACTTTTATTAGCGCTTTTTCTTGCTCTGGTGATAATTTAGGAAGTCTGTCGATTGTCGCAATTAGCGCTTTTTCTTGTTCGACTGTCATTTGCTGCGATTATAGCACGATTATAAGTACTTTCTATGATATACTGTTTCTGATATGGGAATAACAAAGGTTCCGTTATTAGTAAAAAATCCTGCAAAACCCAAGAAGGTATTTTTTGCAAAGTTTCTAGTTGATTCCGGTGCAACACATACCGTTGTGCCATCAACTGAACTAAAAAAACTTGGTATTAGACCGCAAGGAACCGAAGACTTTCTTTTGGCCGATGGCAAAATAATATCCAGAAAAGTTGGAACCGCACTTTTTGAATATAAAGGTATCGAAAGAGGTGCTCCCGTTTTATTTGGAGAAAAAGGGGACGATTTACTTTTGGGGATTTTTACACTTGAGGCCTTGGGATTGTCACTTGATCCTCTAAAAAGAAAACTCTACAAAGCCACGCTGAGAATCTGAGTCTGATTACTGAAGGTTTTTGGTTAGCTCGATTATTTTGTCCAAATTGCCTTCCATTATACTTTCAAGTTTGCCAAAACTCTTGCCGATCCGGTGATCGGTGACTCTGTCTTGGGGGAAGTTGTAAGTACGGATTTTTTCGCTTCGAAACCCTCGGCCTATGGCCGAACGGTAACCGGCGGTTGTTCGCATTTTTTCTTCCTCTTCTCGTTCAAAAAGTTTGGCCCGCAGAATTGCCAAGGCATTCATTCTGTTTTGCTCTTGAAAGCGTTCGCGTGAGGCGGTAATCATAATTCCAGTAGGTTTATGAGTTAAGCGCACAGCTGTTGAAACCTTATTTACGTTTTGGCCACCATGGCCGCCTGAGCGATAAAATTGAATTTCAAGGTCGTTCGGATTTATCTGTACCTCGCTCTCTGCCACCTCCGGGAGTATAGCGACAGTTGCCGTTGAAGTATGGATTCTTCCTCTGCGTTCGGTTGCCGGCACTCGCTGGACGCGATGAACTCCGGCTTCATTTTTGAGCTCATTGAAAGCAGATGGCCCGTTGACTTTAATGACTCCCGTGTCTATCTCGTAGACCTTCCAGTTTTTTTTGTTGGCGTACCGCGCGTACATGCGAAGAAGCTCATTTGCCCATAGAGAGGCTTCATCTCCTCCTGTTCCCGCACGAGTTTCAATATAAACTGTTTGACTTTCCATAGTATGAACCAATAAGCATGAACTAACTAGCGTTTTTTGTTTCTGCGAAGTTCCGCCAGTGAAGTAGGTCTACCGCGCTCGGAATCAATCCTTTTTTGCTTTTTTGCTTTTCTTTTTTCGGCTTTGGATAATACTCTTTTGACCGCTCCCGCTTGCCTTGCTTTAAAGGTGTCGACTCGTCCGGCTATATCCACGTACTTCATTTTCCCTGTATAAAATGGGTGGCAATTACTGCAGACTTCGACGGCAAGGGTAGGGACAGTGAGCCCCATGACAAATGTGTTGCCGCAGGCGCAAGTAATTTTTGCTTCCGGATAAGTTTGGGGGTGAATAGTAGCTTTCATAGGTAAAGATTATATCACAAGTTGAGGTCAGTAGAAAATACCCGTTACGTAGCTGGTGCCTTGGATTGTGGGGTCGTTTAAAATAAGTCCGGAGTGCAGACTTTCAACGGTTGTCCAATTAGTTGTTTTCAAGTTTTGCATTACCAACATGACAAGTGCGACTGACGCGGGCGAGTCCATATGACTGTCGGTGTATTTAAATAGGGTTGGGAAATCAAATGAGCGAATAGTTTTTATAGATTCCTCGTTATTTACTAGCGACTCGTCAGTTAGCAGATTGTGTGAAAAGTCGACACTTGCTACGTATAATGTATTTCGAGGCAAGTTTTGGGAAAGAAAGTCGGCAATTGTGCGTAAACTCTCTTCGGTAAAATACGGAGAAATCACTAAAGGGATAATCCTTGATTTGGGGAAATATTCTGTGAAATAACTCGCCGCAGTTGTAACTGCATGTTCTGCCCCGACTATGTCTTGGTCCAAAACCGTTTTGGGGAACATTTCCTTGAGCTTTTCGATAAATTCACTGTCGACTGCCGTGTCTTGGAGTTTGGTTGACGAAGTCAAGGTGTAACTTTCTTTGTAAAAATGGTTAGGCCCGATGATTACCAGTATTTGGTAGTCGTTTCTGTTTTGCCGCAATAGCTCGATTGACTCTGTGATGAGCCCACCGGCAAGTCCGTGATGGGGGATAACCAGGCCTCTGATCGCTTTGTTTTTTGCCGAGTCGCTTAGTCCTTTTACCTGACCGAAAGGCGCTGTTTTATTAAGCAAAGTAGCGAAAAGTATAACTAAACCCAACACAATAAACCTTATGTAGGTAATTTTTTTCATGATCGGGGACTGATTGTCAACGAGTCTGTCTCCGTGCTGTTAAAGACGGTCAGGTCAAGTTGGGATTGGATGACAGCAGGTTCGGCCAAATAAGTTCCCGGCGACATGGCTCGGGCAAAGTAGACAATTGATTTGGTGTCGTAAAATCCCCACCAGGGTGAATTGTAAAAGGAGTGCGTGAGCACGTTATCGTTATTGTCTGACACCCAGCCTTTGGGCGACAAGCCAAAACTTTCCGGACTTTGGATTTTGGAAAAGCCTGACGGCAAAAAGTCGGTAATCTCGTATCCGCCGTAGGGAGCCGATGGCGTGTCCAGATCGTAGTCAATGGTTATTTCAACAATATCACCCGGAGTAATTTTGCCGTCACCCTCAATTTCTCTATATGATCGCTTTATTTTAAGCCTGTTGTCGATGCCCATTTTTTTCATGCCTTCAAGATCTGTATAATAATCGAGAGTTACCTCGGATTTGCCTTTGATAGTTTTGGCAACCAAGCTTGAAATTTCTTCGGGTGATACTTTTATAGTCGAATTTCGGCCCTTAGTTAAATCCACTACTTGGTCTCGGCTCGAGGAGGTTACAACTACTTGCGTATCTTCATCAGGGAGTTTGGACAATTCGTTATTGATAAACGCCGTTTTTGATAAATCCAAAACAACGTCTTGAATTGAATATTGCCAGTCACGAAGGTAAATAAACAGTCCTTCATTGTATGATGGCTCGACTAAGCTGCCCAGAAGAAGAACATAGCTTGTATTTCGGGCGTATGTATCACCTGCGTTTTGATTAGCAGTCAAAGGAGTTTGAATCCTAATGTAGGGTTTGTTTTCGAAGGCGAAGTCAACAAGAAGGTCATAATAAATGTCACGTGCGATTTCAATTTCGCCGTTTGCTGCCAGCGCAATTGCAAGTTTTACTTTGTCGTCAAAATTCGAGATATTTTTTTGCTGTGCTTTAAGCTGTGTTATTTTAGGGCTGCCAATGGAGGTTAACCCCCAAAGTGAGGAGATTCGATTTTCGGTTGTTTTTGCTTCGAAATAACTTTCGAGGTCTTCTTTTGAAAAGGAATTGGGCGCGACATATGCTGCCCAAGTTGTAGTATCCAGGTCACTGGATCCCCACCAGACCAAACTTAGGCCCCCGTCGGGGTTGGTGAATTTTTGTAAGTCGCTGTCCGGGACAGCACAAATATTCTCGGCAAATCTTTCTTCCAACAGCGCTCCGGCAAAGCGTTTTGCAATTAACTTTTCGAGCCGGTTGCTTTGGGTATAACAGAACCTGATTAGCTGGTTATAGTAAGCCCCTTTGCCGATATCGCTGACAACGAGTCTTAACGGCTTGTCGCTGAGGAAGTTCACTGTTTCAAAGTTGTTCACCTGGCTGCCGGACTTCACTTGATCACGTTTGGAGGTTTCAAAGCCGAATCTGGAATTTGTTGTTTCAAAAGGTAAACGGATTCCGTCCTGAAGGTTGGCAAGTTTGCCGGTGACTCCTGCCTGGTAGGCGCCGGCGGTTAATTTTGGCATTTCAAAAAGAACGTCTTTGCCGAGAGGTCCTTGTTGTGTTTGTTTATTTCTTTCCTCGCCGTTTGCAAAAATTAGTGTTTCGTAACTGACGGTTCCTTTGGACGGCTGGTTTTTACCAAAACTGTTTGCCGACAAAAAAGTCTTATCTTTTACTAAATATTTTCGCGGAAAATTAACTGTAACAAAAAAGTCTTTGGTTGCTACAATTTTATTTTCAGTTTGACCCGCGGAGAGGTCCGCAGTCACTGCCTGGGCGTAGGCGAGCCAAGTGGTAATGTCATCGGGTAACTTAAAACTAAATTCGACTAGTCCGGAGTCGTTTGTTTGATTGCTTGTAAAGACCGCAGTGTCTTTGAATATTTCGCGGTAGTCTCCGCCTCCACCACCCCTTTCGGCTCCGCCGCCGCCAGGAGAAGGGACCAAGGGTTTATGCGAATAGTAGTTGTAATAGATCAAACTTGCCGAAGGTGCGTACAAGCTTTCCATTATTTTGGGCTTGACGACTCCGCCGATTGCTTCCAGTGCCTCGTCGACCAAAGCTAAGTTTACTTGTGCGCCTGGGACATTATTACCGTTCTTGGTGACGTGAATTTTCGCTTTGACCTCTTCCCCGGGCTCATAAGCTTCTTTGTCAAAATTCAAGGTGAGCTCTAAATCTTTGGCCTCGGTTTTATAGTGCACTTCGAGTCCGTTAAATGCATAGCTGTCGTAATAGTAGCCCCAATAACTGCATTGCCATTCCCACCTGCAATTAGTCGAGACTGTTTGATAGTACTTGCCTGTAAAGACTATGGCGGACAGATACGCATTGGGGATGTGTTTGTCTGAAAAAATAAAAGAGAAATTTGGGCCATCACTGGTATAAAAGTCTTGAGCTCCCGATTTGGCTACAATAAAAAGGAATCTATTTTCACTTGTGTCTTTGAAGTTTTCCCCGCCCTGGATGATATGGGCCTTGGCTTCTTCATTGAGTGAATAAAGATTGGTTTCCTGGTCCAAAACCAACTCCGGGCTTGTGTACTCATAAACCGAAGAGTCTGTGGAAGTTTTATAGTAATAAAAATAATCTGTCGTTTTGGCACTTTTGCCGAATTCATCCGTAACAGTTAGCCTTGCTTGATAAGATCTCTCTTCCTCCATCTGAAACTCATGAGTAACTTCGCCTTGGAGGTTTGTAACGAGTGTCGTGTCAATTACTTTTTCCGAGTGGGGGACGTAATTGTATTTGGGGCGTGTGACTTTTTCGACATAGTCGTAGTATGTCCCGGCCTCCACGCTTTCCGTCCACGATTTGGTAACTTCAAGCTTTACATTGACCTTGTCGATCGGGTCGCCTTTAGCGTCGGTGGTTGACTCGCCGGCGTTTATTTTATCTAATACCACTTTATTTATTGTGGCTTTGACCCTTGCGCTAGACCCGTCTTGGCTGCCATCGGGCGTTAGCATTAACCGCGGGCCAAATACCAGTACAATGCCTACGCCTTCTATCTGCTCGGTTTGGGCGAGCGCGGGGCTGATGTTAACGCTTTCATAGTACGGGTAATACGTTTCGTAATCCTTTTCTTTGGGTGAGTAATTGAACTCTGCACGGCCGGAGTCGCTTGTCTTAATTTCAGTTGTCCCCAGTGCCGGGCTTACCGTTTTTAAGGGGATAGTGCTTGCGGGAGTACCGTCAAAAAAGGTTGTCGTAATGTCAAATTTTACATTTTCCCCGACAAAAACGGCTTTTTTGTCTGCAGTGACCTCGATTTTCATTTCTGGGGTTTGGTAGTCCTTGACTTGAAAACCGGCACTTGTGACAGAAAGGTTGTTGACCGAAATCGTTAGGTTATACCAGCCGCCAGGGACATTTTCCAAACCAAAGCTGTCAAGAAATGTACCGTCGGCCTTCGGTGTGATGTTTTTACTGAAAAGTGCCTGTCCATTTTCCCAGCCTCCTCCGGAAACTTGAACACTGAGTTTTTCAGGCGCAGTCCCGGAGGCTTTATTTTTGATGATTCCCCAAAAATTTAAGGTGTCCCCGGATTTATATAACCTTCTTTCTTGGTAGAGGTATGACCAGTAATCGTCGGCTGTCTCTTGCCCGGGTTTACTCTTTCCCTCCTGCGAAAAAATGGGTATAAGTAAATGTTTGGCATCAGTTGAGCGAATTGATAAATAGTGTGTACCCCGGTCAAAAAAAATACTGGGCGTGCCAAATTCTGATATTCCTTGATCATTGGTAAAGTACTGCCCGGATGAGCCCATTGGCGAAATTTGCGCCGAGGCGGTGGGGGAGGCATCCTGGACGTTATTCACCCAAACCAATGTATGATCCCGGCCAACGGATACCAATCCCGCGATAGTTGTCGATTGCAACCACACCTGGGAAAGTTTTTCTCCATCGGCAAACCAAAACTGCACAAGATAATAACCTTCGTCAAAGGACTTCGGAAACTTAATATAGCTTAAGTACTCTTCGGTTGTTACTTTCAGGTTCCCCTCAAACACCATTTGCATATTACTTACGTCTGCCGGTTCGTCTTCTTGAAAATAGTTCCACCAATTGTACTGGGACTCGTCGATTTTTTGGCGGCTATCCAAAAATTGCTGTGCGGAATTAAACTTGAACACTTTAGCGTTTGTGGTTGTCTGGTCATTCCAATTTGAGGTAAAGACTTTTATTTGAGGTGCCTCACTGGGGGATATTTCAAGGAAATTCGTTTCGACGCTTAAGGTGGGCACAGGAGTTGTCGTATTTGATTTTTCATCTGCAGTCTGGAACGAATACGAGAAGTCTTCGTCAGTTGGGTCGCTTCTTGAATTTAGGCCGAGGCCCTTTTTGAGAGTGACTGTATAGACCGTCTTTGGTTTAAGCGGACTTAGTGGAATGATTGAGAGGGTATTCTCGTGCATTTCTGCTCGGAAGGTTATCGAGGGGGAAATTTCCAAATAGCCTTGTGGGTCTTGAAAGTCATCTTGGTTAAAAACAATTTCTATGCCGGTGTTAACAGGAACATCCTTTGCCTGGTTGCCGGGAATCGAGCCAGTTGTTTTGAATTTTTCCTGGGCCTGAAATGTCCAACCGTAGTCGCGGTCAAAAGTGACATTGTTGTTGCTTTGATCTTTGACGGGCAAACTTACGGAAAATAGCCCGCCAAGCGCTACACTTTGTGCAGGCGTCAATGTGTATTCGGAACTACTAATTCGTGTAAGCGTGACAGGTGTAGAGCTAACCAGGTGGGTTTCTAAAAAATTTTTATCGATGTCTTTTTGGGACTTTAAGATAAATTCCTCTCTCGGGCGTACTCCATATAGTGAATTATTTGAGGGAAGTAGGGTAAAAAATGCCGGTTGTCTTCCGGGTATTTGTAACTTGGTAAACCCATCGTTTGCTAATGGTTGGTTTGCTGTAGGTAAACCAAGGCCTCTTCGGATGAAATTAGTCACACCTCCATATTTTTTGTTGACAACCGAAACTTCGAGAATAAAAACCGCGACGAAAGAAAGGGCGACGATGCCGATACCTGTTTTTTGTTTTTTGTCCAGAAGATCAAATTTAGTTTTAAGTTTTGTTAGCAAATTAATTAAATATATCACTTTTTGTTTCCTTTTTTGTATTCAGCAATAAAGAGCCCTGCGGCGATAATTACAGCTCCAATTAAAAATGTTGCAGACAACTTTTCGCCAAGCCAAAAAACTGCCAATGGAACCATAAACAAAGGTTGCAGATAGTTGAAAAGTACAGCCTCAGAGACCTCTATTGTGCGTTGGCCACGCACGTAAAGATAATAAGCCAAACTCCCCGACAGTAGCGCCATGTACCAGACGCCAAGATGATATTTGAGCTCTAGGTTAAGGATTGAATTGATTAGGTTTCCAGGACCATAAATAAGCGCTGTCAGGGGTATTAAGGTCAGCGCACCGATTATAAAGGCTAAATTGGTCAGGTTTGACGACTTGATGCCTATTTGCACTGCCTTTTTTGCAGTGAGAACAGAAGCCGCATCCGCAGCCAAGAAAACCAATAAGAGAAGATTACCTGTAAGTCTTATGTCGGACCCTACCCTGAGTATTGGGAAGATGGAATTTAAAATAACACCTACAATCACTATTGATATTCCGATTCTTTCCTTGTGGGTTATATGATCGTGGAAAAAAAGCGCCCCCCCGGCAGTAACTATTAAAGGCCCTGCGACTCCAATCAATGTCAGGTCGAGTACCGTCGTTTTATCAAGACCAATAAAGAGGATTCCTAAGGAGATGGGCACAGCAAGTAGACCATATAGAATTGCAAGAGGGAAGTTGGCTTTTAGTCTTCTAAATTGCTTCCCTTTGCGGATTTTATATACAAAAAAAGCCAGAGAAAGAACAGCCGATATTGCAAACCGGTATGACAAAAAGGGAAGAGGATCAATTCCTTCTAGTGTGAATTTAATTACAGGCCCTGCAGCGCCCCAAATGGCTGCAACCAAGATGAGACTAAAGTAGGCTTTAAGACGATTGGGACTCATGCATCCTAATTATCAATAAACAATAATCAATAATCAATTGTTGAAGACCGTAATTAGTTCGTCGATGGATAAAAGTTTTTCGGTTCGTGCTTTCATGTCTTTCAGTTTGACCACGCCTTTCGCGGCTTCTTCAGGGCCAATTATTACAACAAACGGGATACCTTTCTTGTCAGCATATTTGAGTTGTTTTTCGAGTTTCTCCGACTCATTTAGATAAATCTCGGTATTTATATTTTCATCCCGAAGCTTTTGGGCGACTTTGATTGACATGTCTAATAGTTTCTCTTCAAAAACGGTAATTAGAACTTTGGCGCTTGGTTCAAGATTTGGAAGGAGGTTGCAGACTTCTATGGCTTCTAAAGTTCTGTCGAAACCGAAAGCAATGCCGGTTCCCGCGATTTTTCTACCGGTAATTCGCTTTACCATGTCGTCGTAGCGTTCGCCACCGCCCACAGAGCCCCCAAAAGATGCAGTTGTGTATTCAGGAATTATCATTTCCCAGATCGGGCCCTGGGAGTAAGAAAATGACCGCATCAAACTTGGCTCAAATTTATAGTTTTCTTTTGAAAACCCGGACCTTGCCAAGTAGTCGAAAATTGTTTCGAGCTTTTTATCGGGTTGGATGCCGGCAGTAGTCTTTAGAAATTCCTTTGCTTGTTTTCTGCTGTAACCTTTTTGCTGGATTTCATTTAGCACTCCATCACGGCCAATTTTTTTTAGTTTGTCGATAGCAGCAATTACAGGGTAGGGAATTCCTCGCAGTAAATCTCTGTTATTTATTAATGCCACGACGTTTTTAAAGCCGAGAGTTTGGTAGAGAGCGATGCTAGCGGAGATACACTCGGCGTCAGCAATGGGGGAGTCCACACCAAAAATGTCGATATCTGCTTGAACAAATTCTCGAAATCTTCCCTTTTGGGGTTTTTCTGCGCGATAGGCACTTTGGATTTGGTAGCGCTTGAAGGGGAAGGTTATTTTATCAAAGTACTGGCCGACCACTCGGCAAGTAGGCACTGTCTGGTCGTACCTTAAGGCGACACTACGGCCACCTTGATCCTTGAATTTATAAAATAATTTCTCATCTTCACCTATCTCGCCCGAAAAAAGTTCCAACGGTTCCAAAGTGGGGGTTTCCAAAGGCTCAAAACCCCATTTTTCAAATACTTCGATCATCCTGTCTTTGAGCCAGGCTCGTTTCCTTGCCTCTTGGGGTAAAAAGTCCCGGAAGCCCCGTAGAGGCTGAAGCCTACGGGGTAAACCTTTGAGTGTTTGGATTTTTGTTTTACTCATATTTTGATTACATCTTTTACCAATATTGACACAATAGGTCTAAAATTGGAATGATTCTTTGTGTTTTATCGTCATATTCTGTCGAGTTGGCAAGAAAGAATATGGCTATTTTGTGTCTAGGAACTAACAGCATCATGAGTCGGAAACCAACCCAACTTCCGCTGTGATAAACAATTTTTTCGTTTCGAAACTTATTTACTTCGAAGCTATACCCTCGCGCAGCCGGTATGCAACAGTAAAGTTTAGCGGGAGTGAAAGCCTTTTTCAGCAGTTTTTGAGGCACAATTCGATCCGAGAATAGCGCGTTACTCCATTTAATAAGATCATTAGCTGTTGAGTAAATCCCTTCGTTTCCCACAATGTAATTGAGGGGATCATAGTCGAATTTACTGTAATTCCTATTTACTCTCTGGTAACCGATTGCACGCCTTTTAAATCTCTGTGTTGGTTTATCTGCAACAAGGGTATTAGTCATTTTTAACGGCCTGAAAATTATTTTCTCAAGAAAACCTTTATAAGGTATTTGTGCAACTTGTTCGATCAATAAAGCAAGTAAGACATAGCCAGTCTCGCTATATAGTTGTTTACTGCCCGGGCGAAAAAGTGATGAGTCGAATTTAGAAATAACCTCCAGAGCGGATTTGTTATTCGGCTCGTTTCCTTTTGTAATATTTTGCTTTTTCAGTACCTCTTCATAGTCCGGCAATCCTGAGGTGTGACTCAAAAGATTACTAACTTTAACGTCTTTTGCCCACCTTGGAAAATTGGGAAAGAATAAAGAAAGAGGGTCAACTAGATTTATTTTTCCTTGGTTGACTAAGTAAAGAATCGCCATCATTGTAAATGGCTTTGTTAAAGAGGCAAGTCTAAATTGAGTGTTTGGACCGATTTCTTCTTTTGCTTTAAGGTTTGCAAAACCTTGATATTCCGAGAAAAAGACTTTATTTTCCTTGGCTCCAACTAAAGCATATCCTGGTTTAGCTGTCATATTCTTCCTTTCAGTTTTTCGTTGCGATAAGCGATTTTTTTGTTTTTCCAGTCGTAAAAAGCCTTTATCTCCCGAGCCTTGGCAGGTGTAATAATAGTTATGTTTCCTTGAGCTCCCAAATACTCAAGCTGCGGCACTCTCATTTCTTCGAAATTGAGAATTATTATGTTCCTTCCTTGTCGCGCTAGTTCATCGAAAGCGACACCCTCGCCGACATACATGCTGTAATAAGCGGTTTGAATAGCCAAAAGTGTTTCAGTATCAAGTTTCATCCCTTTTGCTCCAAACTCTGCCCGCGCGCTTTTGAGCATCTCCTCTTTAATTTTTGGAAATTTTGGTGATTGGCGTAATACTTCCGAACCATTCGAAGAATAAAAACTTTGGTTGTTTTGCAAACCTCGGCTTTGTAAAAACTCGCTCCAAGTTGTAACATGAGGCTGTAGAGTATATGATCTAAAACCTTCGTCTATTTTTGCTTTTGTTTCCTGAAGAACAGATAAACGGACCGCGGCAGGTTGGGAATATATTCCAAGTCTCTCATATTTAGAATCGTCTACCTCATTTGAAGGTAAGAGTATTGTGAATTCTGGTTTACTAAGGGATACGAGTATCTTTGCAATTTCCCTGATCCGGGGAGCGTAGTAAAGTGCCATCGACTCGTTACTATTTTCAACGATTTCGCATTTAGGAAAACGTGACCTTGGGTCTTTTTTCCACTCAAATCCGGCACAGTTCCAAACTATAAAATCGGTTTCCGCGCCATCGGCAAAATTTAACAGAGCTTTGGCTAGGCTTCCTTTATCTCCGCCCAGTACAAAATTTCTTTCCCCCAGAGTCTCGATTTGCTTGTACGCTTTCATTACTTGAGGCCCTTTGTCGCTTGAATAAATTATTTCTTCGACGGATTCCTGTGGTTTTAATTGCTCTATACCAAGATCGTCGATCTCCAGTGTGGGATCTTCGATAACGCTGTCTTGGCTGACAAATATGATGCGCGTTCTTTCCTTTGCCATTATGGGGAGAACTCGCGCGGCTTTTTGTTTTTGGAATCTTGCCCTCTGCACTGGCCCTCCTCCCGGAGGCCTTGACTGGTATCGTGCCCGGCGGATAACCCTTTTAGGGTTAATGAGTGGATCAAGGGTAGTTGCTATCAAAGCTTTGTCGCCGCAAGGAATAGTTATTCTTGCCTCTATCGCTTGAAGGACGCGAGGGGCTGACATCTGGACTTCACGGGCTACCTCCGTTGCAGTAAACACTGGAAGCGAGGGAGTATCTCCGTTAAGAGACGTCCACGGAGCTAGCATTCTTGTCAATGTTTTTTGAACAGCTTTATTTGCTTCAATTTCTTTACTCATAAATTTATAGTTTTTGACAAAACAGTTTCTATAGGGCCGCTTATTGTCACTTGGTCAATTGCATCCCTTTTTGCTTTTATATCTACTTTTATTTCTTTTCCGGAAGGCTGGATAATTTTGGTTTCAAAATTCTCTTTGCAAAATTTCGTCCACCGGGCTATCCCCACAGCGGCCGAACCGCTGGCGCAAGCGGTTTCATAAAAAAGAGTTTCTATATCACGTACCCAAACTACAGGATAGAGAGATAAGCGTTTGGCAGTTCTTTTTATGAACATTACTCCGGAAGCCGGGTACTTGACACTCAAGCCCAATTTATCCAGTATACTTTTTCCGTAAATTTTCAGTTCCTCCTTATTGTCGGGTATTTTTTGAAGATCGGTGACGACATGAGTAATTCCTTTGAGTTGAACGATAGTGAACCTGCCAATTTTTTGGAGTTTCTTTTTACTTTTGTAAACAGGCATCTTTGCCCAGGCAACGGAACTGCTTTTTACCCCCGCAGACAATCTGTTTTTCACTCCCGAAGCCTGAATTTCCAACTTTCCGGGTTTTCCTTTTAGGAAATAATAAGCTGCGGACCGGAGGGCATTTCCACAAAATTCACCACCGGCCATTTCAATACGAAGTTTTTTTGAGTCTACAAATCCTACTTGTTCGACATTTGGAAACATTTTCATAATTTTGTCGTTTATGATTTTTTTAAGTCTTTTATTAACGACGAATGGCTCAACGAGCGCGGTGTCGTTTCCTCCAGGACTCAGTATTGCTATTTTTAAATTCATATTATTAGGCAACAAAAAAACCAGCCGGTTGGCTGGTAAATTACAGAACAAAATTACGAGCCAACCTTAAGCTGGTTCGTGATGATGATTTTGTGTAAAACGAAAAGTCATAGTACTGGAAAGTATACTACAGTCAAATCTTTTAAAAGTCAAACCTCGAGTTATTGGTCGTTGTTCTCAATTGGAGTAGGGGAAGGAAGGCTTATTACAATTACGATTCTGGCTTGATATTTACCGTCTTTGACTGGTCCGGAAACGATAACTGTGTTTCCGGTTTCGATTTTGCTTGCGGTAATTTCGGTGAGACCGGTACCTTCCAGAAAAAAATAATCGGCACTATTTGTTAGCCTTGCGGTGAGTTCAGTACCCAGGGTGATTGTGTTAGCCGATATTTGAGTGACAGCGGAAAGAATTGCATTTCTGGTGGACGCTTCGGCATTTGTTATTAATATTCTTTTTGTCTCCAGTACTTCATTTTCATTAACAAAACCCATGGCGATTATGTAGTCGCCGATTGCCATGTCCGCAAACTCAACATTTTGATTTGCCTTGCCAGTGGTTTTTACAAAAGTTGCACCGTCGTCGGTTACGCTTAGAAGCTTTATTTCGCCAGTGTGCGACTTTATTTGGACGGAAGTTTCGGCAATGTCGGTTATCGAGCCGATGTACGCTTTCGGTTGCGAGAGCTTTTGGTTTAGCTTTTCTTGGACCTTGTTTCTGATTGTTTCATCCTCGTTTTCAGAGTTTTGAGCTTCTTCCAGCTCTTGCGACGATAGAATATATCTCGAAAATTCGGTTGAATAAACTACCTTGAGTTTTGTTTCATCTACCTTTTTATCTTTATCGAAAGCTAGTACCTTAATTTCGTTTAATCCTCCGATTAAGTCAATATTTGTCTCAAATGCTCCGGTCGAGCTTGATACCTGCGCCAGGTCTTCATTTTCGCCAGAAACGATAATGATATTGCCAGGTTGCGTAAGACCTGACACGGCAACAGACGACTCAGTGACAACCACGTCATTAGCCGGTGTGGCGAGGGTTAATCTGGGTACGCTTATGGGCTGTGCTGTTTCAAAGTTTGTATCCGACCCCGAGGTCACAGCAGCTTGTCTTTCGGTGTTTTTAGAACTATTGTTTGCCCTCCAAATTCCAAAGGCAATCAAAGCCCCCAAAACACCTCCCGAGATTATTGCGAGTATTACCTCTTTACGCATGATGCCCTGGCAGCGCTTACTATATTTAATTACACGTTGTCTTGTCAAGTCAGACGGTTTTTGTTAGGATAATGAGGTTATGGAAATTACTTACTTAGGTCACGCTTCTTTTAGGATTAAAGGTAAGACGGCTGTGGTTGTGACAGACCCTTTTGATCCGGTCATGTTGGGGATGAAGTTTCCGCATGTTGACGCCGATATCGTGACCGTCTCCCATAATCACGCTGATCACAATATGGCAAATCTGGTTGCCGCCCCCGTTGGTGGTAGTAAAAAAGTAATAACTGGCCCGGGTGAGTATGAAATAAAGGGAGTTTCGGTATTAGGTTTTCCCACTTTTCACGATGATAAAAACGGCGAACTTCGGGGAAAAAACACGGTTTATGTAATTTACTTGGATGGCTACGCACTTTGCCATTTGGGGGACCTTGGTCACACTTTGAGCGAAGAAACAATTAACCAAATAGGGGATGTGGACATTTTATTTGTTCCCGTCGGCGGTTTTTTTACGCTTGACGTCGAGAAAGCTATCGAAGTTGTTCATTCAATCGAGCCGAAAGTAATTATTCCTATGCATTTTAAGGTTGCCGGCTTGAGTGCTGATTTGGCTTCTAAGTTGGCTAGTGTTGACGATTTTGTTGCTAAAGCAAGCTTGCGCAGTGAAACTTACGAAAAATATACACTTAAAAGTCTGGCAGAGATTCCACCGGACGAGCTTATTGCGATTTTAGCTAAAAGATAGTACAAAGGCTTTGTGACTACTAGAATTCCGCCTCACTCAACCGAAGCCGAGAGTAGTGTGCTGGGAGCGCTCCTTCTGGATAAAGATGCAATTGTTTCTGTTGCCGAGTTTCTGCGTGAGTATCATTTTTATGATGACAGGCATGCTGTCATTTACAAGTCGATAATCGACCTTTATGAGAATCGTACTCCTGTTGACGTACTAACTGTTTCGGATAAATTAAAAGAGCGAAAGTTACTTAAAATAGTTGGCGGTACAAGTTACCTGGCAACATTGGTCAGTAATGTGCCGACTGCTGCTCATGTGGAGCACTATGCAAAGATAGTTCGCGATGCTTCTACTAAACGGGCGATGATGTCAACTGCCAGTAAACTTGTCGAGCTTTCTTTTGACGAGGGTGTAGTCGCGGCGGATTTGCTGGACCGCGCCGAAGAAGAAATATTCTCGTTGACCCAGGCTAGCCTTGCCGGTGTATTTACACCGGTAAAAAGTGCTTTAGCGGATTCATTTGACAGACTTGATGAACTTCATAAAAGATCCGGCGGACTTCGTGGTGTTCCTACGGGATTTAAGGATTTGGACGATGCACTTGCGGGTTTGCAAAAATCCAATCTGGTAATACTCGCCGCGCGCCCTGGGGTGGGTAAAACTTCGCTTGCCTTGAACATTGCCCAATTTCTCTCCGTAAACGAAAAGTTGCCTATTGGTTACTTTTCACTTGAAATGAGCAAAGAGGAGCTTGTGGATAGGCTACTTGTGGCACAAGCCGACATTGACGCATGGAAACTCAAAACAGGTAAACTTGACGAAGCCGACTTTACCAAGTTAAGCAACGCCATGGGGGAGCTCGCAGAAGGTAATCTGTACATTGATGATACTCCCGCATTGTCGATTCTTGAAATGAGGACAAAGGCCAGAAGGTTGCAGGTCGAGCACGGGTTGGAATTGCTTGTGGTTGATTACTTACAACTGGCCAGATCACGCAATTTGGAAAATCGCGTCCAGGAGGTTTCCGAAATCTCACAGGGTCTTAAAAACTTGGCCAGGGAGCTTAAAATTCCGGTACTTGCGCTTTCACAGCTTTCGCGTGCCGTCGAACAGCGGGGAACAAGAAGACCACAATTGGCAGACCTTCGTGAGTCAGGTTCAATCGAACAGGATGCCGATGTCGTCATGTTTTTGTGGAGGGAAGAAGAAGATAATCCCGAAAACATAGTGCTCGATATCGCAAAACACAGAAACGGGCCACTGCGCTCAATTAAATTATACTTTAGAGGCGATCGTATAAAGTTTTTTGGTCGAGAAGAAAAACAGGAAAAGAAGTAGTTGTGTTAGAATGATTTGTGGGGAAAATTGTGACGGGTGATACAGCGAGGGAAGTGTTGGGTAAAGGGGGAGCTATTAAGGTGGGACAACATGAAGGTCCGCTCAGGAGGCCGGTCGAAGCAGCGGCGAAAGGACTTGATGACTGGTCTCCGCGCAGCCGCAAAACTCCGGCAGATTTTAGAAGTGAAACTCATAGCGAGGGCCGAGTGTAAGGTGGTGAAATAATTTAAATTATCAAAATAGACTTAACCTCTCCACGCGAGAGGTTTTTTAGTTTGCAAAATGATGTTGAAATAAAGAGTTTCTATACAAGTTGACCCAAATATTCCCGAGCCATATTTGTCATACATCCGGGAAAGGAATTCTAATGTTGCGCGACATATTGCGAAACACTTGGGAATATCGTTTGATGATACGCTAACTGATTATCGGACGGTGCAATCATATATAGTACCATCAAAAACAATTCAATTAAATGAAGCACATAGGATGGGTATTTGTACAGTTGATGATTTCTATGGAGGTGCTGTTAGAGACTTGCTCCATGTGTCAAAGACAGTGCTTCATAACCGAGTCGGAAGGGCTACAGATGGTCCTGCTGCTTACTCACCAAGCTTTGCAGCGACTGTGTCAGACATTGTTCTTCCTGGTTTTGCTTTTTTTACAATTAAAGAAGGCTATGCAGCCTTTAATGAATTGTCTAGGAGAGGATACTTGGCCAGGTTGAAACGGTCAGATGAAAGCGGCGGGGCAGGGCAGAACGTGGTTTTAGGCGAAAAACATATGACTTCACTGCTTAAGCAAATTGACCAAATTGAACTGAGGAGAAAGGGTCTTGTTCTTGAAACCAATTTAAATGCGTGCAGAACAGTAAGTGCAGGAATATTTTTTGTTGACGGGCAAGTATATTCACAACTTGCATGTCAGAAAGATATTCAAAGAGGTGACCGTACAATATATGGTGGCGCTGTAATGAAAATTTGTCGGGGAGGGTTTGAAAACTTGTTTCGATTTGGAAGCTGTGGTGAAAATGTTGAACTTGCAATAAGGCAGGCTCGTAGTATGCACGAGGCAATGGGCTACTTTGACCCGCTTTTAAGCCGAGCAAGCTATGATGTATTGCAAGGAGAAACTTCCAATGGAGAGTTTTTATCTGGGGTAACTGACATAACCTGTCGTCTTGGTGGGTCAAGCCCCGCTGAAGTTCTAGCCCTAGATTATTTTCGACGAAAGCCAGGTGCAATGTTTGTTGATGCTGATGTTACATTGGACTACAACCCGGTAGGTGTACCCGGCCAAGACGATGTTGTTTTTTTGGATCAACCAACTTTGAGGATTACGGCCAAGTTGTTGGAAGTTGACAAACAAGCTATATTTTATTAGTATTATACTGTAATACATTATGACTAGGATTGTAGTCAAGAAAGTTATATTTGATGAATACAATCTTGCTCATATAACAAGGCATAAAGTTACTAAAGAAGACATCCTGGCAGTTAGGGGTTATATAATTTTTCATAAACAAAGCTATCAGAAGAGATATCTAGCTGTTGGAAGATCGGGCACAAGAATCATTTCGATTGTACTCAAAAGAAAAGCGCCAGGGGAGTATTATTTGATTACTGCCAGAGACGCAGGCAAAAAAGAAAGGAGGCGAGTGTATGAGATCGAAAAAGATAAAAAGTAAAATTCCGAAATTTAGGTCATACGAAGAAGAGGCTAATTTTTGGGATACTCATGAATTTATTGATTTTGAGAATGAGTTGGAGGATGTAGATATAGTGTTTGAACTAGATAAACCTAGAAGTGAAACCTTGATTTTAAGAGTTCAAAAAGGCTTCAAAAATAATTTAGAAAAGATTGCACGAAGTAAAGGTTTGAATGTTTCGACTCTTGCTCGTATGTGGTTAATGGAAAAAATGCAGTCATTGAACTTTAAGAATTTGACAAAATCAACCCAGTCCTAATATAATACCAGACATAGTTATGAATTTAAGGAATTTCATTATCGTTAGTATCCTCCTCTTTACGAGGGGGGTCTGACGTAGTGAATTGATTTTCTTATTTGTCAGATCCCGAATAAAATCGGGATTTTTTTATTGCTTAAAAAATATGCCAATTTATAGATCACAATTACCCAACGGATCAATTGCCAAAGAGAGGGAAACTGGAACTAATTCTCAATTAGTGTTCGTTCCTGTGCCAGACCACGACCTTGCCATTTTTGTTGGGGAATCTGGTAAGTTATCTACAGTTGAAGATTTCGTGGATAGTCGGTTTGTAACTCTTCTACAAGATGTCCCAGATGCACAACATGGGCACAGCGAAAAATTATTACTTAGATACGAAAAAGATTCTAGTTTGGGTATAGAGTATTCACTTGCTTCGGGAGGGGATTATGGAAACATTAGTGGTCCCCATCTTTTTATTGACCCTTTTGTGTATGGTGATTCACCAGAATATGAGGCTAGTCCTAGGCCATTGGGTTCGGAGAATTTTGACATTTGTCAATTTGAAAGTACAGAGTTTCCTTTGAATAACAACACTATCTACTTAAGTGGAATAGCAAGTAGAAAAGTTGACGGTTTGCCATATGATGCCTTTGCGAATGCTCCTTATGTTGTGTTGATGTCATTTGTCCAACCAGGGAAGGTTGATTTAGGATTGTTCTATTGGTCGACAAAAGAAAAGTGCTGGAAAAGATCCTTGATGAAAAACATAAACCCACCTTTAATTGAAAATTCTAAAGTTGTCGCCTGCACAAATTCCGATCTGCTCGGAGTTGTCACACCACTTTTTGAAACAGCGAGAAATGGCGAGGCTTTACGACAAGCAGCTACATATGAGATTTTAACTACTAGTGACCATAAAGGAAATATAACTGTGAATAAGGCGGGTCAACATAAAAAGGTTTTAATTAATGATCTGGGAAAGAGGTATGCAGGTGAAAGCACTAAAAAAAAGTTGGCGGGTTCAGAAAGGATAGGTTTAGGAACAGTTTCGATAGATTATTTTAAAAGAATTCCCAAGTTAATGATGTCTGGAGATTTTTCTGAAGGAATACCTAGAAATATTGATAGACTTCTTAAATCCAGTCTACTAGATGCTCAAAGCGTGACAGGTATCTTTGAAGAAATAGCCTCATGGCCTGAATACGACCCCAGAAAAGTTGAGACGTTGTTAGACATAGTTGTTCCAAATCTTCTTTCCGTTTCGTCCCTCAATAGAGAAGAAACGCACAAGAAATCTCTGGATATGACTCTCTGGACGTTGGCAAGACAAGTGGGTCTGGGTAGGGCTAATATTATGACACCGCTTTGCCCGCCGTATACATATACCCAAAGGCCAAATGGGTTACTTACCCACTACTCCGGGGAGTTGCAACCTGATGTGGGTATGCGATTTGGTCATTCTCTTAAATCAATAAGAGAAGTATTCGACCCGCTCCGTGAGCATGGTGTCAATGTCAACTTATCGGTGTTAACGTATACAGGGGATACAGGGAGAGTTGAACACTTGGTAGACTTGGGTGAGGATGTTTTGACTCACTATCGCGAGAGGGAAGAGCAAATCTTTGAACGACTCCAAAGAACTAGAGGTACAATGGAAGAATCAGCAAAAAGAGTATTACGCGATGAGTATGGCTTTAAAATAGTTTCTATAGAAGTATCTATGGGAGATAAGATTGCAAGGTTGGTTACTGATTTTACGGCTAGGTTTGGGGACAAAGTAAATATGTATGATGGGGTGACGCAAGCTGAGGTAGGAAACTGGTTGGGGAAAACTATCGGCGTGGGAGAAGGATGGCTGCTTTATTTTGTAGAGCAAGAAACAGGATATCGGGAAGATAAAGCTGGACTTATAGATCCAAAAATTGCAGAGGGTGTGACAATTAACGCCTTAAGAGAAGGTCTACTTTACATGTATCTTACCCAATATGCCAAAAGACAGGGTTTTATAATATTAGACATGGAAACAACCTCAAATTACATGATGGGATCCTTGAGACATTATCCTGCCCCCTGTATTATGGGTAATAGTTTTGATCCGAATAATCCTATCAGTAGAAGAAATATAAGGCAACCTTTTAATCTGCCTGTGAAGGCTAATTAGTAATATGGATAAATTAACAAGTGAACTGGTCAGTATTGCTTCGAGTTTGATAAATTATAAAACTGTGTCTCCAGATGGTAATGAGTATTTATGCCGATCATATCTGACAAAGAAGTTTAAAGATGTAAGGATGAAAATTTCTGTGCTGGCAAAAAACAAAAGAAGGCCAAACATAATAGGTGAAATCGGAAACAGTGGAAGGTCCTTAGTTATCGCTTGCCATATCGACGTTGTAGCCGCGGGAAGTGGTTGGAGGACAGATCCTTTTAAAGCTGTTGTCAAAAATGGGAGGATTTATGGTAGGGGGGCAATAGACGACAAAGGTCCATTTGCAATTTCTTATTGTGCGGTCAAAAAGTTTGTTAGAGATTATCCGGATTTTAAGGGAAAGATTTATTTAGTGGCATTAGCAGATGAAGAAGCAGATAACGTCTACGGAGTAAAATACTTACTCAAAAATGGATTTAAAGCCGATGCAGGCCTAATTCCTGATGGTGGTTATTTTTCAAAGCTTGATATTGGTGAAAAAGGGTGTTTACAACTTAAGATAGAAAGTTTTGGTAAGCAGGCGCATTCAGCTTTGGATGAATACGGTGAAAATGCTTTGTCTAATCTTACAAGTATTGTTGAAAAAATTAAATTGGTAAAATGGCCACAAAAGTTCGATAAAAAGTTTTCAGAAACCAAGGTAAACTTTAGCCTTTTCCATGCTGGAGAAATCGCAAATACAGTACCCCCTTATGCCTATGTTCAAATGGATATTAGATATCCATTTGGTGTTGGTTCAGACGAGGTTTTTAAAAAGGTTAAAGGTGTCGTTGCTAACTGTGCTGGTAAATTTAAACTAAAAACTATTTATAAAACAGAACCGCATTTAGTAAAGGATAGAGCGTTGATAAAGTTATTTGTTAGGTCAGCCAAGAAAGTTGGAGTCGATATTAAGACAATTATACTTGCAGGAAATAGTGTTGCTAAGGAATTTAACGAAGCGGGCATTCCTTCGATTGTTCACTATCCAATGGATCACTTACCAATTCATGAACCGAATGAATACATAGAAATAGACTCTATGGTTAAAACTGTTGGTTTGTATTATGAATTTTTTAAGGAATATTTTGGAGTAAAATATAAGAAAAGATATTCTAGACCCTTGGAAGGTATAAAGATATAAAGGTATTGGATCCAAGATGAAGCAGGATATTTTAAATATTTCCCAAAAATTAATCAGCGTAAATTCTACAAAAGAGAACGTGGAGGGTTTAAGTGATGTTTTGGGTGCTATAGAAAAACTAAAGATCGACACTAAGTTTAAGAAATTTTCCAAAAATAAAATTCCAAGCCTGCTTTATTACAACACTCCAACTGTCCCTAAAGAATTTAAAGTTATCCTAAATGCGCACCTTGACGTGGTGCCGGCGAAACCGGAGCAATTTAAGCCGAAAGTCGTTGGGGACAAATTATTTGGTCGCGGAGCGATTGACATGAAAGCTGCGGCCGCTGTTGAAATGTTAGTATACAAAGAAGTTGCCGCAAAAGTGAGATATCCATTGGGGTTACAGCTCGTGACTGATGAGGAAATTGGCGGCTTTGATGGGACTAAATATCAAATTCAAAAAGGAGTGAGAGCTGATTTTGTCATAGCTGGGGAGCAAACGGACTTAAATGTCTCCAATAAAGCCAAGGGCATTGTTTGGGCCAAAATTAGTTGTCGGGGAAAGTCGGCACACGGGGCCCATCCTTGGGATGGAGAAAACGCTATTGTAAAAATGACAAATTTTATTAATGAAAAATTGTTTAAGACTTTTCCGATACCAAACAGAGAAGCGTGGGTGACAACGGCGAATGTAGCTAGAATGGAGACAACAAACACAACCTTTAATAAAGTTCCGGATAATTGCACCATCTTTGTCGATTTCAGGTACATTCCTGAGGAAAAGTCGGAAATAATTACTAAAATTAAAAGCATTTTGCCAACAGGTTTTACTTTTGAACCAAAGATTTTCGAGCCGAGCCAATTTACTGATCCCGGGAATGAATATTTTAAGTTACTTAGGAAAAGCGTTACAAGATTGACAGGTAAGAAGGTGAAACTGTTAAGTGATCATGGAGCAAGCGATATCAGGCATTATAATACAGTTAACTCCCCAGGGGTATGCTTTGGCCCAACCGGTGCCGGGCTTCATACGGATAATGAGTGGGTGAGTATCAAAAGTCTGGAGCAATACTACGAAATTCTTAAGAACTTTTTACTTTCAATCTGACTACTAGGTGGCCGAGGAGGGAGTCGAACCCACACGATCTATTAGGATCACACGATTTTGAGTCGTGCGCGTCTGCCAGTTCCGCCACTCGGCCAGAGAACGATATAGCTATTATACCAAAAAGTAAGTAAAATACGCTTATGATTAGCGTAACCGATTTGCGTAGCGGTAAGACTTTCGTCCAAGAGGGTAAGCCATACGTTGTAGTTAAATATGAACACAAAAAGCTTGGCCGTGGCAATGCTGTTATTAAACTTCAAGTTAGAAACCTTATAACCGGCGGGGTAAAAGAAATAGGTTTTAATTCAGGTGCAAGTGTCGACGACATAAATATTACTAAACGCCAGCTTCAGTATCTTTATACCGACAAATCCGGTGCCGTGTTTATGGACCCGATAACTTTTGAACAAATTGAAATTCCGCTGCCTGCAGTGAAGGAGCAGCTCGTTTATGTCAAAGAAGGGGAAAGTGTAAACGTCCTTTTTTGGGCCTTCGGCGGTACTCAGGATAAAGACGATTTACCTTTATCTTTAGAGTTGCCGCCAAAAGTGACGCTGACTGTTGCCGAAACCGATCCAGGAGTCAAGGGCAATTCCGCCAGTAACGTTTATAAGAGTGCGACTTTAGAGAATGGTTTGAAGGTAAAAGTTCCGCTTTTTATCAAAAAAGGAGAAAAAGTAAGAGTGGACACCAGAACTGGCGAGTACTTGGAGAGATCTAGTTAAAAGCTATCAGCAAAGCAAGCGCGTAAGTTGCGGCCTGAGTAGCTAAACCTATAAATGGCGTTGTGTCGTTTTGTATCGACCCCTGAAATGCAATCCATTTTTCCATAAACTTATTTCGCACCTTGAGAAAAAAATAAGGACTTTCGACAAGGTCGGGCAGGACGGAAAGCAGGCAGGCAGACAGGATAAGGAAATAGTGAGAAGTGTTTTGAGCGGAGGCCGAAGCGACGGAAAAGCCTGTTACCAAAGAAGCCGCAACGTCCAAAGCAATAATTTTGGCACTTGCGGAAGTCGGCTTACCGAACTTTTTTGTCTCAGTCATAAGATGAGGGTTCCAGTGGGGGACACGCTCGAGGAGAAAATGACTGGCAAGAGCCAACGGGAGGGAGATAAACGGGTTAGGAATTTTGGCTGCTATCGCTGCCGCAACTGCAACGTGAGGAGTTTCCAACATAACTATTAGTGGTTTAGTGTATAATTTGATTACTATTGATGTCAATTTTTCTTTTTATTTCCCTTCTAATCGGATCGATTGTTTTTTTGTTTACTTTGTGGAAGGGGCTTCGAGAAGATTATAAAATAAACTCAATATTTACTTTTGGCTTTAGTGTACTCTTTTTTGTGTTTGCAGGTTTATTTCTTTCATCCGTCATTAACCGTGGCATTTGGCTATGGGCGGCTGTTTTGGGAATGTGTTTCGGATTGCTTTTAGGTGTTGCAAAAACCGGCATTCGACTACTTGACGCAGTCGAGTCCGGAGTTCTTTCACTTCTATTTTTAATGGAATGCGCTATGACGGGGCTGTTTTTGAGCCTTTATAGCCCCTCTACTTTTGCAGCTGGTGTATTTGTTCTCTGGCTGATACTTTTGTATTACTACCTGAAAACCAGGTATAAATCGCTGTCTTGGTATAAGTCCGGCAAAATCGGCTTTTCCGCGCTTTCGGTGTTAATTGTTTTTTTTGTGACTAGGATTCCAGTTGCACTTTTTTTCCCGAATATGATATCCTTTTTAGGTAAAATTGATGTGCTGCCATCATTTCTGGTCAGTTTGTTGTTAGTTGTCTGCTTGATAAGATTAAGTAGACATTAATTAAATGAAACGTAAAAATAAAAACAAGGATACGGTTGTTTTTCCAAAAAGTCTGCTTGCGCCTGTAGGTAACTTTTTGGGCGATCAACTGAAAAACTTACAGAAGCGAAAGGAAGAAATCTCAAACGAGGATCCTTTTTCCCAGGATAGCCGAGTAACTGATAACGCAGCGCCGGACACCGAGGCAGATGAGCAATTCGGTCACGCCAGAACTACTGCAATTAAAAACCAGATTGTAAGAAATATAATTCAGACCAGGAAGGCCTTGGCTCGAATTAAAATTGGAAAATATGGAATATGTGAAAACTGCGGCAAAATGATCGATACAGACCGTCTTATTGTTTATCCTGAGGCTACAATCTGTGTCGACTGTGAGAGAAAAAAAGAAAAGTAATCATTTGCGACCTCCTAGAATTATATTCGAAGATGACACTTTTATTGTGCTCGATAAACCTTCGAGATGGATTGTGAACGAAGCCTTGACTACAAAAGGCCAAAAAGTGCTTCAAGAGTGGCTCAAAAAAAGAGATTATCCGTTGGCAAAAAGCCGTGAATTTAGATCGGGGATTGTTCACAGGCTCGATAAAGAAACCAGCGGACTTTTGATTGTCGCAAAGACAGTCAAAGCGTTTGAAAATCTGCAAATGCAGTTTAAAATGCGGAAGGTCAAAAAAACTTATTTGGCTTTAGTTCATGGGAAAGTCAGCCCAGAGGAGGGGATTATTGATGCACCTGTCGGGAGATTGCCCTGGAGAAAAGACAGATTCGGCGTTTTACCCGGCGGAAGGGAAGCAAGGACAGAATATAAACTGGTTAAACAGTTTGGAGATAAATTTTCATTACTCGAGCTTCACCCTCATACGGGTAGAACTCATCAGATTCGAATTCACTTAAAGCATATCGGCCATCCTGTGGTAGGTGACAGTTTTTACGCCGGTAGAAAAACAGCACGGGCCGATCGTAGGTGGTGCAACCGGCTGTTTTTGCATGCATCAAGGATTAGCTTTCTACACCCCGAGTCGGGCAAAAATGTTGACTTTGTTTCGCAATTCCCCGGCGAGCTTGGTGCTGCTTTAGAGTCTCTTGAAACTAAAACCCAAAGCAAGTAAGCTTGAAAAAGAAATAAATGAACTTTTACCAGGTAAGCTTGTTACTTTGTTTAGCCGCCGTGGGAGCAGCAATTGTCCGCGCCTTCAAACAGCCGATTATTATCGGATACCTCCTCGCTGGATTGATTCTGGCCAACACGGGAGTAATTAATCTGGATTATTCGGAATCGCTTTCCGGCTTAGGTCAGATTGGGGTAGCCCTGTTATTGTTTTTGGTCGGCCTGGAAATGAATATCAGCGAACTTCCCTCGATTGGTCGAGCTTCGATTATGACCGGTTTTGGTCAGATAGCTTTCACCAGCATACTCGGTTTTTTACTTGCAAGCGCTTTGGGTTACGGTCCGCTGGTGGCGGTTTATATTGCGATTGCACTGACGTTTTCTTCGACCATTATTATTGTAAAACTTTTGGGAGAGAAAAATGACCTCGGCAGCCTGTATGGGAAAATTTCCGTAGGCTTTTTGTTGGTTCAGGATTTTTTCGCTGTTTTGGTACTTATGTTTTTGGCAGGCATCCGGTCCGGAGATACAAGTGCGGTTTCAATGATTTTACTTTTTGTCAAAGGTACAATTCTTCTTGCTTTAGTTTGGCATCTTTCCAAAAAAGTAATACCTAACCTTTTTGAAAAAGTTCTCGGTAGCAGTCCCGAGCTTTTATTTGTGGGTTCAATAGCTTGGGTGCTTGGCGTTGCAAGTCTAGTCGGCGGACCTTTGGGGTTTACACTGGAAGTAGGCGGGTTTTTGGCTGGTCTCGCACTTGCCAATTTACCGGAGCACTTGGAAGTGGCTAGCCGAGTCCGACCGTTAAGGGACTTTTTCTTGGCACTCTTTTTTCTTTACCTTGGGACAACATTAAATCTTACGGGTTCGGGTGCGGTAATTTTGCCGGCAATCGTGTTCTCTGTATTTGTGCTGGTCGGTAACCCTGTTATCGTTCTGTCGATCATGGGCTTTTTGGGCTATCGCAGGCGAACCTCCTTTTTGGCCTCGGTAACCGTTGCGCAAATTTCGGAGTTCTCGCTCATTATTATGGCTATGGGGTTAACTTTGGGCCACGTGGGCGACTCGGATATGTCGACAGTGGTGTTAGTTGGCATAATTACAATGACAGCATCTACTTACTTGATATTAAATTCCGAGAAAATTTTCGAAAGAATTAAAAATCTGCTTTTGGTTTTTGAGAGGAACAGCACCGGCGAACCTAAGTTAAATTTGACTGGTCAATATAAAGACCATGTAGTTTTATTCGGCATACATAGAACCGGGCAAGTTTTGGCGAATTATTTTGAAAAAGCTAAAATGCCGTTTGTGTCGGTGGATTTTAATCCAGAATTCCACCCTGTGGTTTTTGGTGATATGGGTGACCCTGAGATTCTTGACGCGCTAAGTTTGGAGAAGGCCAAGCTTATTATTTCAACGGTACCTACTCTTGACGACAATGAGAAACTTTTAGAGTATGTTCGTAATAAAAAAATCGCCACAAAAGTAATTACTAGTGCAAAGACGAAAAGCGATGCCGAAGTCCTCAAAAAATTGGGCGCAGACATGGTGGTAGTTCCGGAAGTTGTTGCCGGTGTTTATTTACGAGGTCTGCTTAAAAGGAAACTGGAGGCGAAAAAACCTTTATAAATGAGAAGAAGACTTGCCTCAAAAAAAAAGAGCCGGTCCGTTAGCTTTTTGTGGAAGGTGATTTGCCTGGCCGTTTTATTAGGATTGGCACTTGTTTTTGTTCTTTTGAGGAAAGCATATTGGGACGGAAGCTCCAATTTCACCTTTGTTACTTCCGGTGAAAGCGGCACCGTGACTCTTTACACTTTTCATTCACAGTCCGGGTCGGTTATTAAAGTCAATGTACCGGGGGATATCGAAGTTGATGTGGCCCGTGACTACGGTAAATTAAAAATTAAAAATCTTTGGCTGTTTTCTCAAAACGAAAAGATTGGTGGTCTTCTTTTACAGGAAACGGTGATTGCTGCGTTTGGTTTCCCGGTCGAGTCCTGGGTTGAGGAATCGGGGGCCGCCTTGTTAACCGGTAATTCTTTAGATCGTCTGCAGGCAATTTTTTTGCCATTTGAATCGGATCTTAATATAGGAGATAAAATTAGGATTTTTTTGTATGGACTAAAACTTTCGAATGAAGGTTATGTAGAAATTAATCTGGATGATTATCCGTCGTTTGTTAAAAGTGTACGGCTCGTCGGTGGGGAAGAGGGGTTTGTTGTTGTCGAGGATAACATTCCTGCAAGAATGTTGGGAGTTTTTTCCGACCCGCTAATTACAGGCAAAAATTTGAACGTTGTTGTGTATTCGGCGCCGGACAGTTGGTTAAAGGCGAAAAAACTGGGGAAAATAGTGGAAATATTGGGACCGGAAATTGCTTTACTTGAAACTAAAGAAGGGATCAGTTTGGACGACGGATGTCTGGTAAAAAGCACCGATGGCTATACAAGACGAAAGTTTGCGAGAATTTTTGGGTGTGAGGAAAGCAATAATTTACCAGGGGGTAACTTTGGTATTGAAGTTATTGTGGGAAATAAATTATTCTTGTAGCTCTTCATGGAATGAAGCTTGCGTTTGGCTTTGTTTTATTAAAGGCGGTGGCGTGTACGCGATGTAGGTAATTTTTTCGGCGGGGAACGAGGGGAGGTTTTCCATTCCTGTTCCGCGCCGGGTTTCGCGGATGAATATTTTGATATCGGCGTCACTCACGGACTTCATAATAATTTTGTAAAGGTAACCGTTTTTGATTAAATTTCGGAGTTTCATTGATACGTCGTCGGCTAATCTGCCAATGTATTTGCCGCCCTCGGTAGTGACAGAAACTCTGTGAGCATGGCAAAGGAGTTTAACCTCGTCGCCGGAGGTCAGGCAATTGACAACTTTTAGGTCTCCTAAGTGCAAAAGTTTGACAATTTTGGTTTTACCGGGTTCTTCCAAAAAGTCATCTACATTACTTGTTATGGCACCTTCTTTTTTGGGGGCACTTGAAGCTTTCCACTTTGCAAGACATTTACTGGCGATTGGATTAACAGGGTCAATTTTCAGGACCTTTTTGCTGGTTGAAATTGCCTGGGTGTTTTTCCCGCATTCCGCGTAGGCACGGGCGAGTCTATTCAAGGCGTCTATGTCGGAGGTGTTATCTTTAAGAATTTTTTTGTTGACGCTAATTGCTTGTTTCCAACTACCGGCAAAAGCAGCGGAAATCGCTATTTGGGCAAGCTCGTCGTTCATTTTATTAATTGTCTGTTCGACTGCATTAAAGTATAGATATGAATAGGTGATTGTCAAGGTGTATAATAACTTCAATGTCGGGGCACAGTAAGTGGGCGACGATTCACAGACAAAAAGGTGTAAAAGATGCTAAACGCGGTGCGCTTTTTAGCAAGCTTGCACGCGCAATTACTATTGCTGCAAAGTTAGGGAGCGGACCGGATCCGGGTTCAAATTTTAAACTCAGAATGGCGATTGACAGGGCAAAAGCAGAAAATATGCCTAAGTCAAATATTGAACGCGCGATCGCTTCGGCCGAAGGCAGCGGCAAGTTGGAAGAGGTTATTTATGAAGGTTTTGGCCCCGAAGGGATTGCGGTTATGATGGAAGTGACAACTGATAATAGAAATAGAACTGGCCAGGAAATTAAAAATATTTTCGAGAGGGGAGGGGGCCATATGGGCGGGCCCGGTGCAGTAGCACATAATTTTGAGCAGAAGGCGTATATAGAAATTAAAAAGGTGGGAAACGGTGAGGAACAAATATTAAACTTGATTGATTTGGGTGTCGAGGAAGTAGAGGACGTTGGTGAGGTAATCGACGTTTATACAGATCCGTCCGAATTTGCTTCTAAGCTCGCGCTAATTAAAGAAAAAGGTTTTGAAGTATTATCCTCGGAACTTACTCAAAAACCGGTAAATTACCAAGAGATACAGGGTTTGGAAAAAACCCAGAAAGTATTAACTTTTCTGGATAGTTTGGCTGCCCATGAGGATGTTCAGAAGGTTCACTCAAACGTGGAAATTCGTGAATAGTAAACAGCGCCCGTGAGTAAAAGAAAAAAATTTATATTCACTTCTGTAGCACTTACTTTGGGTTTTTTGTTGGTTCAACTAGTGGAAGACCAATATAGACTATTGGGTATTTCAGGTTTAACCGTACTTTCAGTTGTCTTGTTTTCTTGGTCGCTTAAAGACGGCCTAGGGAGAAATGCCACGCTTTATTCGCTTATATTGCCACCGATGTTCACCATCGGTGTGGGGTTATTTTGGTTTCTATTGCCTTCTAGTATGTTTACACGGGTTCCTGTTTTAATCTTTTATTGGTTGGGTGTTTACTCCTTGTGTCTTACAAGCAACATCTTTACAGTTGCTGCAATTAGAACAATCGCTTTGGCGCGGGCGGCAAAAGGTGTGGGTTTTGTTTTAACGTTGATTACCTCGTTTCTTGTTTTTGACGCTATATTTTCGATCAAAGCGGATATATTTTTGCATGTAGCTTCAGTTATGTTTGTTTCCTTTTTATTGTTTGTCCAGGGTTTTTGGTCGAGTGACTTAAGTAAAGAATTTAGGTTGGAAATTAACGCTTTGTCTGGCGTGTCCGCCTACTTAGTCGGTCAAATAGCTGCGATTTTGTATTTTTGGCCTGTTACTGTTGTCGTGGGGTCAATTTTTATTACGGCCGCGATCTATATTTTTCTCGGGCTTGGCCAAAGCTATATCGAAGACAGACTCTTTAGACAAACCGTCAAAGATTATGTCATGCTTGGAGTTTTGGTGTTTAGCGCAATGCTTTTTGTCACTCGCTGGGGCGGCTAAATTTTGTAGGCCGTTGATTGGGGAAAAGGGGATTGGCACCCAGAGCTATTTATTATAGGCTATTTTTCACGCCTGTATCCTTTACTTTTCACGAACATAAATAATTAATTATAAATATCTTATATTATAGGACATACAAAACCCGAAGTTAGCTTTAATTGATATAGTTTGATAGGGCTTGCCAGCCACGATTGTGGATAAATGTCTTAGATAAACAATGCCCCGAGGGAAGCACCTAACAAAATCTAAAATTATAATCTTTTTTGGGGAAAGTGAACGCCTGTACTTTCGATGAATGTCATAGAGGATTAATGTTTTTTCCTACTACCATCCTCCAACGGAAGAGAAGCATAAGTATATAGTCGCACAATAATACTTTTGCGACGTTATTAAAAATATACACAGAGGAGAGTGCTTTAACCATCTCTGATAAAATATAAATGTCTTTACTTTTTAATTAGAAATTACTTCTGATAAACATTTTTGGTGTACCCGTTTTTTTAAAATTTCCCCTTTGTATTTTAACCAAAGTAAAGCCGAATGTAGTGAGCTTGATTTTCAAGGGAAATTTTTGCCCTCTCCCCTATGTACTTGTTCGGTGATAAGGTATATACTTTTGCTTGTTGTTTTTGTTTATGGATATAATGAGGACGAAGATGTTGATCGATTATTAATATTAAGATTGGCTCGTTCCGGAAGAGTTTCTAGAAAACCACAAGTTCTAATAGAAAGGTATAACTCAAAATTGCTTATTTCACCTCAACTTGAGATTTACAAAGTTAAGATTCATGGCGCATGGACAACATTACAATTTGAGCCATGGGCAGAAGTTAAAGATTTGGTGTCTAATTGATTAGTGTCGCACAATGTTGACACGCCACTTCCAATATCTTAATATCTAATCACTTGATATCTTTTTATTATGTCTGCCCAGAACGAACTTCAAAATAAAATAAATGACTTTTTGGAATATTTAGAGGTAGAGAAAGGATCTTCACCGTTGACACTTCGAAACTATAGACACTATCTGAACCGTTTTACAAGCTGGTTAGTGGCTGAAGGTTACTCGCCCAAAATCTCTGAAATAAATCCGGAGTTAGTGAGACACTACAGGGTTTATTTATCGCGTCTTGATTTGTCACGGCGAACACAAGGCTATCATGCAATCGCACTGCGCTCGCTTTTGAAATGGCTTACTAAAATGGACATCAAGGTAATGGCGCCCGAGAAAATCGATTTACCCAAAGTGGAAGACAGGAAAGTGAAATTTTTATCCGGTGATCAGGTTGACAGATTGCTCAACGCGCCGAGCTTGTCTACTTCTAATGGTAAGCGTGACAAAGCGATTTTGGAATTGCTGTTTTCAACTGGTTTGCGGGTATCCGAGCTTGTTGGTTTAAATCGTGACAAAGTGGACCTTGATAGACGTGAATTCGGAGTTGTGGGTAAAGGGGGACGGGCAAGGGTAGTATTTCTCTCTTCCCGTGCGGCCGTTTGGCTTGGCAAATATTTGGACGCCCGAAGAGATAACCATGGCCCCCTATTTATTCACCATATAGGAAGGACAGACCCATCAATATCTGACGAAAAAATGCGGCTCACTCCCCGATCGGTCCAGAGAATGGTAAAAAAATACGTCAGAAAAATAAAACTTCCAGTGGAGGCTACGCCGCATGTACTGCGACACAGCTTTGCGACTGATTTATTGATGGCGGGGGCGGATATTAGGTCTGTCCAGGAAATGCTTGGGCACAAAAATATCTCAACAACTCAAATTTATACCCACGTCACCAATAAACAACTCAAAGAAATCCACGAAGCCTTTCATGGAAAAGGACGTTGAGACGTCAATATGGACTTGGCTCTTCGTCTTCGTTTGTTTTAGTAAGAGTTGTGACTGCGGCAACACTATCATCCTTTTTTGCAAAGCGCATCAAGATTACTCCCTGAGTCGCCCTTCCTAATTGAGGAATATTTTTAGCCGGAAGTTTTATTACCTGTCCATGTTTGCTGGTTATGACCATCTGTTCCACATTTTGGTCAATGAGGTCGGCCGAGACCAAATTTCCGGTTTTGTCATTGGCTACCGCTGCTTTTACTCCTTTGCCGCCGCGCTTCTGGACAGGAAAAAGTTCAACTTTTGTCCGCTTTCCTAGTCCATTTACCGATATTGTCAAAATGTCTCTATAGACTTTTTTTCTTTTATCGGGTGGGATTATTAACTTTTCAGGGAAAACTTCCATGGCAATGACCTCGTCCTCTGTATTTAGCCTTATTCCGCGCACGCCGGTTGTTGCTCTTCCCATTCCCCGAACATTTTTTTCGGGAAACTTAATAGACTTACCTCTTTTGGTTATCAGTAGGACATGATCATCTCCGTTTGTGGCTCTGACTGAAATCAGTTTGTCATCACTTGATAATTTTATTGCAATAAGCCCGTTGGTACGAAGATTTTGATACTCTTTTACGGCTGTTTTTTTAACTACTCCTCGACTAGTGGCCATAATCAGGTACTGCCCGCCTGTCATAGGGAGAATCGACCTGATTTGTTCACCTGACTCCAGATTGATAAAGTTAACCAGGGCCTGTCCTTTTGATTGTCTTGAAGACTCGGGAATTTCCCATACTTTATTGCCAAAAACTCTCCCCTTGTCTGTGAAGAATAGTAATGTGTCGTGTGTCGAAGCTGAGGCAAAGAGCTCGATTTCGTCTTCTTCTTTAGTCGTCATACCGACAACTCCCTTGCCGCCTCTTCGCTGGGCTTTGTAAGTACCTCTGGGGACTCGTTTAATATAACCGGTTTTAGTGATTGTAATTAGTACGTCCTCTTTGGCTACCAAGTCTTCCTCGCTAAATTCTCCCAGCTTTTGCTTGTATATTTTGGTTTTTCTTGGATCGCCGTACTTGGCCTTGAGTTCCTGAATTTCTTTGACAATAATATTTAAGACCTCCTTGGGGTTTTGCAAAATGAAGCTAAGCTCGTCAATCAGCTTTTTAATTCCTTCGTACTCGTCTTCGATTTTTTGGCGTTCGAGAGCTGCCAGGCGCCTCAGCTGCATATCAAGTATTGCATTGCTTTGAATTTCGGTTAAGCCGAAGCGTTTAATCAAAGCGTTTTTGGCATCCTCCTGGGTCTTGCTTTCCCTGATCGTCTTTATGACAGCATCAAGATTGTCCAGAGCAATTTTTAAACCCTCCAAAATATGAGCCCGTTTTTTGGCGGCTGTTAACTCAAAGATGGTGCGCCTTGTGACAACTCTTTGCCGGTGGCGGATATATTCGACTAGTATTTGCTTGAGGTTCACAGTATGTGGCGTGCCATCAACAAGGGCAACGAAATTGGCCGGAAATGTTGTTTGCAGCTTTGTGTGTTTATAAATGTTATTGAGAACAGACTTTGCCCTGGCGTCGCGTTTAAGGTCGATTGCGACCCGCATGCCGTCTTTGTCCGATTCATCACGTAGTCCTGCAATTCCTACCAGCTTTTTGTCTTTGACAAGCTCGGCTATTTTAGCGACTAATTCGGCTTTATTAACCTGATACGGGATTTCGGAAATTATTATTTGGGTTTTGCCCTGCCTGCCGGTAGGCAGGCTTTCTTTTCCGCCTGCCTGACTAGACAAGTCTTTTATCTCTGCAATACCTCGGACTACTATTTTCCCCCGCCCGGAAGCGTAGACTTCTTTTAAGGCCAGCGCGTCGTAAATTGCTCCGCCGGTGGGAAAATCAGGGCCGGGCAAGATGTCTGTTAGTTCATCGATCGTGACCTCGCTTTCAAAGCCGACTTCGGTGTTTGACAGGTCTTTTTCTTCTATTTTTTTCTCCTCGCCGGAAGCGATCAAATTGATTTTTTTGATAAAAAAATCGGCTTTTGCCTTAGTTTTTACTTCTTCGCTGACGATCTTACCTTTTTTGACTGTTGTGATAACGGCGTCGACCACTTCACTCAGGTTATGGGTCGGAATTTTGGTAGCCATGCCTACAGCTATGCCCTCCGAGCCCATCAAAAGTAGATTTGGCAGGAGTGCCGGCAAATAGATAGGTTCCTTGAGCGTCGCGTCAAAGTTGTCCCCAAAATCGACAGTGTCGTGTTCGATGTCCCGCAAAATTGTTTCGGCTATTGCGGCAAGCCGGGCCTCGGTGTACCTCATTGCAGCCGGCGGATCGCCGTCGACAGAGCCGAAGTTGCCCTGCCCTTGAACAAGAGGATAGCGAAGTGTGAAGTCTTGGGCCATCCGGACTAGGGCGTCATAAATTGCCATATCGCCGTGGGGGTGATATTTGCCTAAAACTTCGCCGACTACTTTGGCTGTCTTTGAAAAATTTGATCCGTGCGACAAGCCCATTGAATGCATTGCGTAAAGGATTCTTCTGTGGACCGGCTTTAAGCCGTCCCGGATGTCCGGAAGAGCTCGAGCCACGATTACGCTCATCGCATAATCCAAATAACTCTTTTGGACTTCTTTGGTAATCTCAGTAGGGAGTACTTTTGCCACCGATTATTTTCCTTGTGACGCCGTTACTTTAGGTACCTTGTTACTTGACTGGTTCATAATGGTCAGTAGTGGCAATAAAACCATTATTGCGGCAATCAGCGCCAGCGCCAGTATTTGGTTTTTAGTAGTTCTTTTAGCCAAAAGTCTTCACCCCCAATTTGTTTATATCTATATAGTATGCAATTTTGGGATACATTTCAAGGGCGTAGCTCTAGCGAATTGACCAATTTAAAGTCGTCTTCGCGCAAAACGGTGACGGTGTCGCTGCCTAAAATATAAAGGTAGTTGTCAATATAGATGGCTCTGTTTGCGGCCACTCCGGTTAGCGCTTTTTGGAGGCTGATTTCGCTCCCGGCGTAGGAAAAAATGTAAGCGTTCGACCCCGAGGGGACAAAAAATAATTTGTGCAACGTGTCAAGTAGAAATGCATGGTGATTATTTGAGATTTCAGTCCAGCCTTCACTCAAAGAGTATTTGGAAACTTCCCTGGGATTGGCTATGTCCGAAACGTCAAACAGCGACAGCTTCACTTGAGAATTTTCATTACCGACACCAAGTACGAATCTTTCGTCAATTGGGTGAAGATACGAAGAAAATCCGGGAATCTTAAGCTCCCCCGCTTTTTTAGGGTAGGTAGGGTCTGAAAGGTCGATGGTATAGAACGGATCGATTTGTCTGAAGGTGACGACGTAACCAACGTTACCAACAAACCTGACGGAGTAAATCCTTTCCCCTATTCCAAGATTCTCTACGCTTCCGATTGTCTGCAGGGATGAGTTTAAAACGTAAACGTCGTTGGCGGATTCACTCGGCGAGAAAAAATCTGTCGATATATTTGTCGCAATTCTAAGATTGCCATTAAATTCATCCAGTGAAAACTGATTTAAAGGCGAGCCCGGGACGACGCCCAGAGTATTGCTGTCTAGGTTTTCTTTGTCGATCCTTACAATTGTTGTGCTGGTAAGCTCTCTTTTATGTGCTTCGGTGTAGTCATTCAGCCTGTTTGTGAGTTCGTTTTCGGCTTTTTGGCGCTCGCCGTCGGTCAAGCCAAATTGGTAAGTGGATAGAATATTTTCGAGTTCCACGAATTTAGCCTGGTTACCTATATCAAGAGTTACTAAACTTCTTATCCGCTCAAGTGTTTTTGAGTCAAAAAGATCCGTAGCCCGGCTTTCCAAGAAACCGTAAAAGTAACCGACAAAGTCGATTGGTATTTGATATGTGATATAAATATAGTTTTGTGATACGTAAACTACACAATTTGCCGAACCGATTAGCGTGGTGCTGTCTCGGACCTGCCCTGTTTTAGGATCAATAATCAAAATTGAGTATAGCGAGTCGGAACTGGTGCTTTTATTCGGGTAATATATATCGGTACAGTCAATAATAAATTCCCCTGTTTGCGCGTTCAGTAATGGCCTGGGGCACGGGTTTGAAGTATCTATGTAAGAATTTGTAATAAGGTAAATTTCGCCGCCTAGGAGCCTTGCGGTGTTTACTTGGGTGTTTTCTGCAAGATCCATTTTCCATAACTGCGAAGGGCTTGCAGCGCGAGTTACGTCGTAAGCGGTTATTTTGTTGTAGTCAATTATAACTAAGATGTTTTCCCACAAGAGCATGTTTCCCGAAGCTGCTATGCTAGCCTTCTTAGCCAAATTTTCGGGTGGAAAAGCGTCTATAATACTAAGTGACTGATCAGGTTGAGGAAAGGAGTAATAGTCAATTTGATACCCAAGCTGGCTGTTCGGCGAATAAAAGATTTGTTTACCGTTTGTTTTGACTATATCGGGCTCATCGACCCCCGTAACTTGAATGTTGGTTTGGGAATATCTGCTGGGTTCTCTTAGGTCCAGATCAACACCCATACCGCTGGGGGCAGCTGCCTCCTGAGTACCGAACTTGCCGGTAATTGTCGTAGTGAAGAAATTTGCGCTCTCGCCGGCTTTTATGTATTTAGTCAGCTCCTCCCTCGATGCAAATTTCTTGAGTTTGATTTCTTGGTCGCCTGTCATGACTGGTTCGGCTGGAGGCCTGAAACTGGGTTTAACCTTAAGGATCATAACTACTCCGATTAGAAATAATGCGAAAACCCCCCCCGCCCCGAGCAAAAGCAGTACTTTGTTTGAAGGCTTCATCACCTAATACTATACTACTTGTTATGTGGAAAGTAATGCTTTTGGCGGTTTTTGTCGGCATTTTTGTTTTTGCCTTGAACTACGTGTTTAACCAAAGTGCAGATGTTAACTTGGGCCAGCCGCGGCCGACAATCCGGCAGTCAACCGCGCCAATTTTAGAAGGCAGCGATGATTATGCGCTTGTCTGGTTTGAAAAAGATGAAGCCGGCAGAACCGAGTTAATCGCAAATTTTAGTCAGCGGTTAAATTCAAAAGAAGTTATCGACCAACACGCGTGTAAATTTCTCGTCAACGCGGGCTTTTACGACGAAGAAGGCAGCCCTATCGGGTTTTTTAAAACCCTTGACGGCCAAGTAAGCGACTTTGAGCCCAACAAGTTGTTTAATGGTTTTGTGTTTAAAACCCGTGACGGTAGGCTGGATATGGCAGATAAGCTGGCGTTTAGCGAGGCTGTGTTCGGTTTCCAGACCGGGCCTTTGTTGCTTTTGAACAATAACGAAGTCAACTTGAGCCTTAAGTCCGACAAAAACGCCAGGAGGCTACTTTTTGCCAAGTCTAGTGATAATAAAAGTATATTTATGGCAATTTATGACCAACAGTCGCTTTTTTCCGGCCCCAAACTGGCGGATGTAGCGGGATTACTTGAAGACTTTGAAAAAGACAGTGGCATTGATCTGATGGATGCAATTAACCTCGACGGCGGAACAGCGTCGGTTTTTTACGACGGCAAGACCCATTTGAAAGAGTTGTCGCCCGTGGGAAGTTTTCTTTGTATAAATTAGCTCAAAAAAGGTGCCAGAAGAAGGGCTACAATATTTGCGACTTTGATCATGGGGTTTATTGCCGGCCCTGCGGTATCTTTATAAGGATCCCCTACGGTGTCGCCTGTGACCGCTGCCTGGTGAGCTGCCCCGCCTTTGCCGCCCAAGTTTCCCTCCTCGATATATTTTTTGGCGTTATCCCATGCAGCGCCACCAGTGGTCATTGAGATTGCCACAAATAGACCCGTAATAATTATCCCCATCAGAAGCCCGCCCAGAGCCTTGCCGCCAAGAAGTAAACCGATAATAATCGGTGCAGCTACAGGAAGCATTGCGGGCACTATCATCTCACGAATTGCGGCCTTGGTCACAATGTCCACGCAAGCTCCGTAATCGGGTTTGGCAGTACCCTTCATTAGCCCCTTTATTTCTTTAAATTGTCTCCTGATTTCACCGACAATCGACTGTGCCGCCCGCCCAACGGCTTCCATGGCAAATGCCGCAAAAAGGTAAGGAAGAGAAGCCCCGATAAAAAGACCAACCAAAACATGCGGGTCGGAAATCGAAAAAATAACACCCCCGCCGGACCCCTTTGAAAGTTCTTCCATAAAAGCTGCAAACAGGACCAGTGCGGCCAGCCCCGCCGAGGCAATTGCGTAGGCTTTGGTAACGGCTTTGGTTGTGTTTCCCACTGCATCAAGTGCATCAGTGACATTGCGCACTTTTTCGCTTTGGTTGCTCATTTCCGCAATACCTCCGGCATTATCCGTTATTGGCCCGAAAGCGTCGATGGCCACGACTATTCCTGTTAAAGAAAGCATGGAAACTGCGGCAATTGCAACGCCAAAGAGCCCCGCTAAATTGAAAGTAAAGAGGATGGCAGCGGCGATTAAAAGAATTGGCGGAAATGTTGCGCGCATAGATAGCGCTAGTCCGGCGATAATGTTTGTTCCGTGGCCGGACTCGGAGGCCTGAGCCAAATGCTTTACTGCACGGGAGTTTTTGCCGGTGAAATATTCAGTGATGGCGACCATTCCAACGGTGATTACCGCTCCTGTCAGAAATGAAAAAAAGATTGCCCAAGTGCTTATTCCGGGAAAATGAGGCGGATAGAGCCGAAGGGTGAGCCAAAAAGCGATAATCGAAAACAATGTAGCCGATGCCAACCCTTTGTAAAGCGCCGGCATTATTTTATTGCTCTTTGAAAGTTTTACAAAAAAAGTGCCGATTATTGAGCCGACTAAGGCAATGGCACCTATGATTAAGGGGTATAAAATGCTTGCACCAAGGGGGAAAATGAGTTTGGCAAGTAAAATTGCGGATACGGTGGTTACGACATAGGTCTCAAAAAGGTCAGCTGCCATTCCCGCGTCGTCGCCGACATTGTCGCCTACAAGGTCTGCAATGACGCCCGGGTTTCTGGGGTCGTCCTCGGGGATCCCTTTTTCAATTTTACCTACCATGTCAGTACCCACGTCGGCGCCTTTGGTATAGATTCCCCCACCCAGACGGGCAAAGACGGATATAAGGGATCCTCCGAAGCCTAACGAAACCATCGGCAAAATGGGATCAAAGCTTACTATTTTCGAAAGAGCCAGAATAAGGCTGATTGAAAGGAGTGCAAGGGATGCAACCAGTAGTCCGGTAACGGAACCGCCTTTGAAGGCAACAGCAAGGGCCGGCCCGAGGCCGCGTTTTGCTGCTTCGGTAGTCCTGGAGTTGCTTCGTACGGCCACATTCATCCCTACAAATCCGGCACTGGCGGAAGCCAGTGCACCGAGAGCAAAGCCGATTGCGGAATAAACTCCAAGAGTTGATAAGAGTATTACAAGTAGCACTGCTGCGACTACAAAGACTGTTTTGTATTGCCTTTTAAGATATGCTTGTGCTCCCTCAAAAATTGCCTGCGATATGTCAAGCATTTTTTGGTCGCCGGCAGGGAGGCTTAATATCTTGCGGATAAGATAGGCACTATAAAAAATTGTGACTAAGGAAGCGCCGATGGAAAGTAATATAATAGTATCCATTTTAAATATCCAAGTTGGCGAACTTTGCATTGGTCTGAATGAAGCGTTTTCTTGGCGGGACTTCCTCGCCCATCAGCATTGTGAATGTTCTGTCTGCTTCCTGGGCATCTTCCACGGTCACTTGTTTTAGTGTTCTGTTTACAGGATCCATTGTCGTTTCCCAAAGTTGGCTTGGGTTCATTTCCCCTAACCCCTTGTATCTTTGAATACTGAATTTGCCATTTGCATGGGTCGTTAAAATTGTGTCTCTCTCATCGTCGCTATAGGCATAATAGACGTTTTTGCCGATGGTTATTTTAAATAACGGCGGCATTGCCAAGTATAAATAACCGTGTTTTATGATGTCGGGCATGTGTCGGAAGAAAAATGTCAAAAGAAGGGTGGCTATGTGCGCACCATCCACATCCGCGTCGCACATTATTATTACTTTGTGATACCTTAGCTTGTCGTAATTGATTGACTCCCCTATCCCCGACCCTAATGCCACTATAAGGTCCTTGAGGTCTTCAAATTTTACGATTTTATCCAGATGTGCCCGTTCCGTGTTCAAAATTTTGCCGCCCAAGGGCAAAATGGCCTGAGTCTTGCGGTCTCGCCCCTGCTTTGCCGAGCCCCCCGCAGAGTCTCCCTCAACAATGTAGATTTCTGAAAATGCCGGGTCAGTTGACTGGCAATCTGCCAGCTTGCCGGGGAGCGATGAACCTTCCAATGCGCCTTTGCGCAAAACTGCGTCCTTGGCCGCCCGGGCGGCGAGCCTCGCCTTGGCTGCAAGAATAATTTTATCCAGAATTTTTCTGGCGTCATTTGGATGTTCTTCCAAGTAAATATCAAGCCCCTCTTTTGTCATCGAGGCGACAAAACCCTGAACTTCAGGATTATTTAGTTTTGCTTTGGTCTGGGACTCAAACTGCAGCGATTCCGATGACATTTTAATGTAAATTACCGCGTTTAAGCCCTCCTTCATATCTTCGCCGGTCAGGCCTGCCTGCGCAGACAGGCCGTTTTTATCTTCCCTGATGTAGCCCGTCTTTTTGGCATAGTCGGTTATTGCCCTTGTCAGGGCAATACGAAACCCTGTCACATGAGTACCTCCGTCTGTAGTATTGATGCCATTGACAAAGCTTTTGACGACCTCGGCGTAAGTATCAGTATATCTAATGGCTATTTCACTGCTTATCGTCTCATCCTCTTTTTTAAAGTAAATTACGTCCGAAATCGGATTTTTATCGCGTGTGGAGTGGTTCACCAGTGAGGCTATTCCGCCTTCAAAATAATAATGTTCTTCGTCGGAGTCGCGCTCATCAATAAAATGAAAGGCCAGACCGGCGACCAGATAGGCACGGTCACGTAGCAATATTTTTACTTTGGTTTTGTCAAATTCAAGACCCTTAAAGATTGCATCATCGAGCTTAAATTTAGTCACGGTGCCTGTCATGTTTTTTCCGGCTGCCACTCCCCATTCTTTCGGGAACCACTGGTCCAGTTGTGATTGCAGAGTCTCTTTAACTGCGTTTTTAGGTTTACCTTTGTCGTATTCTTGAAAATATGCCTTGTTGTCGCGGAGTACTACAACAACAAAATTTGACGACAACGCGTTGACAACCGAGGCGCCCACGCCGTGGAGCCCCCCTGAAACTTTATATGCTCCGCCACCGAATTTTCCACCTGCGTGGAGCTTTGTCATGGTAATTTCCAGTGCCGATAATCCTGAAGAATGTTTGTCGACCGGGATGCCCCGTCCGTCGTCGCGGACGATTGCCGAGCCGTCTTTTTTGATTTGCACCCATACATTTTGGGCTGTGCCGGCGAAAGACTCGTCGACGGAATTGTCGATAATTTCCCTCAAACATTCATGAAGACCCCGAATATCAGTCGAGCCAATGTACATTCCGGGGCGTTTCCTGACAGGTTCCAGCCCTTCAAGTACCTGAATTTGTTTTGCTGTATATTCGTTGACTGCCATACCAATACTAATCAGCAAGCCAATTTAGCTTGCTGATTTCATTATACCAGACGCTTACGAGTTCACAACAAGGTTTATTAATTGGAGGTTGACATTTGCGTTTGCCTTAAGCTTGGTTAATGCCACGCTTGCCGCGCTTAAAGCTTTGCTGGTCCCGGGCATTTTGGTTTGCAGATAAAGGCAATAGTTTCGAAGAAATTTGATGGCGTCTTCCCTTGTTTTGAGGTCGGCAATTGTGTCAAATTTTTCTTTTAGACTTCCTGTGTTTAGCAAATCAAAAAGATTTCTATTTTCGTTTGAAAATTGGTGCTTGAAAATTGGTAAATTAATTACCCGGCATCTTGATATAATTGTCGGCAGTATTGAGCTAAGTGAATCTGTGGTTATGATAAATTGGACGTCTTTTTGCGGTTCCTCAAGAGATTTTAGAAGCGCATTTTGGGCTTCCTCCGAAGACTTTTGAAAAGATTCCAGCACAATGATTGTTGGAGTGTCTTGCTTGATTTTGGTTAAACTGCCCAGTTGTCTGACGTCCTCAATCTTGAGAACGGGAAACCTCATTATTTTCGACTTACTTTTTTGGGTGAGCCCGGCTACAAAGCTATCTTGGCTTTTTTGATCTTGGCTAATAACAAGATACGCGTGCATAGATGTTTAAGGGCTTATTTCTCTCCACAATCCTCCTCGCTTAAGTAGCTCCTGCGGACAGCGAAGAACATAGTCCGGGCGGAAGTTAAAGAGCTCTGCCGGCTCGGTTGCGTTTCTGGTTGCTATGTCGCGGTTGAGGGTGACCCCACCCCATGAAGCGACGGATCCGTTGACCACCAGCTGGCTGCTGCCGGCACTGGCGTTAAATTGGTTGGCGACAAAAAGGCCATTAAGCGTTTGCGTAGGCGGGTTAGCTGCAGGATTGGCTACGTCCATCGCTCCGTCAACGGCTGTCATGAAAAATGAAGTGGCTTCGTTTGCAAAGTCAATGTCGCCGGCAAGTGTAAGATTCCCATCAACGAATAAAACTACTCTTTGACCCGCGTTTATAGTCAGGTTGTTGATGGTTAATCCTCCGCTATTTGTGTACCATTCGTAGCCGTTAGCATCGGGTGTTGCGCCCGAGAGAGTACCGGAAATCGGCCCGGCCACACTTAGGGGCGTGACCGCTGCCGGGATTTTGTCGAAAAAGTAACTATAATCATATCTGAGAGTTGATGAGAACGATGATAACGTATTTGTCAGCCAGGATTCGTTTGCGTCCCGAGTCAAATCCCCTGATCTGAAGTATGGAACTAGTATTGAGTAGTAGGTGGTGACTCCTGGGAAAAGCGAAGGATTATCAGTCAATTCTCTGTTTAAAAACTCTTCACAAACAGGACTGCTGGCGCAAGTTGATGGTATTTTTGATGTAATTTCTGCGGCGGATAGGATATCTCCGCCAATGGTTTGCCACCAAGGGTTGGGAGGAGTAACTGTAACATCACCGTTGTTTGGGTTAACCAGGCTACTGCTGTTACAGGTAGTTATACCATCAGTCAAAGTGGCAACAACATTTACATTGGTGTTTCCGACACTTACTCCGCGGATTGTGCCTTGTGCTACTCCCATACCAGTTATATTGTCGGGGTCGATAAATGGGTCACTTGGAGTCATTATTGCAACAGAAGTATTATTTGATGAAAATTCAACCTGGCCAACTGTGCCCCCACCACCGGTTGATACAGTGGCAAAAACGCTGGCTGTTTCGTCGACTGCCACGGTTACATCTGGAACGGAGTCTATTGTACAGCTGCCGCAGCTACTCACGACTTCCTGCGGAGAGGTTGCAAAAGCAGAGGGTCCGCAAACTCCTTGAGTTCTGATTCTTGACCTGTAAGTGCCAACAGGCAATGCAGTTGTGTATGTACAGACTCCACCGCCGTCACAACCGTAAAAGGACGCTAGTCGCCACGGGTAGTCAATATAAGTACTCCAGCTCCCGTTTAAGCGTTGGATATCAAGATCGTACTGGGTTGCCCACCCAGGCGCGTCCGCGTCCCAAACAGCGTCCCAAGCCCAAGTAATTGACCCGTCCCCTGCTCCTGGTGGATCGCATGATGAG
>MGGS01000001.1:122881-175657 GCA_001792535.1 Candidatus Woesebacteria bacterium RIFCSPHIGHO2_02_FULL_42_20 | reverse complement strand
GCTTTCTCTGTCAACCCTGACTCGTGCAGTGTAGGTTCCTGCTGATGCGTAACTGCAAAGGTTAGAGGCGGTATAAGGATCGCTTGAATTTGTCACGTCATGTTCATAAGTCCCGTCATTAGTACAATCAAAACGGTATCTGATGTTGCCAGTTGCGGTGCCCGAAACGTCTCCGGTTAAATTAATATTATTTAGTGGCGGTGCTCCGCTTGACGGATTGGGAGTTAGTATTACGGAAAGAGTCGGCCCTCCGCAAGTGTTGACTGTTACAGTATTTGAAGTCGACCAGCCGCCGGCAGCGCAAGCACCGCGAGCTCGTACTTGTGAATAGTATGATCCTGCGGAGTGGTTGGTTGTATAACTGCAGGTCCCCCCACCTGCGCAACCAAAACTGGCTGCAGACTGCCAGTCATTATTAATAATCCTGGTTCCCCCACTGTTGTAAATGTCAATCTCATATTCGTTGGCACCTACAACCGCATCCCATCGCCAGGTGATTTGGCCATTGCCGCCTCCGGAATCGCAGCTGGGGGCCGGTGGGTCTCGTGGCGTCGGCGTGCTGCAAACCGGCGCGCCTCCAACACTTACTGTTGCAGTATCACTTGCGCTACATCCTCCTCTGTCGACTCTTACATAAGCGGTGTAATTTCCAGCCGATGCATAGTTACAAAGGTTGTCGGCTGTATAAGGATCGCTTGAATTTACCACATCATGCTCGTAAGTCCCGTCATTTGTGCAATCAAAACGGTATCTGATATTTCCGCTAATTGATCCGCTGACGTCGCCTGTCAGATCAACATTATTAAGAGGCGCTGTCCCGATCAAAGGGTTTGTGGATAGTGTCACTCCAACGTCGCATCCGGGTGGGTTTACGGTGACCGCTGCCGTGTCTGAGCATCGCTCTACTCCGCTCATAAATCCTCTGGCAGTAATGTTGGATAGCCCGAGGAAAACACCCGTTATCGTCGAGCTAAATGGAGAGGAATTATCCGGCGACGTGGCAGTAGCAACCCCCGTATTTGAAGAGCTGAATGTAACTTGGCTGATTGTTCCGTTAGCTTCACTTGTTGAGGCAGCCATTGTGGTGGCTGATCCCTGGTCAACGCTTAAGTTCTGGATGTTGATGGTGCAGGATTCCGGAGGTGCTGCTGCATTTACGGTAACTGTACCCGGCCCGCAGGTTGCTCCGAACCATTCCACTCCTTTTTGAAACATTCTCCATCTGCTCGAGTAAGTCCCGGGAGTAGAAGGTGCAGTGATATTAAAATTGAAAGTTATATTTTGCCCGGGGTTGGTTGTGGCGGGTAGGTTTACACTGCTCAAACCCCAAACCATATTGTCTTGAGGATCTTGGGACCCCAACTTGTAATTGCTGGCCGCTGTCCAAGTTGTGTCGCCGTTATTGTTTACTGTGACCGAGACAGCTCTAGTTTCATTAGTTTGCATGGTGCCGGGAATATTATTGGAGATACAAGAAGCATTGTTGACTGCAGTACAGTTGAGAGTTTTTGGTGTTCCTAAAAGGTTATACCATGAGCTGTCGTTTATATCTTGGGCTTGAGCGGTAATCGTATGATTTACTCCTGTCGTTATCCTCCCGTTTAAGTCAACGGAAAATGAGCATGTACCTCCGGGGCAATAGCTGGTTAAGTCACCCCTTGCGACATTGGCAACACCACTCCACACACTGGCTCCGTCAGAAAGAATGCGGATATTTACATCAGCGTTTCTATCATCAGGGTCGACACCCCAGCCAAAAGCCCGGCAATTTGCTGGAGGTTGGCTACCGGCGTATTCATCGTGCCACCCGACCGGTGTTTGGTTGCCTCCTCCCCCGTCGCAGCAGGTACCACATTCAGCTGTCCAATAAGTGCTCCATGTACAAAAGGGTTCCGCTCCACCACACGAGTTTCCGCAAAGTGAGTTATCGACTTCTTTGCGTTTCAGATTTCCTCCTGACATCGGATCGGATTCACATACGCTCCCATATGAAACTGAACTGCACCACGGACCCCCAGAGGAAGAGCATCCTGGATCAGTGCATGTAGCCAGTGCTTCAGGCGGAGTTATTGAAGTTGAAATGATGACCGAAGTAAACAACACGAAAAGTCTTAATAATGTTAATTTCATATTAGAATTAATTTATTGACCCCCCCTAATCATGAATACGCATTTAGCATTTTCATAACGTGGTGGGTTAAAGGTAACCATGGAACCAATTTTTATTCTAGTGTCATCTAAACCAACATTTTCGAGTTCTAACGCCAAGTTTTGGTCAGTATAGGAGTATTTTATGTCACAGTCCATCAAACTCAACAATTCCTCATCATTTTCAGAGGAAATGATTACTTCCTTTTTGATTGCGTCAATCTTCCGAAGCTTTCCTTGGAGAGCAACCAGAAGCTTTTGGTTTGAAGGTGTAAAGGCGTATATTTTTGTTCCCTCACTCTTTATTTCTTTAAATTGGCTAATGTCGGCAGTTTGGGCGACTGGTTCCCCATTCCATGTAATTGAATAACTGTAGATGTTTCTTCCGCTTTGGTCGTAAAGTACTGCCTGAGAATATTGAATCTTTGCGGTCTTTTGTTCAAGAGTCCTTGATTTTTGGTATAGGTACACCATTACCATGCCAAGTGACACGATCGATACAACTATGAAAGCAACAAAAACCTTTTTGGGCATTGGCGCAAAGTTTACCTAATTTAAAGATAAATCAATAAAGAGTGAGTGTCAACAAAAGAGAAATTATGACTTCAGCACTTGAATGAGATTTATCTCGTTTGGATCTTGTGATCTGTTTAGGTTAAGCGGTGCATAGACGTCCTGGTCTGACATATCTGGTTGAGTGGTGTGGGTTACTATGTTACCACCCGACAATGTCTGCTCCACACCATAACCTTGAAACACAATTGATTTACACGGAGTAATGGCCGCGCCATCCGTGTTTTTCAAAAGTATGAATTCTTCAATTTTAGGTTGACTCCAAGTGTTCCTATACAGGTAGATTGAGTCTGCAGTTCTTATCCTTTGTATTACAGGGTCGTACGTGAACATTCTAGTAGCGGGATGCGACAGCCCTCTGAAAATTGCTGGACCACTGATCATTCTTCCGTTACTTATCCATGTTATTTCTTTCTGGCTGGTGATTGTAGGAATCTGACTATTTGGAAGACTAATGTAGGCAATCTTTTGGGGCACATCTCTACCCGAAACGGATTTTTCAACCTCGACTAACATTGTATCCACCTCCAACTCGTCTTTCAGAAGCTCTGTGAGCAATCTGTCTAAAATTATGAATCTTCTGTTGTGTTTTTTTTGTTCCTCTTTGGCTTCATGTGCTTTAAGCTTTTTGAAAATTCTGTTGATAAGAATTGTCCGCGCGGAATTGGGGATTTTCCCTTCATCTACACCATTAGTTAAAGTGTTATATGGGCCGACCTGGTGTGGTTCGGAGAAAAGCCGACTATACAGAGCCATCTGACGGAGTACAGCTTCCTCGTTCTGATCGTTGTCCAGTAGTCTGTTTAATGTTTCGTCGACTAGCCTGTCAGCGTACACGCTTATTTCTATTGTTAGGGCTTCCGGTCCTTTCAGAAACTCATCCATCGCTTCCCCGTGCCCGCTTCCTGCGTTGAAAAGAATTTTTGTAGGTGTCCCTTCACTCTTGTTGGCACTTCTTGCGATTGTTTGCCAAGTGTTTTGCGCCATCACTTTGCTTCTTAGTGTACCCACTCCTTCGTAGAAACCTATAAATACTGGATCGTTTATAACGTTCTCTACCTCTTTTAGTAGTTTCAAGCCCGCTTCGTCAAGCGAATTTCTATCAGTTCCCGGTTTGGACAAGAAATTGTATGCCTGGTAGATCATGACACTGCTAGCCGTAGTTACTGCTGCACCTAGAATAAATCCTCTCCTGGAAAATTTGCCGTCGTGTGTGTATCTGTCAAAAACGGAGCCTATGACTCCGCCGACTAAAACTAGCCCGCCTACAATTCCAAGTAGTGCGGAATCGGATTTCGAGCCATCGAAGTGTAGAATATTTTTGTTACCGTCTGTAGTCACTATTGTGTACCCGTCGTTAATTAATTTTCGTTTTTGTTCTGCGTCAAATTGTCGGCTTTCTGTTGTGCTGCCTATGCCTGGACTTGTGGCTCGTGTTGCTACATCAGTGCCTTTTATCTTTTCAATTGGCGTAGTTAGTGAATCAACAAGAGATCGTGCCTCGACCTCGCCCAATAGAATGTCTATATTATCCTTATTTATAATTTTCATTGCCTCAGGGGTAAGATCGTGATGTGGAAATATCATTTTCAGACGGATTTGGTTCCCGTTTAAGCCCAGATGTTTTTCTATTGTTAGAGCTAGAAAGTGTTCTTCTTTGAGTAAAGCTGTTTGCTCGACATTCGACACTGCTCCTGTTATTGCAGTAGTCCAAACCCTTGGATTGAAAAGTGCTCTTCTATCTATGTCGATTCTGCCCATTCTTACTTGGTCTCTGATGGGAAGTAGCCAATTTTGACAATATTCGGAACTTGGGTCTCTGAGATGAGTACGGCTTCTATTTTTACAGCTGTGCCACTTGTGTCTATTATTAATCTTTTGTCCGGTGGTATTTCAAGAGTTTTGTCGTCAATTGTAAAGTAGTTAAGCTTAAAAATGTAAGTGCCATCGCCTTGTCTGGTTGGAGCCATTGGAATCTGAAAACCTGATACGGAAAAAAGTTTGTCGGATGAGAGTATGATTTGAAGTTCGGAATTACCTTTGTCAACCGAAAAAGCATCGTCTCTGTAGAGTAAAAAAGGTGCGGGCATGGGTTCGTTTACTTTGATTTCGACAGGATACCAACCTTCCGGTTGCCTCGTTTTGTTCTGCACGCCTAACCCATCCAAACTTAACTTTGTCCCTAACGCAATACTTGCTATACCGGCAAGTTTTAGAAAATTTTCTCTTGAAAAAGCTGACATTGTACTTAAAGGCTAATAGCCTATAATAACATACATCTCTCCAAAGTTTCAACTAAACTATAGGTATAATTTTGTGCATTAAAAACCCCGCGGTTGCGGGGTGAAATTTTAAGGGTGTTTATCAAAACCCTTTCAATTATAAATTCCAAAAGTGTAATGGGAACCTTCATCACATATACTATTATACAGGTGTGCATGGGCTTTTCAAGAAGCAACTACTCTGTGATATATAGGGCGCCTACTGGCTGGCCCGACCCATCGCAGGTATAGGTGTAGATACCCGGCCCCCGCTTGAAGCCAAAACCGGCGGTAAGTGCAGTTTGGTTTGAAGCCGGGATTGTAAAGACAGAATCCTCTATTTCAAATGAGTGCTCATTGGGGTCACTGTTTTTAACGGAAAAAACTCCATTGTTTGTAATCTGCATGACAAGTGGATCCGGATTGCAGCCGGTGATGTCTATAAGACTACCCTCCACCGCCACTTCGGCAACGAGTTCTTTGTATTCCTGCTTCTCTTCTTTGGGCGCACTTTCTTGAGGCTTTTTGAGAGCCTCGGTCAACTTTTGCTCAACCCTTAAGTCCTGGTATTTTGGTGCAGAATTACTTTGTGACTTCTTGGAACTATTGTATTTATAAATAGCAACAGAGGCTCCAATTGAAAAGATAAAGAGAACGCCTATGAGTGCAATTAAAATTTTATTACTCACAACTTCCATTTTGTAATTTTTGGTCGGTTGTGTCAAGATGATTGTTAGCATGCCTGCCAAACAAGTTCAAAAAAGTGACACGACGGATGATACTCCTTCTTTGGTTGATGTATTGGTGACACAAGGATCCTTGACAAGCCAGCGGGGAGAACAGGTCAAACTGGCTGAAGTGCAGTCCGGAAAAAGCCAGGAAGACATTCTCTGTGACCAAAACATGGTCTCCGAGGAGGAATTGACGAAGGCCAAAGCCGCCTACTATAACGTACCGTTTGTCGATCTTTCCTCATCTCCCGTTAATCCCGATGCCTTGTCTGCTCTACCCAAAGAGGTTGCCGAGCGCTTTTTGGTTTTTCCGCTCGACGTTGACCGTAATCTAAAAATTTTGACTATTGCCATGGCAGACCCTCTGGATTTAACGGCGATCGAGTTTGTCGAACAAAAGACTGGTATGCGCATTAAGCCACTGACTGCCGAGAGGGCCAAAATAGTCGACTTTATTTCGGTAAGGTACGCAACTTCGCTTTCCCAACAGGTAACGGCTGCTTTAAAAGAAGTGGCGCCTGATGACTCACGGCTTAAAACGCTCGATCTGTCGGTTGCGACAGGTGTAATCAGGCAGGAGAAGACCACCGAAATTGTTAACCATATCATGGAGTTTTCGGTTAAGTCCAGGGCCTCCGACATTCATCTTGAACCCCAGGAAAAGTCTACCCGGGTGCGCTACCGGATAGACGGTATACTTCAGGAGAAGCTGACTATACCTAAAGCGTTGCATGATGCAATAGTTTCCAGGATTAAAATTCTCTCCGGGATGAAGATTGACGAGAAACGGATTCCACAGGACGGCAGGTTTAATTTTAAGACTGTGGATGAGGAAGTTGATCTTCGTGTCTCGACCGTCCCCACCTCCTGGGGGGAAAAAATTGTCCTGCGGTTGCTTAAAAAGTCCGGCGGAGTGCCCGACCTTCCCCAGCTTGGACTTCGTGGCCGTGCCTTAAAGAATTTGGAAGATGCCGTTTTGCGCCCCCACGGCATTATAACCATTTGCGGGCCTACAGGGTCAGGCAAGACGACGACGCTTTATTCGATAATCTCAAAAATAAATACGCCAAAGGTAAACATAATGACTTTGGAAGACCCTGTCGAGTATAAAATAGCGGGTGTAAACCAGATTCAGATTAACCCGTCGGTGGGGCTTACTTTCGCATCCGGTTTACGCGCTTTTTTGCGCCAAGATCCTAATGTGATCTTGGTCGGCGAGATTCGTGACCAGGAAACGGCAGACTTGGCCATTCAGGCATCACTGACCGGGCACTTGGTTTTTTCCACCTTACACACCAATGACGCTGCAGGGGCTTTGCCGCGGCTTCTTGACATGCACGCCGAGCCGTTTTTGCTTGCCTCTTCAATGACTTGCATCGTGGCCCAGCGGGTTTTGCGCAAAATTGACACAAACAATAAAGAGGAATATATCCCCGCCACTAAAGTCGTTGAAGACATGAAACAGGTGCTTGGGCCCTTGTTTCCTGAAAGTCGTGAGATTAAGCTGTATAGGGGTAAACCTACGCCAGAAAATGACAATTCAGGCTACATAGGCAGGATTGCCATATTTGAAGTTTTGCCTGTCAGCGAAAAAATTAGTAGACTGATATTAGAGCGCAGACCTGCGAGCGACATTGAAAAATTGGCAAGGGAAGAAGGTATGATTACTTTGAAGCAAGACGGCTATATGAAGGCACTTGAAGGAATTACCAGTTTGGAGGAGGTTTTGCGGGTGGGTCAGGAATGAGTATGAACATAAACCAATTATTGCAGTTGACTGTCGACAGGAATGCTTCTGACCTTCATTTGGTCGTTGGTACGCCGCCGTGTATCCGAATAGACGGGATTTTGTATTCGGTACCCGGTGAAGAGGTGTTGACTACCGAGATTGTTGATGAACACCTCAAAAAGATTCTAAATGCAGAGCAACTGGGGAGGCTGTCGGTCAATAAAGAGATTGACTTCTCTCTTCATTTTTCCCAAAAAGCAAGGTTTCGGGCCAATGCTTATACCCAGCGCGGCAGGCCGTCGGTAGCTTTTCGCATGATACCCTACGAGATTCCCGCCATCGACAAGTTGGAGCTGCCCAAAATTCTTCATAGTTTTACAAACCTGCGCCAAGGACTGATATTGGTAACCGGTCCGACGGGTCACGGCAAGAGTACGACCCTGGCTGCGATGATTGATGAAATTAATGCCAATCGTGCCGTTCACATTATTACGATTGAAGATCCTATTGAGTTTATTTTTAAGCCCAGGCAGGCCATTATCAGCCAACGCGAGATGCACAATGATACCCATTCGTGGTCTACAGCCCTTAGGTCGGCTTTGAGGGAAGACCCCGACGTGGTCTTAATTGGGGAAATGCGGGACTACGAAACAATAGCCTCCGCGCTGACCGTCGCGGAAACCGGCCATTTGGTTTTTGCTACACTGCACACGAACTCGGCTGCACAGACAATCGATCGTGTTGTGGACGTCTTTCCGGAAGACCAGCAGGATCAGGTTAAGCTGCAGTTGTCTAATGTCCTTGAGGCGGTTTTTTCAATGCGACTTGTTCTGGCTGTGGCCGGCGGGCGCCACCCTGCTTACGAGATAATGCTGGCGACAACGGCGATAAAAACGGCCATCCGTGATGGGAAAACGCACCAGATCGACTCGATTATCCAGACTTCCCAGGAAGTCGGCATGTTAAACCTCGATTACACTCTGGCAAAGCTCGTGCGTGACGGCAAAGTCGCAATGGAAGTGGCCCAGTCTTACTCACTTCGCCCCGAAGAGCTCATTAGACTGGTTAAGTCAGATAAAACCTAACAAACCTTTTAATGAAAAAATTTCGCTATAAGGCAAAAGATAGTTTAGGGAAGACTGTCACGGGGTTAGTGGAAGCCGTAAACGACAGGTCTGCTGCCAAACTGCTTCGAAATAAAGGGTTGGTGGTAATCGATCTTAAACCCTCTCGGGAAAACATCTTTTCTTTTTTTGGCAAGTTGACCAAAAAGGTGACAGCCTCTGATGTCACCAATTTTACTAGGCAGATGTCTACTATGATAAATGCCGGCTTGCCGATAACCGAAGCTTTAGTTATTTTGCGCGCGCAGTCCAGTCCGAGCTTTGCCGCTTTGGTTACCCAAATACTGGCCGACGTGGAAGGCGGCGAGTCGCTGTCAAATTCCCTATCGCGGTTCCCCAAGATATTTTCGCCGACCTATGTTGCTCTGGTTCGAGCCGGTGAAACCGGCGGGGTATTGGATAAGGTGCTTATGCGCTTGTCGGATAACTTGGAAAAAACTCAAGAATTTAAAGGAAAAGTCAAGAGCGCGTTGATTTACCCGATAATAATCGTAATTGGCATGCTTGTAGTTTCGGCGATTATGATTATTTTTGTTATCCCCAAAATGACCGATTTGTATTCTCAATTTGACGCCGAGCTTCCGTTTATGACAAGGTTACTCATTGGAATCTCGGCTGTTTCTCAAAAGTTTTGGCCATTGGTTATTGTCAGTATTTTTTTCGGCATACTATTAATCAGGACTTATGCCAAGACAAAGTCAGGGAAATTGCTTATCGACAGCCTGTTATTAAAAATTCCTATAATTGGGCCACTCAATAGGCAGGTCGTTTTGACGGAATTGACCAGTACGCTTTCACTTATGGCCGGTTCCGGTGTTGCCATTCTCGACGGCCTTAAAATTACCAGAGACGTTGTTAAAAACTCCCTCATTGCCCAGGCGATGGATGATATTAGTCTAAATGTCGCCAAAGGCTTCCCTATCGCTTATTCCTTTGCAAAGCATGCCGAGGCCTTTCCTTTTATTTTGCCGCAAATGATTTCTGTGGGTGAGGAAACGGGCAAAATGGACGAAGTTTTAGCCAAAGTAAGCCATGTTTTCGAAACCGAAAGCGAACAAAAACTTAAATCGCTGACTGCGGCAATTGAGCCTATTATTATGATTTTTTTGGGGATAGGAGTCGGGTTTCTGGTGATTTCAGTCATATTACCAATTTATAACTTGACAACAAGTTTGTAATCGTTACATACTGAATATATACATGAAGGAGGTGAATACAATCTGTCTAATTTGAAAATTAAAAAAGGTCTGCCTTCGTTGGCAGGTTTTACGTTGGTGGAACTTTTGATCGTAATGGCTGTTTTGGGTGTTTTGGCAGTCGTGGTTTTGATTGCCATTAATCCTGTGCAGCAGTTGGCCAGAACTAGGGATACCGGAAGGTCGTCCACCGTGGCCCAATTGGGGCACGCGATTGAAGCCTTTGCCGCGGCCAGAAACGGTATATACCCTACGGATCAGGGAGCAGCCGCTGTTTGTACGGGTGCGACATCCCCGATAAACACCGACGATGCGTGGATAGGTGACTGTTTAGTGGCAACTGGTGAAGTTCAAGTGTTGCCATCCACAGTTGGGAGACCGACGGGAGGTGGTGCAGTTTGTGACACCGCAGCCTCTGCAACAGAAAATGACTGGTGTTATGATGGAAACAGTACTAGTGCTGTGATATTTACGAGGGCTGAGGCAAACGCTAATATAGCTCAATGTACATCACCTGCTCTAGCATACTTTGTTTACTCGACGGCGGCCGGAAGAGGTGGCCTCTGGTGTGGTACAGCGGCGGCACTTGTCCCACCTTTAACAACGGGCTTTGTGCAGTAACCTTAACGCCAGGGCGCAATTGACAAAGTTAATTGATGTTCTGGCGTTGGTTGTGTCGGAGTCAATAAAATGCTTTCAATAGTATCAGTTGTAGTGTTTGGTCTTGTAGTAGGATCTTTTTTGAGCGCATACACATATAGGCAACCTCGGGGTAAGTCCATTATAAAAGGCAGGTCGGTCTGTCCCAGATGCAAATCAAAAATTGCCTGGTTTGATAACATTCCGCTTTTATCTTATTTATTACTTGAAGGTAAATGCCGCTCGTGCAAGAAGAAAATTTCACTTCGCTATCCTTTAATTGAATTAGGAACAGCTATTCTTTTTGTCGTTGCCTTATTTGGCAGCCGTGCTGTTAGACTGAACGTGGGTTGGACTACGTTGCTCCCTGACTATTTATTTTATTTAGTTATTTTTATTCTTATCTCTATCTCTATTTCAATTCTTGTTATTGACTTGGAGCATCAAATTATTCCCGACGAACCGGTATTTTTGGCTTTAAGTGTTACATTGCTCTTATTGCTGTTTTCAGGCTACACTAACGTTTGGGAAAATTTGCTTGCGGGATTTGGATCTGCGCTTTTTTTGTTGCTTCTACACATACTTACTCGTGGGCGAGGAATGGGCTTGGGAGACGTAAAACTTGCCTTGGTTGGCGGTTTAATTCTGGGCATTCCGCTTAGCGCTGTTTGGATGTTTGGCAGTTTTATTCTTGGTGGTGCTCTGGCTGTCATATTGCTTTTTTTGGGTGAGGCCCACTTAGGGCAAAAAGTCGCTTTTGGCCCTTTTATGATTGCCTCGTTTTTTATAGTGCTTATTTTTGGTGATACAATAGTTAAGAGTGTTTTCCCTTTCTAAAAATCAGTACACTGCAATAGTGATTACGCTTATTGTGGTAGTTGCGTTTACGGTTCTTAATTTAAGGATCTCGCTACGTCGTAGCCGTGATGTGCAACGCAAACAGGACGTCAGAAACATCACTGATCTGCTCAATAATTTCCGGGAAGAGCATGCTTACTTTCCGCTGTCTGATGAAGGCAAAATAGTGGGTTGTGATACAGGCTTGGTCGATAAATTTGATTATCCAATATTTCGAAGTTGCGAGTGGGGCAATGATAACTTTGTAGGCAGTCCCCTACCCGAGGACCCGCAAGGAGGGCGCGGTGTCCGTTACTATTATCTTTCAAGCGGCGCTTATTATCAGGTCTACGCGAGTCTTGAAGGCTCATTGGAAGCCGAATACGATCCGAAAATAGTAGCCCGGAATATTCTCTGCGGAAATAAAATTTGTAATTTTGGCCTTGCATGGCGCGAAACACCACTTGATAAATCAATTGATGAATATGAGAATGAATTAAGAAAGACAGATTTATGATTAAAGATTTAGAGTTTAAGATCGCTGGTTTCACCCTGGTCGAGTTGTTGGTTGTCGCAGGTGTACTTGCTGCTTTGGGTACGCTGGTGATGATTTCTTTTACCGGTGCCAGGTCATCCGCTCGGGATACTCAAAGAAAAAGTGATATCAAGCAATACCAGACTGCCTTGGAGCAATTTGCAAATCGTAATAATAGTTTGTATCCGGGGACTAACGATACGATAATAAATACAGGCGGGGGCAACACACTTTGTGGCTACGTGGAGCTGACCAGTTGTTCCACTGATCCCGAGGGGACAGATCATTATGAATATAGTGCCAATGGTTCAGCAGGAGGCACGGCTTCGGCGACACAGTATGTTTTATGGGCGCGACTGGAACGGACCCCCCTTGGAGGTAATGTGAACTATTGGGTGACATGCTCAGTTGGTAGATCCGGTTGTGTGATTGAGGCAGATGAGCCCACAAACAGTACTTGTCCGGCAACTTTAGATCCATGTTAAAAAAAGGCTTCACACTGATTGAACTATTGGTGACAATAACCATAATTGGGATGCTGGCTACTTTGTCGTTGTTTGCCCTGCAAAATGCCAGGGTTCAAGGAAGGGACGCGCAACGAAAGGCCAATTTGGAGACGATAAGGTCGGCAATTGAGTTTCGCAGAGCCGATTGTGGTACTTATCCGGCTACTATGCCAGCGGTTGCTGCGGTGTGGGACGGTCAAGGTTGCAATACTAACGTTTATGTCCAGGCCAGGCCGGGAGATCCGCAAAGCCCTACCCGGTTATATCTGTACACTCCGGGTGCCGGCAACTTGACTTACTCAGTCTGCGCGGCTTTGGAGGAAGCTCCCGCTACCGCCTGTACAGGTATACCAGGCTGTGGCGGTGCATGCGGTGTGGCTTGCAACTACTGCGTAATCAACCCCTAGTGTGATATATTTGATATATGCGTCTGCCCGCTTCCCGCAAATTCGGTTTCAGTTTGGTTGAGGTATTGATTGTGGTTGCCATTTTCGGGTTAATTTTTTTGGTAGGCAGTGCCAGTTACAGGAGTTTTTCTAGAAGACAGCTGTTGGAATCCGGCGTCAGACAAGTAAGAGCCGACTTAAACCTCGCCCGTGAATGGGCTTTGTCCGGTAAGAAACCTGACACGATAGGTTGTAATGCTTTTCCACTCGAGGCGGTTGAGTTTTTAAGAACAGGAGTTGCCGCCAACGGCTGCACAGGAAGTTTCCGTAACAGTTATCTTATTCGTGCCGATTGCTCGGGCGGGGGCTATGCAGATATTAAAACTGCAAATTTACCGACCGGTATTTGTTTACAAAACTTTGTCACAATAGAATTTAGGTCAAATGCCTATTACACGCCACATGGCACAGGTGTTACGGTTAGTGTTCAAGACGCAGTTACCGGCCAGCTAATAAACATTGATATTGATGAATCCGGAAATATTAGATGAAAAGTCATAAAGGGCAATCTTTATTCGAGGTAGTGGTTGCAGTAGGGGTGATTGCTTTGATTATGGTGGGGGTAGTAACGTTATCTACAAGGTCAATCAGAAACTCAAGATTCGCGAGAGACGAGTCGCTGGCAACCAAACATGCGCAGGAACTGCTTGAGTGGCTAAGAAATGAGCGCGATAACAGCTGGTCTGGTCTGACAAGCAAAATTGCTGCCCCCAATTGGGGGTTGTGGTGTTTGCCGGACCTAAGCTGGACGAGCTCCGTGGCAGGTGTTTGCAATGATCCAGGTTATTGGGTAAATATCCCCGGAACATTCTATAAAAGAGAAATACAAATGGACCTGCCAAGTCCCGAGCGTATTGACGTGACTGTTTGGGTTTACTGGTGGGAAAATGAACTTGGCCAGGAAGATTATCATGAAGTCCGAAGCGACACCAGTTTTACGAAATGGCAATGAACAAAAATGGCTTTACATTGGTTGAGATAATGGTGGTAATGTTGATCATTGCTATTCTTTCAACATTGTCCATTTTTGCGCTGCGGAATGCGAGAGTGCAAACCCGCGATGCTCAGAGAAAATCTGATCTTGAAAGAATTAAGCAGGGTTTGGAAATTTACAGGACCGATTGCAGCGATTTTCCTAGGCCTTTTCAGGCGGGTGATATTTTAGTATTGTTTGGTACTAATTTGATTGGTGACGACACACCACCTGGTTGTTCCACTAGCAACTTTTATATAAGAAGTGTTCCTGATGACTTGGACCCCGGCAGAAGATATTATTATTCACAAAATTCACCCTACGAATACGTATTGTGTGCCAATTTGGAAGAGAATCCAGCAGTTTCCACTTGTCCTGTAAATGCAAATTGCGGTGGGGGCGGAGGGAATACCTGTGACTGGGGTTTTAGCTATCCTTAAAAGATGTCTAAAAATAAAGGTTTTACATTAATGGAAATGTTGGTTGTAATTGGGGTTTTTGCGGCATTGGCGGCAATTGCTACTCAATCGATTTTACTTTCAGTAAAGGGGACTCGTAAAGCTGAGGCGACAGGTAAACTTAGGGGGAATTTAGAGTATGCTTTGGGAGTTATGGAGCGAAGGTTGCGGATGGCAACCGATGTTGGTTGCTTAGGTAATCCTGATCAAATTGATTTTTACGACGAAGCTGATAGCTGGGCCGTAGGCGCCGTCTACTACCTATGTGATATTGCAGGCTCTGATGATAATATTACAACGAACGCTTATTCAGGGGGTCTGCTCGACACGAATACTGTTGACTTAACGGCGTGCTCGTTTACTTGCGATGATCTTGCTGACCCCAGAACATTGACAATTTCGCTTAGTGCCAATGAGCAAAATGTCACTGGCGTGGAAAGCGCACAGGTTGACGTGTCTACAACAATAGTATTGCGTAATCGATAGCATCGTTGTTAGAATGGATATACTAATGATAAAAAAAGATCTGTTAAGCGGTCAAGCTGTGTTACTGGTTGTGTTGACCTTGGCTGTGGTGCTTACTTTAGTATTATCGGTGATTTCGCGCACAATAACGGATGTCAAAATTACTACAGTAGAGGGGGATTCACTGCGAGCGTTTAGTGCGGCCGAAGCCGGTATTGAACGTCATTTGACAAGCTATTCGTATACATTTAGCGACTTTACACTTAACAATGTCGAAGTAACCGGCAGTATTTCACCTAAGTATGAAAACCAGAGAGAGATGAATTATCCTGAAAAGCTGGTTGAGGCAGAGGCAGCAACTGTCTGGTTCGTTGACCACGATGACAACGGCAACATCTCTTGTGGAGCAGGAACCACTTGTTACAGCGGCACGCCTGCAAACGCGCGAATGAGGCTTTGTTGGGGAGAGGACGGTGCTCCGCTTTACCCTGCTGTAGAAATCAGTGTCTACTACGATCCTGATTATGACTTGGATTTCAGCGACGTCGAAGTTGCCAGGTACAACGTGGATCCAAATGCAGCTACCCGGGCTACAAATAATTTTAGGCCTAATGACCCAGGCGGATGTAATAATGTGGCTGGAGAGGGAGTTGATTACTCAAGAAGGACATTTAATATAAACTTCAACAATTCGGGCTTGGATTATTTTGGCATTCCTAATGCGGTTATCCAAAACAGGATGGGCCTGCTTTTTGCAAGAATCAGATTTTTCTATAACGGAAGCGAAGCTGTGCCTTTTGGGGTGATACTTAGTAATTCCGGGGCGGGAAGTTTTTTCCCTTCACAAGCCCGCGTCATTGAGTCCAGCGGTAAATTGGGTGACGCCCAGCGAAGAGTGGAGATTACAGCACTCTACCCCGACTTACCTCCAATATTTGATTATTCGCTTTTTAGTGCGACAGGAGGTATATCTCAATGAGTGTGGGTATAGATATAGGGACTAAAACGATAAAAATTGTCGAGCTTGCCAAGTCTGCTGCTAAATTCAGATTAAAAGCGTCGGGGGCAATCGGCTATACTGGTCTTGAGCCAGAGAGGTTAAACGACGAAAAAGATTATGTTCCTATAGTTGAGGCACTTAAGAAACTCTTTAAGGAAGCCAAGATTTATGACAAAAAGGTTTCGATCTCGCTTCCTGAGTCCCAAGTCTTTACGAGAACCGTGAGCTTTCCCCAGCTAACCGACCAAGAGATATCTTCCGCTGTCAAATGGGAAGCCGAGCAATATATCCCAATTCCTTTAAGCGAAGCTGTGATGCAGCATCAGGTGCTTGAAAAACGGGACAATATGAATCCGCCGGACGTTTTAGTTCTTTTGGTTGCCGCGCAAAAAAACTTGGTGGAAAAGTATGTAAGGGTAGTGAGCTTGGCAGGCCTGAATTGCGTGGGAGTGGAAACAGAGCTTTTGGCAATGATTAGAAGTCTGGCGCCGATTGACCAAACTGTGATAATTGCCGATATCGGGGCTAAAGGAACTGATCTTGCAATTTCAAAAAACGGCATGCTTATTTTTTCAAGATCGATTCCAACCGCCGGCGACGCCTTTACTAGGGCTGTGGCCCAGTCGCTTGGTATAAATGCAGTTCAAGCAGAACAGTATAAAAGGACGTACGGTCTTTCCAAGGAGCAGTTAGAGGGAAAAGTAAAGGCGGCACTTGACCCTATTGTAAAAATTGTAGCCGAAGAAATTAAAAAGGCCATTCATTTTTATCAGTCCGAGGAGAAGGGTGAGTCGCCAACGTCTTTGATATTGACGGGGGGTGCAAGTGGCATGCCAGACATTGTGCCGACTTTAAGCAAATTTTTAGGAATGGAAGTGATTATCGGCAATCCTTTTTCTAAAATTGAAATGGATCTGAAAGTGGCTGCAAGTTTGCAAGGCTATTATCCTTTATATGCTGTTGCTGTTGGCCTGGCACTTCGTGGAGAATAAAAATGAGCGTAAATATTAATCTTTTACCACAAGCCGGAAGTTTAAATACGACAATCGCAAAAATGGGCAGGCGGCTCACCCGCATGGCAGTTGTATGTTTTATTTTTTTCTTGGTCTTCGGCTCTTTGGGTGTCGGCTATTTATTCATAACCAGCGGCGATCTCACAAAAATTAACGATCAAAATAACACTTACAAATCAAACATCAAGTCTCTTCAGGAAGCCGAGCAAAACTTGGTCTTGGTCCGGGACAGGGTTGCTAAGGTAAAAACTATTTTGAATGATGTTAGCTTTGAAGAAAAACTCGACAAGGTTCAAAGAATGCTAGATACTTTGCCAAGTAAGTCACAGCCAGACGCTTTGGAAGTTAATTCAACTAAATCAAAAATTCTTTTAAAGTTTGATTCGCTGTCTGGGTTGTCAAGTTTCCTCAAAGGTTTGATTTCCGGAGACGACTGGGACTTTATTAATCTTGATACGTTGGAATTAAGCGGAGCAGGGAATTACAAAATTGAGTTAGAACTGGTGTAAGTTTATGAAAAAACAGTTTCCCAGTTTAAAGTCTCCTGAAGCTTTTGGCGGAACTCCTTCTATGAACGAGTTGAAAATAGTGCTTTTCCCGTTACTGACGCTCCTCGGTGTTTTGCTTTTTGCTGGTATTGCAGGTAACACGCTGTGGGTCAGGCTCGGCGAAGTAAGAAAAAACCTGGAGGCTGCAGGCAAAGAAAATAATACCTTGGGCCAGAAAGTAGAAGTTTTACAAAGAAAGAGTGATCAAGACACATTTCTTGTGGATAAAAAGCTTACTTTGGCGCTTCCCCCCAGAAGTAGTAGTATATACGTGGTTTCTCAAGCCAAAAAAAAAGCAGCAGATAATCTGGTGATTATTCAAGAAATAACTGTTTCGGAGCCGAAAGTTCAGTCTGAACTAGCCCAAAGTACCACGTCGCTGTCTGTAGAAGGTTATCTGGGATCTATACTAAATTTTATCGACTCGTTGTCAAATGTGGCGCCTCTTATTAAGACGGATAATATTGAGTTTGGAGGCGGTAACAACCTAAACTCTAAATTAATCGACATGACGGTTAACCTTACCAGTTACTATTCTCCTTATCCCGAGACTATACCGGCTTTGAACCAACCGATAAATGCCCTAACCAGTAGCGAGGAGCAAGTGATTAATGATGTTTCTAATCTTGAAGTGCCGGGTATCCCTCAAGAGCTGGGTCCTCAATCTGCAGTGGATAGAGCAGATCCTTTTACATTTTAGAGATTGTCCACTTCGACGCTTATCGACTTATTTTCAACCACGGCTCGCACCTTGGCTAAATTTCTAATAGATTTAATAGTTCGGCCTTCTTTGCCTATAACAATTCCAAAAAGTTCCGGTTTGACTCTGATGATGTAAATGTGTTTAGAGCCGTCGACATTTTCGTCAATCGTAAAAGCGTCACTTGCCGTAATATTTTTGACAATAAACGAAAGCAATTCTTTCAAGATGTCTCCTCCATGAGTTTTTTAACGGGCTTTGATATTTGTGCGCCTTTTTTGTGCCAAGCCTCAATGGCCTTTTTGTTGACGGTTTTTAATCCCGGCTTGGGGTGCCAAAACCCCAATACTTCAAGAACTTCTCCCGTGGGGCGCTTTGAATCTTCGGAAACAACCACACGATAAACCGGGTCGTTTGTTTTGCCACCTCGCGCTAATCTTACTTTTAGCATGCTAGTATCCGTAGTTTAGCCTTTGTCTCTAAATTTTACAAGCGCGGCCGCGGCTGCCCTTTGTTGAGCCTCGGATTTGCTTTTGCCTACACCTACAGCCGTCTCGACATTGCCGATGACAACAGACACTTTAAAGTTTTTGGAGTGATCCGGGCCGGACTCGCTGACTACCATATAGTTTGGTGCGGATAGACCCTTTGCCTGAACAATTTCTTGCAAGGTACTTTTAGGGTCCTTCAAGGGTTGGTTCAATTTTTCGTCTATATCCGACAGCAGCAGCCCTTCGATAAATTTTTTAGCTGCGGCTGGTCCCCGATCGATGTAGATTGATCCAATCAAAGCTTCCACGGTGTTAGCCAGCAGCGATGTGTTGTTTCTGCCTCCTCCTGCCTCCTCACCTTTTGATAAAAAAAGCTCTTGCCCGAGATCAAGTTTGTTGGCAACCAAAGAAAGATTTTCGGTATTTACAATGTTGGCGCGAATCGCTGTCAAAAACCCTTCCTCTTTATTGGGCAGCAGTTTATACAGAAACGAAGATACGACAAATTCAAGCACGGCATCCCCTAGAAATTCGAGCCGCTCATTACTTTCTTGGCCCTTTCCGTTCTCGTTCAGCCAGGATCGGTGGGTCATGGCGGTGTCAAACAGCTTTCTGTTTTTAAAGCTTTTTTTAATTTTCTCCAAGTTCATTTAAAATTCCTCTGCATCTTGGGATTTTAGTATTGTACCTAGTACTCCATTAATAAACGAAGGAGAAGATTCGCCGCCGTATTCCTTGGCGAGTTCGACTGCTTCGTCGATAACGACCTTACTTGGGGCTACTTCTTTGCCAATTTCGTAAACCGCTAGCCTTAGTATTGCTAAGTCAATTTTGTTTAGTTTTTCCAAAGGCCATGCGGGAGCGGCTGCCATGATCTGTTTGTCGATGCTGTCTTTATTGTTAAAAATGTTCCTGACAGTTGCCGACATTGCTTGCTTAGTGAAAGAGTTTGCGAACAGTTCCTTCACAAACTTGCGTCTTTGCTGGTGACGTGGGTCTTGAGCGGACTTCATATTTCTAAGATTACAAGAGGATAACTTTTAAGTGAATAGTCAAATGAGGTTAGTTTTTGTAATAGCCGCAGTTTGGGCACGCGATGTGGGGAAAGCGAAGCTTGCCGCATTTGGTGCATTTACTCATGTTGGGTAAATTGGTGCCGAAGTTGGCACTCCGGCGTCTGTTGCTCCGGCCCCTGGTATGTTTCTTTTTAGGTAACGGCGTCATGCTTATATTTTAGCCTACCTAGGCTCTTTTATGCAAGCGAGTTTAATTTATGATGCCCATGAGTGAGAAATTCAGAAAACCTTCACTATTGGTTGTAGTCCTATAGTGAAGGCCGCTTTGTAAGGTGACCCCGACTTCTACCCCAGGATGTAGCGCAATATTGATTGTATCCTCTTCATTATTTACAGTGAACACTTGCCCGTCTGGAGTAGTAACTATAGAGATTGGAGCGTTAGTATCTTTGGTTGTTCTATCAAACTGGAACGAAAAGGAGTTGTCGGAATTTATTGCGACACGTGTGTGAATGAGGTTACATATTAAGGAATTTCCACCGTCATCTTCTATATCACTAAATAATGTTAAGTGGCCTTTGTCAGTGTTTGGAATCCTGTTAATTGGGTATTTCATACTTCCCTGAGTAACTGTTGGGCAAAGAAGCGCATCGTAGCCCAAAGTCTCCTGCATTGTTAATCTGCTTGCCGCTGATAAAACGTCTCCCTCGGGGTATTCAATTTGTCTTGCTATCCCGACTACACGAGAAACTCGCGTCACTACAAGCAAATTGAAAGAAGTTAGAGTTGCATTCATGGCCTTGGTTATTGCTCCGATGTCGTGGCCGCTTAGCCAGGCAATGTCTTTCGCAGTCCGAGATTTGGCAATATCTTTGACTTTTCCCATGAGACTATCTCTGACATCCGCGAAAGAGTCTAGGTTTCCGTCATGAACGATGAGCTTTCCCGTAGGCGTTACTCCGAAATTCTCCAATAAGGTTTGCCTATCCCACGCTATACCAGCATTCTGTTTGACGGGAAAATCTTCCATCCGTCGTAAATTGTAAACTTTTGCCAATCTTGCTGCCGCTTCACCCCAGACTTCAGGCGGAGGGTTACTCCAAATGGGATCTATTTTTGCAGCTTGTTCTAAAGGAATACTAAAAGGTCGAAGCAGCATAACTCTTGGTTGACCTGCAACTTCGACCACTCGCATTATTTGGCCTTCAGGGATTAGACCCGTTGGGTCAGGCATTCTCATAATTAAACTTCTGGTTTGTGGATCAAAGGAATCAAGATACTCCAGCAACAACTGGTTGTATTGGTCGGGTCTTATTCCATAATCTGGAATGAAACCATGTCCCAGATTTTTAGCAATTATTCCACCGCTAGTTAAATTGCCGCTTCTCGCCTCTTGTATATTAAAAAGAAGTCTAACGGTTTTTTTATTACCATTTAGTATCTGTGTTCCTATTCTTGGTAATACTTCAGCGACGTCGGCCGGCAATTCGGATGCACTTGCTCCAAGAGAGTCAGACCAAGGTTTAGGTGGACCTATAAATTGGTTGTCTTGGAAAATGTGGTTGGCTGTATCGGCGGGATTGTATAAAAGAGAAGTTTCAGGTATCCGTTTCGTGTCACACGAAGGAAGGAGAAATGCCGATGCTACAGCACCCTGAAGAACTAAACCTTGTTTGGTTTTTCTGGACCAATCCGAAGGATTTAAAGAATGTGCACGAAGCGTGTCCACAAAAGGACCATAACCTGGTAAAAAATATTTTAAGAACGTATCCCTGCTTATTTCTTTAGGCATAAGCGAAAATTGGTGAGGTGATAATAACACTAAGTCCTATAATAAGCAACTTATAGGTTAGTTCATTGCAATGTTGCCCAAGCGCATGAATTTTGCCGCCTTTTTAAACATAGCCGGGTCGGTGTATATTCTGTTTGCAATTTCGTGACTTAGTTTTATAAGAAACGAATCCGACCACTTTGCGATTTTTAGATCTACAAAACCATGTTGTTTTACCCCCAGGATTTCCCCCGGGCCACGCATGGCAAGGTCGACCTCCGCGAGCTCGAACCCTGACATGGACTTTTTCATTGCACCTAGCCGCTTATTATATGCACTTTTTGTAAAAAGCAGACAGTATGATTGAACGTTGGACCTGCCTACTCGTCCCCGTAGCTGGTGCAAACTGGCAAGGCCGAACCGCTCCGCCGCTTCGATCAGCATAATTGTAGCTGCGGGCACGTCAATTCCGACTTCAACTACGGGAGTTGAAACAAGGATGTCGATTTTTCCGGATCTGAAATTTTCCACCACTGTCTGTTTTTCTTTTGATTTAAGCCTGCCGTGTAGTAAGCCTATTTTTTGATTTTTAAACACTTTTTTTAAGTTTTCAAACTCCGAAGTGGCGGCTTTTATTTGTTGCATGGACTCGGTCGCGCTTTCTTCGATGAGTGGACAAATGACAAAAACTTGGGCACGTAAGGCGTCAATTTGCTTGCCGATCCAAGTGTAAGCGCCGTTTCGCTTTGTTTCAGGTATCACCCAGGTTTTTATAATTTTCCTCCCGGTGGGCAGCTCTTTTAGGGTAGACAAGTCAAGGTCTCCATATGCAGTTAGCGCGACTGTCCTGGGAATTGGCGTTGCTGTCATTGTAAGTACATGAGGCGACACAGTACCCTTCCGGGAACGCTTAATAAGATGCGCTCGTTGCTCGACTCCAAACCGGTGTTGCTCGTCGATGACCACAAGAGCTACATTGTCAAAAATTACTTTTTTGTGGATTAAGGCGTGGGTGCCTATGAATATGTCTGTTTTACCCAATGCAATTTTTTTACTTGCGGAGGTAACTAGCGAGATCCTTACTTTAAGGCGCTCAAAAAGGTCATTTAGAGTCGTGAAGTGCTGCTCGGCGAGTATTTGGGTCGGTGCCATGACTACCGTTTGCTTACCGTTTAAAAAAGAAACTAGGGCGGCTATCGCCGCGACGACTGTCTTACCGCTGCCGACGTCCCCTTCCAAAAGTCGGTTCATGGGAAAGTTTTTGCCCATGTCTTCCAGGACTTCTTTTACCGAAGTTGCCTGCGAGTCGGTGAGCTTAAAGGGTAAACAACCGATGAATTCAGTTACTACGCCTTTAGCTATTTTAAGCTTATATGTCGGCTTGGTTTTTTGCCAGTTGTTTTTACGAATCAAGCTTTTAAGGTGCAAGAACACAAACTCGTTTATTGCAAGCCTTTTTCTGGCAAGTTCGGCCTCAATTAAATGATTTGGAAAGTGGACATTTTTGTATGCTTCCTCCAATTGCGGCAAGTGGTAGTCGGTTAAAAGCCGATCTGCTAAAAATTCTTTGATCATAAGATCGGCAGATTCAAAGACTAGGTGAATTTTACTTCTCAGCCACTTAGATGAGATACCTTTGGTTTCCGGGTAAACAGGTACAAGACGTCTGGTATGAATGGGCTCTTTGCCTTCCTTTATGACTTCGTATTCAGGCGAAGTTAGGACCGATTTACTGCCTTGCCTTTCAATCTTACCCGAAAGCGCAATCAGAGTTCCCTTAGGAAGTATTCTTGGGATAAATCGCTGGTTAAACCAAACTACATCACACTCCCCCGTTTCATCTTGCAAAACTGCTTTTTGGATTACGAATCTGCCTCTGGCATACTCATTTTTAATTGATTTAATTGTTCCTATTACACTTACGGTTGTCTTTTCCTCGAGTGCTTTTATTTTAACAACCTTACTAAAGTCGGCGTAGCGGGTAGGTACATGGTTAATTAGATCCTCAAGCGTTTCTATCCCGAGTTTTTTAAGTCTGATTAAGTAGGCATTTCCGACTGTAGGGATCTTGGTTACCGGATCCGTAAGCTTCATAGATAGTATCTATAAATACATTAAAAAAGGCAGAAAGGTTGTCAGTAAAAGTGCCAGACTGGCGACAACAGTCAAAATAACAAAAAATTTTTTAGATTTGCTGCCGGTCATTTTTAGATTTTACTCTGGCAAATTTTCTTTTGCCAATTTTAACATGTACCCAGTCGGATGTATCAATTCCTTCGTGCGGGTTTTGGTAAGTATTGCCGGCAACCTCGACAGCTTTTTGGAGAATTAAGCGTTTGGCCTCGCTTTTGCTTTTGACTAAGCCGGTCGAACTAATTAGTTCCAACAGTGTTGGATTTGGTTTTGGCAAAAAATACTCGGGAACGTCATTGGGAAGACCTTTTTGTGAAAAAACTTCGGCAAAGTTGTCTTGCGCAACTTTAGCTCTCTTTTCGCCGTGGATTTGTCTGGTGATCTCGTAAGCCAATCTTTTTTTATTTTCAAGTGGATTCTTGGGCAGTTGTGCAATTTCCTCAAGCGGAATATTAGTGGCTAGTGTGAAGTACTCAACAACCAAATCATCCTTAACGGACATTAATTTGCCGTACATTTCTTCAGGGCCATCTTTAATCCAAATTGCATTATTCCAACTTTTGCTCATTTTTCTCCCATCAGTTCCTGTCAAAAAATAATTGGCTACGATAAACGACTCCTTGTTTCTAATATTTTTCTGAAGGGTTCTGCCTGCCTGCATGTTGAAAGTCTGGTCAGTTCCGCCAAATTGGATATCTGTATCCATAAAGTAGCTGTCATACCCTTGCATCACGGGGTATAATACTTCATCTAGCCGAACGCGGTTACACGCGTCAAGTCTCCTTCTAATTAACTCGCGGTTTACGAAATCCCCTATCGAGAAATTTTGACAGAGTTTAATAATTTCCCCGAACTTCAGTTTTGATAACCATTGCGAGTTATAAACTATTTTGATTTTAGAAAAATCCAGTACTTTTTCCGCCTGTTTTTTGTATGTCTTGAAGTTTTCATCAATTTCATCTTTAGTCAATATGGGTCTTTCACTGTCCTTGTCAGAAGAGTCTCCTATCAGTGTCGTAAAGTCACCAATCAGGAAAGTTACATTATGCCCCAGCTCAACCATAAGTTGTAGCTTACGTAGCGGTACAGTGTTCCCCAAATGAATTTTGGGGGAAGTTGGATCAATGCCGTTATAGATATTTAATTTTTTTTCTGAGCGCAGCAACTTCTCCATTTTATTTTTGTTAGGAATGATATTTGCAACGCCACGAGTTAATAAATCGTCAATCTTGTCCATCATTCTCATTTTATCATACATGGGTGCATGTACACTGCATATTTTAGTATAATAAAATTCATGGCTAGGTGGAAAAGAGTTAAAAGATATCGATATAACCAAGGCTTCTCTAAGTACCGGAACAAAATTAAGTCAACCAAGCTGCTGACAGTCGCAAAACTGATATTTATCGGAGTAGTCTTGGGTGTTGTCGGTTTTTTCGTGATAGTCACAGTTCTTTCGTTTACTCTCCCGCCGCCTGACCAGATTATCCGCCGTGAAGGCTTTTCGACAAAAATATTAGATAGAAACGGTGAAGTATTGTATGACATATTCACGGATCAAAAGCGGACCAAAGTAGCCCTTGAAAATGTTTCCGATTGGGCTAAAAAAGCCACAATTTCGATCGAAGACAAAAACTTTTACAGCCACCAGGGATTTGACCCGACGGGCTATGTCAGGGCGGTTTTTAACATCATATTTCGGGGCAAGTTGCAAGGCGGCTCAACTTTAACCCAGCAGCTTGTCAAAAACGTATTGCTTTCGCCCGAGCGGACGGTCTTGCGCAAAATTAAAGAGTTTATTCTTACGATTCAAGTCGAACAGCGCTATTCCAAAGACGAAATACTCGAGCTTTACTTGAATGAAATGCCTTATGGCGGTACGGCATTTGGAATCGAAGCCGCGGCCGAAACGTACTACGGGAATAGTGCAAAAGACCTTAGTTTGGCGCAGTCGGTGATTTTGGCGGGCCTGCCGCAGCGACCGTCGTATTATTCTCCGTATACAGGTGATAGTTCTGCCTATATTGGCCGGGCGGAGTCGGTTTTACGGCGTCTTCGTGAGGATGGTTATATTACTTTGGAGCAGGAAGAGGAGGCCAAAAGCCAATTGGGTACTGTTGAGATTAAATCCCGCGACGCTTTGTTTCGCGCCCCCCATTTTGTTCAATATGTTCAAAGAGAGATGGAAAATAGATATGGCGAATCGGTTATCGAATCCGGAGGTTTGAAAGTAACCACGACATTAGATCTTGACCTTCAAGAAGCCGCACAGAAAATTGTTGCCGAGGAGATTAATAAGGTAGAAAGCTTAAATATTACCAACGGTGCGGCGGTGGTCACAAACCCACAAACAGGGGAAATATTGGCAATGGTCGGCTCCAAGGATTTTAATGCCAAAGATTATGACGGTCAGGTCAACGTGGCCATGTCTCTACGGCAGCCGGGGTCTGCGATTAAGCCGGTTACCTATGTCACGGCTCTTAAAAAAGGTTATACGGCATCCACCTTGATAATGGATGTGCCGACTACGTTTCCAGGCGGCGTCGGCCAGAGTGACTATAACCCGGTCAACTATGACGGTAAATACCGGGGCCCCGTGCAGTTGCGTTACGCTTTGGCAAACTCGATAAATCTGCCGGCTGTTAAAATGCTTGCACTGGTTGGGATTCAAGATGTACTGGAGACAGCTTATGATTTAGGCTTGTCGACCCTGGAGCCAACAAACGACACTTTGAGCCGTGTTGGTCTTTCCTTGACTTTGGGTGGGGGTGAGGTCAGGTTACTCGAGCTGACTAATGCGTACAATGCGTTTGTGAATACAGGTAGACGGACTGATCTTGTTGCAATTTTGAAGGTGGAAGACATTACAGGAAGGGTACTTGAGAAAAATGAGCCCAAAGCCGGCCGGCAGGTGTTAACAAGCGAAGAAGCGTATATAATTGCCGATATCCTTGCCGATAACGAAGCAAGATCGGCGGTTTTTGGTACCAATTCGCTCCTAAACATTTCCGGAAAAAAGGTGGCTGTTAAAACAGGGACAACAAACGACAAGCGGGATAACTGGACGGTTGGCGGCAGTCCGGATGGCATGGTAGGAGTTTGGGTTGGCAACAATGATAATAGTGCAATGAAGCAAGTTGCTTCCGGTGTTTCAGGAGCTTCCCCCATCTGGCGGCGAATTTTGCTTGAGGCACTTGAAAAACGGCAAAGCAATACTTTGGAACAACCCGATGGGTTAATAAGTGCCAGTGTGGATTTGGTGTCCGGTTACCGTTCACATGATGGCTACCCGTCACGAACGGAAATTTTTATCAAAGGCACCCAACCCGGTGACGATTCTGTGCACCAGAAGCTCAAAGTTTGCAGATCCGACGGCAAACTGGCCACACCGTCTGACGTGGCCAAGGGAGACTATAATGAGAAGGAGTACTTTACCTTTAAAGAGGAAGACCCGACAGCCCCACCCGGGGAACCGAACCGGTGGCAGGAAGGAATTTTAAATTGGCTAACTACCCAGAGTGACGAGCGCTATCACCCACCCAGTGACTATTGTGGCACGCAGAATCCGATTAATGTTGAATTTGTATCCCCCAGAGACAGGGATTCCAATCTTCCCGGAACATTCAAAATGAAAGTGACTGCGGACTCCAGCACTAAAATAACACTTGTTGAGTTTGAAGTCGACGGCATAAAAGTCAGGAGTTTTGACGGCTTGCCTTACGAGCACGACTTGACTTTGGAAAAAGGCGTTCACGCGCTTGCCGCTATAGCTTACGATGAAAAAAATAATACCTCCAACCGCAAAATTGCTATTGGTGTCGGTGTGGCTTGGGATTTTTTGCCATCCCCATCGCCGACTGCACCTCCCAGTTCAACGCTATCCCCTTCACCTTCACCGGCGCCTTGATATTATTTAATTTTTGCTTTGAACTTTTGTTTAATTAATGAAAGTAAACTTTTACGCGACTCTCCAACTTCTTTTGCTGTCAAAGTTTTACTGGGATCCTGATACCAAAGTCTGAAGGTGTAATAGTTCTCAAAAGTGTCAATTAATTCAGTAGCTGTAACATACTTAGTTTGTTTAATTGAAGTAACAATTTCGCCTACACTTACATTTGCAGGGATGGTTAAAGTGATGTCCTCGATTTGAGGAGGAAATTTCGGCCATAGTTGAGCTACTGTTTTCTGGTGTTTGCCGACAAGCACATCCAGGTCTATTTCACAATAAAAAATAGTTCCGTTCTGCCCTCCGAAACCAATAACCGTTTTATCCAGCAAAAGGTTATATGTATTGGTCAACCGGGGATTGTTTATATTTTGCCGGCCAAAAGAGACCTTTTCTATATTGGCTTTTAATAAAAGCGACTCAACGAGGCCTTTAAATTTTGTAAAAGGCTCACTGTCTTTTTGCCAATAAATGATCCCAATCTTTCTTTTTTCGCAGTAGTCTTTTTGTTTGAAGTAGACTTTGCCAATTTCAAAAAAGCCCGCCTGGTGACCTCTCTCGTTAATCACCTTCTGAGTCATAGCAACTAAGTTTGGCAAAAGAGTTAATCGGAGTACTTCATTGTCTGGTGATGGCCGATTAACTATTTTTATCGGAGCTACATTTGCGTTTTCCAAATATTGGTTAAACTTGTGATATTTTTCACTGACAAAGGATGAAGTGATGGTTTCATCCAAGCCGACAGATTGGGCGGCGGTTCTAAAATTCTCTTCTTGACCGACATAAGCTGGTGTTACAATGGGTGGAATTTCCAGCGACAGAGTTCGGGTCGGAATTTTGTCGTAGCCGTCGATTCTTAATACCTCCTCAATAAGATCCTCTTCAAGCGTAACATCTGTCCTGTAGGGCGGACAAATTACCACCAAACCATTTTTAGTTTCGTTTTTTATTTTAAAGTTCAAGCCTTTGAGTATAGTTTTTACTTTGTTTGGGCCAGGGTTTACTCCGCCCAAAGTATTAAGGTAGTCAAAACTTAGACTAATGGACCAGGGTTTGACGGGACTTGGATAGTAGTCGGCAACCTGAGCTGTTAACTGACCCCAGTCGTATTTGTCCACTAAATATAAAAATCTGTAAATCCCCTCCTCAACAAGACCGGGATCGAGCTCTTTTTCGTGCCTTATCGAAGCTTCTGTCATCAGGTTATGCCGGTGAATTGTGCGCCTGATGTTTACTCTGTCATAGTTGGCTCCTTCAAGCAAAACATTCTTAGTGCTGTCGGAGATTGAATGGTTCTTTTCGCCGATTGAGCCGGCAATTGAAAGAACATCAGTTTTGTTTACCCATACAAGGTCGTTTTTATCCAAGTTGACGGTCTTACCTTGAAAGGTCAGCATTTTTTCATCTTGCCGCGCTATGCGGATAGCCAAATTGGTACCGATTTTGTCCAAGTCAAACGCGTGCAGGGGCTCGCCCGTCTCTACCATTACAAAATTGGTCAAGTCGACAATATTGTTTACTGAGTCAATCCCGTAGGCGAGAAGAGGTTTTTTGAGCCAGTCGGGTGAGGTCACTATTCGGACATTTTTAATTGCGGTTAGCATCGCCCGTCTTACAAATGGCGAGTGAATATGCAAACTTACTTCGGTAAGCTGCCTAGTCGTGGAAAGTTTTTTGTAGAGATTTGGCAGCCTAATCGGGGTAGCAAAGAGTGCCGATACTTCTCTGGCAATTCCGAGTATACTGTAACAATCGGCTCTGTTGCCGCGCAGTTCCAAGTCGATTACTGTGTCGCCATCGACACTCTCCTTTTTGTCGAGCATGTGGCCGGCCGAAGTTAATGCGTCCGTCAAATCGGAAAGCTTGGAAGGCAAGTTTACGTAATTGGCCAGCCAGCTAAGCGGTATTCTCATACTTTAGTATTTAATGTCGCCGTTATATAAACTTCTGATGTCTTTGATGCCAAACCTGTCCATGACTATCCTGTCCAAACCCATGCCAAAGGCAAAGCCGCTAATTTTTTTGGGATCGAGCGAAAAATTGCTTAAAATATTTGGGTGAATCATGCCGCAGCCTAACATTTCCAACCAGCCCCGGCCTTTGCAAACGGCACAGCCTGTCTGTTTGCAAAATATACAATCGATATCAAGTCCCCCGCCTGGCTCAACCTCGGGATAATATTTGCATCTGAATCTAATTTTTCTTTCCCGACCAAAAAATGACTTGGCAAAGTAGTAGAGTGTGCCTTTGAGGTCTGCCATTGAAATGCCTGCCTGAAGCGCAACGCCTTGAAACTGGTAAAACATCGCATTGTTGCTGGCATTGACGCTTTCGTATCTGTAGCATTTACCGGCGACGACAATTCTAAATGGCTGCTTGAGGTTGTCAAGTGCACGGGACTCGACGGATGATGTGTGGCTACGCAGCAGAATTTCTGGTTCGTCTATATACAAAACATCTTGAAGACTTCTTGCAGGGTGGTCATGGGGCAAATTTAGTTTTCCAAAGTTGTAGTCATCAGTTTCGATTTCAGGGCCCTCCATGATGGAGAAACCCAAGTGCCCGAATATGTCAAACATTTCTTTTATGACGATTGTTGTAGGATGCAAGTGGCCAATTTTTGGTTTTATTCCAGGGATTGTCGGATCGAAGTTTTCGCTGGATTTGGGAAGCGAATCCTGCAGTTTACGTTCAAGAGTGGCAACAATCGTTTGCTTGGTTTCATTAATCAGCTGGCCTAAATCTTTTCTCTCACCCGGGTCCGCCTTTTTAAGATTACTTAATAGCGCATTTATCTTGCCTTTTCTGCCCAAGTAATCGATTTTAACCGCTTCCAATTCGGCGAGGTCGTCGGTATCGGTGATGCGCCCGATGGCTAAGTTTTTAAGGTTGATTATCTCTTCCCGCACTATGAAGTTATTTTACCTTGGAGACGATTTCTTTGAAAGTATCAGGATCGGTTACAGCTATATGGGCGAGGATTTTACGGTCGAGTTCGATATGTGACTTTTTGAGTCCGTTGACAAATTTTGAATAACTAGTCCCCTGTTCGCGAACAGCCGCATTGAGCCTTTGTATCCACAACTTTCTCAAATCTCTTTTGCGGAGCCGTCTTCCAATGTAGGCGTATTGGCCGGCATGAAGGACTGCCTCTTTGGCTGCACCAAACCTTCTGCGTCTGGCCTGCTTAAAGCCTTTTGCCAGTTTCCTTATTTTTTTGTGTTTGCGCTCGACACTTTTGACTCTGGTCATTTATCTCCCCAAAGCCTTCCTAATCTTTTTTGCGTAGGCACCAGTAACACGAACAGATTTTTTAAGATTTCTGAGTCTGCTTTTGGACTTACCCTCTTTTAGGTGTCTTCGAAAAGACTGCCTCCTCATCACCTTGCCACGAGGCGTGACTCTAAATCTTTTAGTTATTGACTTGCGTGTTTTTTGCTTCGGCATTTTTAGCCACCTTTTTTTTGACAGGTGAAATTATAGCAGATAAGTGCCTCCCAAGCATCTTTGGCGCCATGTCTACAACAATTCGTTCACGAAATTCGACAATTAGTTTTTCAATTAATTTATAACCAAAGTCTGTTTTGCCCATATGTCTGCCTTTGAAAACCACCACTATCTTGACTTTATTCCCATCTTCCAAGAACTGCTTTACCCGGGATTTTCTGGTTTCAAAGTCGGCCTTGCCCATAAACGGCGAAAAGCGAATCTCTTTTAATTCTGCAGGCTTGGCTTTTTTGTTTTCCTTTTTAAATCTTTTTTCCTCCTGGTAACGAAACTTGCCAAAGTCGGCTATTTTGACGACTACAGGCTTGGCATTTGGGGCTATCTCAATCAAATCGAGTTTTTCCTTTTTTGCCGCCTCCAGTGCTTCCCGAATACTTACCACGCCGATTTGTTTTCCGTCTCTGCCAATAAGACGAACCTCGTTCGCTCTAATGTTTTCGTTTAGCTTCCAAAAAGGTTTATTCAAAGCTTGAAAGTATTTTACATGAGTAATGAACGCTAATCAATGACTTTGTTGGCAATTTTGTCTTTTATCTCTGAGGTTATTTTTTCCAAAGAGGCTTGCCCGAGGTCAGCGCTCCCGCGCGTCCTCACCGCAACCTTGTCGGCCGCTTCTTCTTTGTCGCCGACAATAAGCATGTAGGGAACTTTTTCCATTTGGGCATCGCGAATTTTAGCCTGCAAGGTCTCGCTGCGGTCATCGAGTTCAACGCGCAACTCGTTAACGCGCAACTCGTTAAACACTTTATTTGCATACTCTAGATTTCTATCAGTGATCGGTAACACCTTGACTTGTACAGGTGCAAGCCAAATCGGGAATGCACCTGCATAATGTTCAATCAGAAAACCGATAAATCTCTCCAGTGAACCCAAAGGCGCACGGTGGATAATGTAAGGAACTATTTTTTCCTTACTATTTTTGTCCGCAAAAGTTAGATTAAATCTTTTACCTGATCCGAAATCGAGTTGATTGGTTGACGCGCCAAACTCACGGCCAATGACGCTTTTAATGTTAAAGTCAAACTTAGGGCCGTAAAAAGCAGCATTGCCTTCCTGCTCCACTACTTTTATTTTGGATATCTTGGCAGCTTCTCGAAGTAATTTTATAGCTTTTTTCCACGCGGGCGGGTTGTTGAAATACTTATCTTTTTTCTTGATAAAATCAGGCAGAGCAAGCTCGACATAATAATCCTTGATTCCGAATATTTTGTAGTAGTACTCATGCATCTCGAGAACGCTTACGAGTTCTTCTATGACTTGTTTGTCATCGCTGCAGTAAATGTGAGCGTCGTTGGTTGTGTGGCCGCGGACACGAAGTAGTCCTAAAAGTGTTCCGCTGTCTTCGTGTCTGTAAACCGTTCCAAACTCGGCGTATCTAATTGGAAACTCCTTGTATGATCGCGTTTTGAATTGGTATATCATGTGCATGTGGGGGCAGTTCATTGGCCTGACGTAATATCTTTGGCCCTCGTATTCCATTGGGGGGAACATGTCGGCTGCGTAATAAGGCAAATGACCCGATTTTATATAAAGTCCTTCTTTAGTAATATGGGGTGTTACTACTCGTTGGTAGCCATAGTCGGCCTCGACTTTTTTACCGAATTTTTCTACTTCTTCCCGGATTATAGTTCCATTGGGTAGCCATAAAATGAGCCCTGGGCCGACTTCCTCGGAAATTGTAAAAAGTTCTAATTCTTTTCCAAGTTTTCTGTTATCTCTTTTTTTAGCTTCTTCCTGTTGCCAGATGTAATGGTCTAATTCCTTTTTAGTCGGCCAACAGGTGCCGTAAATACGGGTCAGCATTTTATTTTTTTCACTTCCCCGCCAGTAAGCTCCGGCAATTGAAAGTAGTTTAAAATGCTGCATTTCCTTAGCTGGATTTTCCACATGCCCCATTTTGCAAAGGTCTAGGAAATTTCCTGGATCATTTGTTAACAACTTTTTCCCTCCTTTTGCAAACTCTTCCGCTAACTCAATCTTATAGGGGTTTTCCTTAAATAGTTCTTTTGCCTCGGCTAATGAAACCTCATTAAATGTAAAGTGTGTCCAGGTTGGGAGAATCCGTCTCATTTTTTCTTCAATTTTTGGAAAATCTGCTTCGTTGATTTTTACGGTGCCAAAATCAAAGTCCTGATAAAAACCGTTTTCAATAGATGGCCCGATGGCATTATTAGTTCCAGGCCACAAGTCTTTCACTGCTTTGGCCAGAAGGTGTGCGCAGCTGTGGCCTAAGTTGTTTAGATATTTTTGATCACCCATACTTATATAATACTAAAAAACCTCCCTTGTGAGGAGGTGAAAATAAAACCACTCTTCTACCTCCCTAAAGGGCTACAGTAGTTGTGGTGGTTACTAAATTCATGTTAGCTGTTTGTATAATATTGCTGTCATTTTCATTTGTCAAATCAAAACGGCAGGTCGCTTTGTGTCGGGTGGGTAAGATGCTCACCCAAGTGTCTGTAGCGGCACCACCCGCAATTTGGATTTTCATTGGGTGTTGGCCCATTCAATAAGGAATTAACCTCATAGATAAAAGAGAGAAAGGAGTCTTTGTGGATACTGACTTCGAGCCACTTTGGCGGAAATTCAACAACCACTTTGCCATCATTAAACACTGTTTTATCCGGGTACATAACAATGAGCCCTAGTTTGGTAATGTTTTTGATGTCTCCCTTTTGCGGATGCTCAAAAGCGTAGTGGTATGCTTGGAGCTGAGTTTGATATTTGGCAATCTTTTCCTCGCTCGGCTGACTGATTTTAAAATCGACTATTAAATATGTTCCATCCGGCTGACGGACTAAAAGATCGTATTTGCCTTTGATAAAAAGTTGAGTATTTGGTACAAGCTGGGACTCAACAAAACCTTCTTGGCTTTCGACGATGCCTGATGGTAAAACTGACGACAGTTTTCGCAGATCTTTGCCAATAAGTGCTCCTTGGATGCGTGTGTTAAGGGCGGTAAAGACTGCCGGAAAAGGTGAGAACGGTCTTTGAATTCCCTGTTTTATTTTAAGATAATAGCAAAGCTTGCATTCTTCGTATAAATAAGCAAAGTCGCTTGGCGAGAGTTTAAACATACTATATACAGTTCTATTTTCCTTTCTTGTAATTTTTGCCGATTAGGTGGGTAATGTTTTTTGCATTCCCTTTGATGTGATTATATTTCAACTCTACCTAAAAGTCGAAATTAAAATCAAAGTAAGTGATATGAAGAGCTGAGGAAAATTATTCCAACATATCGGAGGTAACCAACAGGGCTACTTCTAAAAGTTTAATCGCTTGAGTTTTATCCCCCAAAATCTCTGTGACAACTCTTCCCAGCCCTACATTCTGATCGTGAGCCGTAATCTCACCGGTAAGTTCTCTAATCGCCTGAGAGTAGACAGTAGCAGTGACATCTTTGGCTCGCCCCTGATCGCCAAGTTTGTGCAGTTCATCTAGATCTAAGTTGGGGTAATCGGACCCACACCAAGTTATGCCCTGATTATAAACTACCCTATTCACTTCAAGGTAAGCGTGCCGGTCGTCTCCAATACAAACATCCCAAATTCTTGGCATTACCTCTGTGCGGCTATTTATAAAAATCACAAAGGAAGCAGTCAACGCATTTTGAAAACAAGCTAGGCCTTCTTTAGCCAGTACAAGCTCGCCATACTTCCCGACTAAGCTAGCCACTTCTTTTAGTTCCGCAAGAGCCATAATTAGACTGTTGTATTATAGTGTAGAATCTATTAAAAACTGAAGAATTATAGGTCAATTTGTAAACTTTGCGGGAGATAATTTCCTCTTTGTAAAAATCAATAAAGTTAGTATCCCAAAAGTGTACGCGAGCCCTGATAAACAAATTTTTCCGAACGGAATGCCTTTAGATAAAGCCAGCATAAAACCGCTTATGTAGGTAGGTAATGTCAAAAAGTAAGCAATACGGATTTTATTAAAGGAAGGAAAAAACGCAGTGTATGTTGTAAAGAGTATGCTAGTGGTCGCGGCGAGGATGTGAATAAGCAACATAATAAATGTTAACTTTTTAAGTTCTCTTGGTCAAATGTGGTGAATAAATACTGGAAACAAATGATGATCTCGAGTGTTTTTTGTTTAGGCGTGAATAAACATGTAACTTTGTGTTTTTTCTAAACGCCTTTGTGCAAGAATATTTTTGTCCGATGATATTCCAGATAACTCTCTCTGCCCCATACGGGTAAGTTTTTAATGTACTGGTTTGGTCTCAAACCCAGCCTCTCAACATTTTGTAAAGAAAACGTTGGCGAAATAATAAGCAATCGATCATTCGTAAACGAGATTATTCCGCGGTCGAACAACCTGTCTATTGTCGGGCTAAAGAGGAAGCCGTTATAGAGATCAAGCCTCTCTAGATTGGTAGCCATAGTCCAAGGTTTGATATGGCTTGCTGTAAGAACACGCTCATCATCTATATTGGTCACAGGACATTTTATTAGTGCTAATAACAATCTTTTCCTGAAAGCGTTTTGGCCAACCCGAATTGCCGTCAAAATATCTTTTGAGGTAACGGCATCTTTCGGATGTAGCAAAAGTTTTCTCTCATCATAATCTACCAACGAGTATGTACTCTCGTCTACTTTTTTAAAATTTCGTTGATTTTTTATCTCGCGGTATAAAACACCTCGAATTCCAGCTTGCCACTCCATCGATGCCTTTGCCATAGGGTAATATCTCTCAATTTCGTTATAGATTATTTCCCAAGTAGCAATTCCACCGTTATCTTCAAGAACTTTTTTAATGGCCTCTACTTTTGTCACCCTACTTTTAAAATTGTTAAATATGTATAATCTCTATTGATACAGCCAGATCCATAACCCGCTTTAAACGCGCTAAGCGCCATGCTAGCGAAAATGTAATTAGTATAGGTATAACCAAGCGTGTAAGTTTGGTCATGATTTCTTCTTTTAGCTTTAATTATCCACATTAGTTTTTATGGTTTTTTCTTTATCAATCTTCGCCATAAATTAAGTCAATTGATTATAACATCAGAGAAGTTAGTGTGTAATATGCGATTGGCCTTCAAAATCTAAGTATGCGAGAATGTATTGAAATTATTTAACCTTACTCAACCACCTCGCAAAGGGGTACCAGATGAAGTCTTAGGGCTTGTAGTTACAGCTCTGTGTGTTTTGTGTGGTGGCTGCGGGATTTACTTACCGGATATTTTTTTGGCAGCTTTTTTGAGTTTCCGCTCAGCAGCTTTAATCAAATCTATTCCCAATTTGTCCGATATTTGAGTCAAATATATGAGGACGTCGGCAAGCTCATCGGATATATCTTCACGGTGCGACTTGGCTCGCTCACCCATTTCTTTGTCATTTTTCCACTGAAAGTGCTCCAGCACTTCACCGGCTTCAAGGGCCAAAGAAATTGCCAAGTCCTTGCAGTTATGGAACTGGCCGCTGGAATAAAGTGGCATTCAGTTTCAATACCACGATGACTGGGCTCTCCGCTAAGCGTGTAGCTAAAAGATTCAACTAAAGCGATCACCTCAGAGGAACTCTAACCTTAATTGCGACTTTTGTTTTGTGCTCTGCGGATGGCTTCCTCACTCATGCCGAAGTGGTGGCAGATTTCGTGATAAAGCGTGTCTTTGATTAGTTTTGCCAGGTGTGCTTGGGAGCGAGTAAGCGAAAGTAAAGGTGTACGAAACAAAGTAACCTTATCCGGTAAATTACCGCCTATGCCGTAATGCCCGCGCTTGATTTGCGGCGTGCCTTCGTAAAGCCCAAGAAGGATTTTGTTTTCGCGCCTCAAGTTAAACTTTGTGACTTGTTCGACCGACGGCAAGTCTTCGGTAAAGACCTCAACGTTATCAAGCTTTGAGCGGAATTCCTCCGGTAACTCGTCGTAGGCCTGTTTGACAATTTTTTCAAACTTCTCTTGCATGGCTTAGATCTAAAGTAGTATACATTACCATATGGCTGAAGAAGGCCCAAGTGATCCTGAAGGCAAAGGCTAGTGCTTAGAGTCGAAGGCAATAATGGGAGAAAAGTTTACATTTTCTAGCAATTCGTCAAGATTGTCATTTTGCTGTAAACCCAAATAACTGTTGAAGATATATCTTGTAACTTTGCCGATTAGAAATGCTTCTTGGACTTCTTCTTTGGTCAATGGTTCGCCGCTGGACTTGCGTTTACTTAAGTGGTGAGCAAGGTTTCTGACTCGGGCAGTAAACATGTCGTAGCGATCACCAAATATTTTTGTTGCAATATCTATTAGCGGATCAAAATGCCTGTCTCTTTCCAAAATCTGTCCGACTAAAAAACTCCTGGCCTGGCCTACTAGTTTGCCAGATTTATTAACCCTGTAAGGATTGAAATAATCATCACGCCTTTTTAGTTCGCCAGCGATTCTGTCCGGTGGTGCTGATCGTGCTTGGTTTGTTTTATTGATAAATAGGCTTTGAATTTCAGGAAAATCTTCAAAGTCGCTTTTTTGGAGCCCTCTTTTAAACAGTTCTGGCTTGTCAATTAGTGGCTCAAGTAGCAATGTTCTGTTAATGCTGTCGACCTCCTGTCGAATCAGAGGCTCCAAACTTTTAGTTTCTTGCGCACTTTCTGGCATGTTAGTAATTATAGTTTATACTCTTTGATCAACTTTTTTTCGCTGCCGCGGTTGACGTAGGCTTTGACTTCGACGAAGTCTTCGATTTTTGAACCTTTGAGTTTGCTCTTGAGCAGTTCATCGATTTGGAATATCCCCGCGGAGTTATTCATTGTGATAGTTATTTGTATCGGCTTAGCCGTACCTTCTCTAATTTCTATTTTGTCAATCGCTGCGGCAGAAACCGAGTGAATATCTATTTTCCCGTCTTCGTAAGGGATTCTCGACCTGCCCTCAGACATATCCAAGGCATCGGCGACACGGACAATTCCGGCTTCAAACGTATATGGTACGCCGTTTTTTCTGTGGGCAATAATCGCGTGTAAAACTTCGGAAGTAACAATGGTTCTCTCGTCTGTTGGCAGAAAATCAAGCACTTGGTGCAAGAGATTATTTGCAATAATCAAGCTAAATTCTTCGTGGCCCTCGCGGCAAATTGTCATTCCAAGGTCATGAAAAATACTTGCCAAAAATATAATAACCTCGCAATGGTCGTTTGTAAGGCCAAAGTCTGTAACCGCTGACATTTTTATACCATATTTACTTATAATTCTGCACAAACGAAGGGCAATGTTAGCAACGATTTGAAAGTGAACAGGGCCATGGTCACTCATGCCGAGTCTGTCGATGGCGTTGACGTTAATTACCTTCCACAGGGCATAAATTTCCTTGTTTCGGTTGATGTTTTCCAGAGTTTTAGACAGCAATTTATTATTATTTGTGGGGACTTTAATGATGATCTGTTTGGTTTCAAAACTTTTCATAATTTTATTTGTAAATTCCAAAATCGCCTGTAGAGTGACTTCTTTCTGGCAAGTAACTCTCTGTGCGAGCCGATCTCAACGATCTTGCCGTTGTCCATGACTATTATCTTGTCGGCTTTCATGACAGTTGACAGGCGGTGCGCGATAATAATTGTCGTCTTGTTTGCCGTCACCCGCCAGATAGCATCTTGGATGAGCCTTTCCGATTCGCTGTCCAGCTGGCTCGTCGCCTCGTCGAAAATAATTATTTCAGGATCGGCAAGAATCATTCTGGCAATTGCCAATCTTTGCTTTTGACCACCAGAAAGTTTTACTCCTCGCTCTCCTACTTGTGTCTCGTATTTTTTGGGGAGGGTTTCGATAAACTCGGCGATATTTGCCATCCTGGCAGCGGAAACTATTTCCTTTAACGATGCTCTGGGTCTTCCGTAGCTTATATTATATTTTATCGAATGATTAAATAAAATAGGCTCTTGTGGGACAACGCCGATAAATGAGCGCAGGCGCGACTTGGACAAATTTTTAATATTAATGTCGTCTATTGTTATTTTCCCTCGGCTAACGTCGTAAAATCGCATTAATAGCTTTACAAGTGTGGTTTTGCCGCTTCCGGAGCGGCCGACCAAGGCAACCGTTTGGCCTTCGCGGATTTTCAGGTTGACATTTTTCAAGGCTTCCCTGGTATTTTTTTCATAGGCAAAGTAAACACCGCTAAATTCGATTTCGCCTTTGATTATGGTGAGTTTTTTTTCATTGACGGGATCTTTTATTTGAACTTCATTGTCTAAAATACCGAAATATTTTTGGATGTCTGTGTAACTTTTTGCAATTTCGCGAAAGCCCCATATTAGATCCCAGACCTTGGCGTGAAAGCTTTCAATGAATGCAACAACCAGGACAAAATCTCCGACTCCGAGTTTAGACCCGGAAACCAAGATAAGTGCCAGCGCAATTCCTGCTAAAATGCTGATATTTACAAAAGAGCCTATCGTAATATCAAAAACTCTGTATGAAAAAAGATAATTAAAATTTTTACTGAGCCAAATTCTAAATTCATTTTTGAGCCTGTGGTATTCCCAAGCCTCATTCGAGAATAGTTTGACAGTTTCGTAACCGATCATGTTGTCTACTATTATTGCCGATACTTTGTCTTCTTCGGTGTTTGCGGCATTCCTCAGTTTTATGTGGTAGGTGATCCAAATCTTCGCTGCGATGATGGTTACCAGAAATGAAATGACAGAAGTTACGGTTATGAGTAAGTTAAGCCTTGAAAAAAAATAAAGCATGACTACAAAACTCACAAGAATATTTAAGATCTTGTAATGCAGTTGGTGAGAAAGATTCCAAAAGGCTCCGTCCCCTCTTTTAAAAACCGAGATTAAGCTGCCTGTGCTTTTCCTGACATGGAAAGCAAAATCTAAATCCTGAATATGTTTGAATATCGCGGTTCTGGCGTTTGCGGATGACGGTAATGCCAGATGGATATCGCCGACGTAAAAAGAAAGGGTGTGTATTATAAGGTCAATGACTCTAACGAATATATAAATAACGAGCAATAATAATAGTTTGTTAAATTGCTGGAGGGAAATTGAATCGACAAATAATTTGTAAAAATACGGCGTCAGACTTCCAAGAATTGCGGAGGAAATTACCAAAAATATGAAAAATATAAACACTAACCTTCTAGAGGCGTAAAAATGATAAAAAGTTTTAAGCATTTTATACATGTTTTTAGACAACAAAAAACCCACTCGGGTCTTTTGGATAAACATAATTGTACACGAGTTTTACCGGAGAATAAAGACGGAGCGCATATAAAAGCTAGAGTCCCTGATTCTTGGCTTGGCGAGCTCGTTGAATAAGCTCGTCACGGAGTTGCTCGGCAGTTTCTCGGGATACTGCTGGCAATCGTCCTTCAGCGCCACCACCAGACATACCAAATCTTCCGACCGTTGCGCTCATTCCAGCCGTTTGGATGTTAAGGTCAGACAATCCAAGTATGCGAGCCAAGATACCGCGATAAATATCGACGTTCTGAATGCGGTCATAAGGAATGGTTACATACTTTTTATAAATAACTCCGAGCTCCTTACGAAAACCGGCATCAGTGAGTTCGTAACGATAGAAACGATAAGTGAGTTTTGCCCAAATGAAAGAAAAAACCAAAAAAGCCAGAAGGATTAACAACCCAATTTCCAGGGTCCCAGCCAATGAATCGGTTAATGCGGCTATAAATCCAAACACTATCCAAATCGCAATGAACAGAAACATAAAAACTGAATGAAGAAAAAATAACCACACAGCTTTAGGGTCAAGTTGTTGCATACCCGTTGAAGTGAATGAAGACTGTTGAGGAGGCAATGGAGGACTGGAAGATTGAACAGAATTGGTCGCATTGAGCACGTGGTTAATATCCGTTTCTTGCCACCCGGTTCCTAAAAGTTTGGTCCTTATTTCTTCTTTGTTTTTCCCTTGTCGTAGTTGTTGTCCGACATAATCGGACAGTTGTTGGTTGGCCATAAATTTTTGATTACACCAAGTACCTCTTGCTTGCAATTTTCTCTCTTGTGGACCCAGGGAGAATCGAACTCCCGTTCCATGACTGCCAGCCATGTGTCCTGCCATTGAACGACGGGCCCAGAAATAAAATTTGTGGTCGGTGCAGGGCTCGAACCCGCGACCTCATACACGTCAAGTATGCGCTCTGGCCAACTGAGCTAACCGACCAGTAATGGAATTCTACAAGATAATGAAGGCTTAAGCAATTGACTCTAGCCGGCAGAACGCTGCGAGTAATGTTCACCCGAAAGGAAAAACTTGCTGCCTTGGGATTTATACAGCCCCCAGAAATTTTTCTTTTGGGCACGTTTGTTGGTAGCGTGCAGCCATATGGCCGCTTTTTCAATTTTCTTTCTGAAACTTTTTAGAAACTCGATTAATTTCTCGAAAAAGATTAAGTGATATACACCGGGCTCGACCGGTGCTTGGATAGCGGCTACCCGCAGTTCCTTGGCTAGACCTTCGGTGGTTGCAGTCAAAGTTTCTACCTCTTGCTTTAGTACATAAAGCTGCATCTGCAGTTCCTTGCCCTTTTTTTCAAGTAGAAGTCTTTCTTCTTCAACTAAAGTTTTTTCGATTCTTACTTGACTGACAAGCTTCTCTTTGGCCTCCCGATTGCCTGTCATTACTTCGGAAAATTCGAGAGCCTCGCCTGGAGATATTTCACCGGAGTACTTTTTACCGTAACCTCCGCCGAAAACCTGGTTTACAAAATCATTGGACATACCCCCAAGCAAATCATTTTTAAAAGAATCCACACTGGAACCACCAATGTCTTTGAGGCTTTCCAAAACATTAGCTCGCCTGATCGCCTTTTTGTCGCTGAGTTTATTTTGGCTATTCATGGTTTGATAAAACACATCCTATAGCATACAACAGTTGGGAGGATTTTACAACAGGGAGGTTAAAATATCAAGTGCCTTTCGCTTTTTGAGAGCCTGTTTGACAATCGGTAGTTGGTTTTCATTTGGATCAGAAGTGCTATTTGGGTTAGCTGCTTTAAAGTAGCTAACCGCTTCGGTGTCTTCAATCTTTATATTTTCTTTTGAAGAAATTCCACTCAATACAAAATCAAGAATAAGCGAGCCTCTGACTTGCTCTTCGTATTCTTTGCGCAGTGTTTCGGGCGTTTTGCCCGTCGATTGTAGATAAGACTCAAGGGTAAGCCCAAGTTTCTCGAGTCTAGAGAGTAAATTTGCCAATTTCAAGTCTACTTCCGCGCTGACCAATACTTTTGGAAGAAGCGTGTTTTTGAATTTTTCAATAAGGATTCGAATGATTTCTCCGTCTTTTTGTTCCCTAGTGGGCTGGTCAGTCGAGATGCGTTTGTTTCTTTTGATTAGTTCTCTATAGTCTCCAAGATCTATTTCGGGAACCTCGCAGGTAACAGCTTTTACCTCGATAACGCTTTCTTTTTTGGCTGAAATTTCAAATTTTGGATACATTATTATGTTTAGCTTGTTTTCCTTTACTGCTTCGGAAAATGCTTTCGGTAAAATTGAAGAAAGCGCCATGTTGAGAAGTTTATCCTCGGAGATATTTTTCCGGACCAGATGTTTTGGCGCCATGCCTTTTCTAAAGCCTGCGACTTCGGTATGTTTTGCCTCTTGCTCCAAGACCTTTTCAATTTCATCTTCGACAAGACCGATAGGCACACTAAGGCTGACCAGGACGCTTTTATCAGCTTCGCGTGCAATAGTTGAGGTAATTGTAGGTATAGTTGCCGAGTTGTTGGTTACCATAGGTTAGCCTTTGTGTTGAATTTTAAATCTTGAAGGATTGAACTTCGCCGAAGGTGGCTTGCCCCCGCCGCTAAATTTGCTGCCTCTAAAAAAGTCTGCCGTGCGAAAGCCCAATTTCGGCCCAGACTTTTTCTTGATGTATTTTTTCATTTGGAAGTATTATAGCTCATTTTTTCTCTTCCCCCAACTTATGAAGGAACCAGGAAATAAAAAACAGCGCAATTGAGGCTACGACAGCGGAGGCAAAATTTGTAATTACAAAACCGTCTACTATGCTTGCAGCCAGATACAAAAGCGAAACATTAATTAAGAAGGCAAATACTCCAAAAGTCAAAATAGTTACCGGCAAAGCCAGAATTTGCAAAATTGGCCTCAAAAAGGTGTTTATCACACCTATAATCACAGCGGCGACAACCGCACTCCATAAGTCTCTAATTATGACACCCGGCACTATAGAAGCGACAATATAAAGCGCAAAGACGTTAGTGGCAAGCTTAATGAGCAATTTCATAGTTTTTTTATCATCTCATAAGCGAACGGAAAAATTCAAGATCGGCTTGGATCGCGGCGTTCCAGTCTGGATTCATATTATGGTCAGCATCTAAGTATTTAAAGTAAGTCACTTGTTTACCTAGCTTAGTTAGAGTTGAAGCCAGAGCGGTTGTCCATGCAATTGGAACAGCTGCATCGGCTCCGCCTTGGTGTAATTGTATCGGCGCTCCGATTTTGCCCAAATAGGGTTGAATTGAAAAAAGATCAGCCGTATGATATTCCTCAAAGCGCGCCAACTCGCTGCGTATGAATTTACCGCCGTCGGCCGACTCATCTGTGTAGTAAAGCACTGAATACGGGAAAGCTTTGCTTACGGGTGCCCATAGACTGGTAGGAATGTATTGGCCTGTTGCTTCAAGTGTAACAAGCGCTATGTAACCGCCGTTTGAATGGGCCCAAATGAATAAGTTTGTTTTATCCCAAGATGGGATAGAATCAAGCGACGCTAATAGGTCCAAGGTGGTTGTGTAAGTTTCAAACCTGGCTTTAAAAATATTTGCGTCCTGCTCGTTGGAAGCTCCGTAACCCAGGTAATCCGGTGCAACGGTGATAAAGCCATTGGAAGCTAAAAATTCTCCGACTCGCCGCGTGCCTACGCCTGTTTCGTAGAGTGCTTGGTCAACATAACCCCTGATAAGAATAACCAAAGGAAACCTGCGGTCACCTTTTGGAACATTTAGCAGTCCTGTGATTTTTCTGGCCTTGGCGCTTTGATCAAAAGTCAAAAAATTGACCAAAAAGCCTGTGAAATCTTGATTAGCAGTAATTTCCCTTTCAATACTAATTTCACTTTCGGCTCTTTGTCGTTTGCTAAGGTTTTCAATGGTAAAGCTGTTTAAGTCCGGATAGGACCTGATTTTTACCGGTTTAACCAGATCAAGAAGTAAAGCCGTTTTTCCAAGGCTGCCTGCAAATAAACCCAGGACGGCACAAAGGCTGCACAGCGATAGCATCAGCAAGATGTGTTTTATACGCGGCATGTCTTGTAAAATTATATTAACTTTTGGAGGTTTTGGAAAATGGTGTAAACGGAAAAGCCTCCGTAGAACAGGAATGCCAAGCCGACGGCGATCAGCCTAAATGGAGAAGGGCGAAGTGGTTTGCTCAAAATGGATGAGTTGAGTAGCAAAAGCATTCCGGAGTAGATAAACATCGAAAATGCGTTCATTACGGCACCAATGACAATCAACCCGAGCGGTTCGGTGAATCCTGCAGCAAAGATTGCTATTCCTGCAAATATTTGAACCCAGAGAAAGATATAAAAGTATTTGGGCAGACTGGTTATTTGAAACTTTTCCCGGTTTGCTATGACCAAATTTTCGCTTGCTATTCTGCTGTTACTTCCGAAAACTGCAAATTGGGTCCCGAAAAGCATTACACCGGCCATTACCAAGAAGATAGTACCCAAAAAAGGAAATGTTTGCCTGGCAATTGCAGCGGCTTCGTGGATTAAAAAGTTGATACCGGTTTCCACACCCGGGTCGGCGAAAACTGTCGAAAAAGCTAAAAGCGAAAGCAGGACCATAGTGAAAGCGCCTGTAAGCCAGAAGAGTAAAGCGTGCTCGATATTTATCCTTTTCCACCAAGTATTGAATCGATCGACGTTATCTTTGTTTACGTTAAACGTTGTGCCTTCAAGTTTTATGTCTTCCGAATTACCCCTAAGAATATTGGTGATTCTGCCTGAAAACTTACCCATGCCATAGCCTTTTTCTTTGACATAGAACGATTGGGCCAAGTTCAGATTGCCGCCTGCACCTGCGTAAGCCAGAGCACCCAAAAAGGTCGCAAAAGGAAGACCAACGGGCAAAAACCAAAAACCGTCTCCTTTGCCCACGACGCCTACCGCCAGGGCTTGCCAGTCCGGGCCTTTGGCCAAAAACAAAGTGACAATAAATATAAAAGGTACTCCGACAAGTATTATTGTTTTTTGAATGGACTCCTGGGTTTTGTAGACTACACGGCCTAGGCTAAACAAAATGCCGATAATGATTAGGAGTGCTATGCCTACGTATTTGGAATACCCGATATTTAGAGCAGCAGCCAGTACGGTAGCCGATGAAGCAATAATTCCCGGCCACATCCAGGGAATGAGTGTTGTCGAGATGAACCAAACTGGGGCAAACCTGCCGAATTTTCTGGCTAAGCCCACAAAGATACTTTCTCCGGTCGCCAAGGTGTAGCGCTCAATTTCCATGTTTATGAAAAATTGGAAAGTGATCCCTAAGATTGCTGCCCAAATTATACCCAGGCCGAAGTTTGAAGATAAATAAGGCCACAGCACAAGTTCCCCGCTACCGAGGCCCATCCCTAAGATGATAAATGACGGACCTATGAGTTTACTAAGAGGCAAAGGCTTGGGGAAAGCCTTTTTTTCCTGCTTGTTAAAATTCATTCTCTTATTGGCAAGTTAATTACATGAAATCCTAGGGATACGAAATTTCAAAAACCAAACTGTTTTAGCTTCGTGGGTAACAGTGCAGAGAGTAGTCCTCCCAGGGAAAGCAAATCTCGCAATCACAAACCCTTCTGGAGTGGGTTCGGGTGTAGCTGTTGGGCTTGGTGACGGTTCAATTGTGGGTGTGGGTGTTGCAATGGGTGTAGGGCTCTCTTCGGGCGATTCGGTGGGTGAGGCAGCCGGTGTTCCACTTGGCGTGGCACAGTTCGGCGTTTCTGTAGCGGAACTTGAATTCTGCGGATCGGAAACTTCGCGGAGGACAAAATCACCGGAGTTGTCATCGGTGTCTTCGGCGTTGCCATTTAGTAAATCCACTGTCAGCATACTTTCGTCGGTGGAAAGCGGACAGGCTTTTCTTTCAACGCTGCTGTTTGCCTCTGGGTTTTGGTCAAAAACTGCCGTTTCAAAGCCGTCAGGATTATTTCCAAAACCAACTTTATCCACAGGAGCATTAGTATTGTCGTATAAAAGAACGGCGTAGTTACTTGTCAGAGCATTACTTGGAGCCGAGTATGGAACGTCAAGCGAAGTAGCACCATTGTAACCTGTTTCGTGGCCTATCAGAAAATAGCCATGCGCCGGCACGGTTCCATTAAGTTCACTTACCAGATTCGCTTCTGTTCCCGCACCATTTTTTCTCGTTAGTAGCCAACTTTCCATTACTATATCGGTGTCGGTCGGGTTATATAACTCGACGAACTCATCGCTTGCGGGTACACCCCCGTCTCCGGATATTTGCACTTCGGAAATGACAAGATGACTAGCAACCGCTGAGCGGGCTTGTAAAGGGAATTTATAGAGAAGAAAAGTGAAAAGAAAAAGGGTTAGAAAAAGTTTCAATAAGCCTTTGTAAGTAGTTGGCATATAATTCATTTAGAAATAAATAAAAATCTTTGTCAATAGTTAAAAAATTACTTCTTGACTTCGTGTTTTCTTTGGGTTTATAACTAATTAGTGAACCAAAGAATAGCCGAATCAGTATCTGTCAGTTTAGTTTTTGATCACCTTGTAAATAAGGTTTTCCCCAGATTTCTTATCTGGAATAATCGAACCTATCCCGTTAGTGAAGTTGGCTTGCACCACACCTACCGCATGGGTCGTACTCTTTATCACGTTTTCTCGGTGACTAGCAAAACTTTATTTTTTCGGCTTGTTTTAAATACTGATAATCTTCACTGGAAACTTGAGGAGGTATCCGATGGATTACCAGACTGAATTAGGTTTTAATCCGATCCTACCTGCCGTGATGCATATTGATCTTAATTCTTGCTTTGCGAGTATCGAGCAACAGGCGAACCCATTTCTTCGAGGCAAACCTGTCGCTGTGGCTGCTTACAGAAGCCCGAATGGTTGTATTCTGGCTGCTTCTGTTGAGGCTAAAAAAATGGGAGTAAAAACAGGTATGAAAGTCAAGGAAGGTAAATTTCTTTGTCCGGGACTGTTTGTGTTGGAGAGCGACCCCTGGAAGTATAGAAATGTGCATTTGGCTTTGCGAAAAATAGTTTCAGGCTATACGGATGATTTTTCTCCCAAATCGATTGACGAGTTTGTTTTGGCTATGGCCGGTACGGTTCACCTTTTTGGGGGCAACATGACATTTGTAGCACAGGAGATTAAAAGAAGAATAAAGGTTGAGGTCGGTGACTGGTTAACTGTTTCGATAGGTATCGCGCCGAACAGATTTTTGGCAAAAGTTGCTTCCAATTTATATAAACCCGACGGTTTGACCGAAATAACCAAAAGAAATTTTCTGGAAATTTACCAAAAACTTAAATTAGTGGATCTGCCTTACATAAAATTAAGGAATGCAATCAGGCTTTCCTTTGTAGGAATAGCAACGGTGGAAGAATTTTACATGTCCCCTATTTGGAAATTACAAGCTGCTTTTAAATCGGTCAATGGTTACTATTGGTATCTAAGACTTCGGGGTTGGGAGATCGACGATGTCGAGTTTGGAAGGAAAACTTACGGCAACTCTTACGCTTTACCCAACCCCCTGACCACTTTAGATGAAATTGCTCCTGTTCTTTCAAAATTAGTTGAAAAAACAGGATTTAGATTGAGAAAAGCAAATCTTACAACCAGTGGAGTACATATTGCCATTTACTACCGCGATGGTTATTTCTGGCACAGAGGTGTGACTTTCCAGCAGAGCCTATTCGATTCGAGAGACATTTTTAAAAAAGCTTTATTCATCGCCGGCCTTTCACCATATAAAAAACCTATCAGAAATATATTTATTTCTTGCTTTAATTTAAAAAAGAAAGATTTTTTACAGCTAAATATATTTGAGGATTTGCAAAAAAGAGAGAGGCTTGTTAGTTCAATTGATGAAACTAATAAATCTTGGGGCGATTTCGTTTTAACGCCTGCAAGGATGCTTTATTTGGATAAAGTAGCAGTACCGGATAGAATCGCTTTCGGAGGAGTCAAGGAGCTGGAGGAATTCACCTTACAAAAGTAACATCATCACCTATTTTAAAGCCGTACATATCCGATAATCCGGAGTTGATTTCAAAGACGTAATCTACTGGTTTGCCCGATGAGTATAAAGTCAACGCTTCGTTAGGAGTTTCTGATTGGGGTTGAGGCGCATTTTTATTTATACTGACAATTTTATTATTATCGATCCAAATGATGTCAATTGGGAACTTCATGTTTTTCATCCAAAAAGTTGCATTGACATCCTGCTCTTTAAAATCAAAAAGCATGCCGGTATCTAGAGGCAAAGCATCGTAAATAGCTAAACCATTTTGGCGGCTTTCGTCTGTGTTTGCGATGAGTAAATTAAATTCAACGGAATTGATTGTCAACAGACTTTGTTTATTGGATGGCGTTTTAATCCTTAATATTAGAAGTAGGATAATTGCGGCAAGACTGATTGTTACGACAAGATACTTTCTATTCACTTAAAGTGCCGAGGAGAGGATTTGAACCTCCACAGCCTTGCGGCCACAGGATCCTAAATCCTGCGCGTCTGCCAGTTCCGCCACCTCGGCAATAGTTTAATTATATAGCATACAATTAAAAACCCCGACTTTAAAGTCGGGGTCGTATAAATCTTGACGCTTTCACGCAAAAAACGGATTGCCTCAAAACCTGGAGAAATTATATACCTATAATATAATAATGTCAACAGTCAATTTATTTAATTAAATTATCCTATAAGCATTACTTCTATTAATTAAACTCTAAATTTTTTTAGCTAGGATAAAAATTGAGGGGCCGAAATTGACTTTGGCAAACGGTTTTTGTATTTTCTTCTCGATACTTAAAAGAGTTTCTTCGGCTAAGTGGTTTTTAATGAGACTGTTTCGCAAATTTGATACAGAAAGTTTGTCTACAACCCTAAAATTATTTTGTTCCAATTTTCGAATAATTACATCCGGATGGTGATTCAAAAAAGCTATTGCATTTTTCTTTTTAGAAATTTTGGATCTTCTGTCTATCGAAAAGATGTCCAATGGAAAAGTAAAATCCCCGTGTAAAAATTTAGTCAGCAATGCTTTCCAATGAGTTTTATTTGCAAATTCCAGTATCAAATATGCGTTTTTATTAGTAAGTTTAGCCAGTATTTCAAAGCATCTGTCAATGTCCCAGATATGATGCATCACTCTGACCATAACAATAACATCAAATTTGTTTCTAAATTTTTTTGCCAGCAAATTCTCTAGCGAGGAATGTACATATTTTATTTTCTTAAATCTGGCAAAGTCCTTTCTAGCCTTAGTCAAAAGTTTTATAGAAGGATCAATCAAGTATATTCTTTTAGCTCTTGGGTTATAGACATTAATCAGTCGGCCAAAGCCTCCACCAATATCCGCGAGTGTTTCTATTTCAGGAATCTGGCTGAGTAATCTTGTTAGAGCCAAAAGTTCACTTTTGTGTTCATAACTTCTGTTTTGCCAGTAAGCAGGATAATCGTAAGTATCGTAGGAACGTACACTCGCTCTCACTCCATCTCTTCCATAAATTTAGTGACGCCCTCAGCCCATGAGCCGTTGGACAAAGGCGTATATTTGGTCATTATCTGTTCTGGTGTAAATAGTCCCTTGTCAAGATACTCTGCACGAATTCCCACAGACACGGTCTCTAGTGCATCCATGTATGTGGCAAAACCTAAAGTGCCTCGGCTATGAATTCCCCAACCCCAGCAATTATGTGACCCAGGCGGTATCTTTTTGCAAAGGTTACTCTCCTGTTGGGCAATTGCAGTTGTTAATCTGAAATCCAAGCCATGTTTGTCTGCTATATCTATCATTTGATTTACAAACGGGACCAAAGGTGAATCATACCGTTGTAAATAGCGTGTCAGTATTTCAGGTCTTGCGTCTGAAATACCAAGCACGGGTGATATCGACTTCTTTTGCGACGGAAGGGAAGCAAATATCTTGGCTCCTTGATATGTGGAATTGTTTTTAGCTTGAGCATCTTCGTTTTCAGCCAGTACGGAAAGAGAGAAAAGACTAGTTCCTAAAACAACAGGTGTAAATATAAAAAAAACGCCAACAACTACTGCACTCTTGATGTTTAAGCGTGAGCCTAACATTAGTTATATTAGAGGATGACATAGCTGGAGTTCAAAATCAAGTTTGTGAAAGATGAGTAGGTTGCAAATCCATGTCCCCGGGCCGTAACTGGATCACCAGTTTTTGTTTCTAACGTGTGAGCCGCGGAGGATTCGGACCTCCAACCTTTTCCTTAAGAGGGAATTGCTCTACCATTGAGCTAGCGGCCCGCTGTGACCCGGGCGCGAATCGAACGCACAACCTACTCCTTAGAAGGGAGTTGCTCTATCCAATTGAGCTACCGGGCCTCGTGAGCGGGATACGGGAGTCGAACCCGTTTCCCCACCTTGGAAGGGTGGTGTTGATCCAATCAACTAATCCCGCACAAGCCAAATTATACCATAGATTCGCAGTTTGAAGCTCAAAATTCACTGACTGAGAAGGGTTTTAACCTGTTCAACCGAAATAGGGAGATTTAGCTTTTGGCCGTTGAGATAAAAAGTGGGGGTCGAATTAATTCTTAATGTATTGCCTAGGGCAATATCTTTTTCCACTTTACTTTTAAGATCACCGCTGGCGTAATCCTCTTTAAATTTATCTGCATTCAGTTCTAAACTTCGGGCGTATTCTTCAAACAACGTTGATGGATCCCCTTTATTACTCCAATCATCCTGAAATTTAAAAAGCAAATCGTGCATTTCCCAGAACTTGGCCTGTTTTCCGGCAGCTTCGCTGGCAAGTGAGGCCGAAAAGGCATTTTTATGAATCGTAATCAACGGAAAATGTTTATAAATAAATTTAAGTTGATCACCTAATTGATCCTCGATTTGCTTCACAATAGGTTGGTAACTGGCACAGGCGGGGCACTGAAAATCACTAAATTCAAAAAGCGTGTTATTTGCTTCTAAGTTTCCTTTGATCCATTCACCGCCAGTGACAGTTAGTTTTTCTCCTGCGTTATCAACAGAATTACTTGTTGGTTTCAAAAAAGAATAAAAAATAAAACCAATGACAAAAAGTGCTATTAGATAAAAAGCGTATTTCATAATATTGGCAGAAAAAGATTTTTTAGTTTCATCAGTTTTTTTCATCTGACGAGCTAATTCGCGACGTTCTGTTTTGGAAAGGTTTTCAAAGGCTTCATCCGACATATGATTATTTTACAGTAACCTTAAGAGGTTTCAAGCACTAAGTTACTTGTCGGAGAGCCGGGATTCGAACCCGGGACCTCGCGGTCCCAAACCGCGCGCGCTACCAACTGCGCCACTCTCCGTTGTATTTAAATAATTGGCCAAGCTTTGCTTACCAACTGCGCCACTCCCCAAATGTGCTCTATTTACGAACAACTTCGAACTATTTTCAAACAGCAGGCTCGGGGCTAACACTCCTCGCCAAGCTCCGGCGCGGCTGACGCCGCGCCTCCGCTCTATTTTTTGCGCGCGATTTTTAACTTTTGCCCTCGCAAAAGTTATTTATAAGATTTACGGTTTCGTAACGATCCTTTGAGCAACTATTCCTTTAACTGGTATTCCTCCTTCAGGAATGACATCGCTACGTAAAGGTGATCCAGCTATACCGGTGATGGATCCATCCAGGGTCATGTATACATGTGCTTCTTCAGGTGCTGGAGGAGTATAAAAGATACCATATTCTACTACTTTGACTACTTGGGCATTATGGGGTCCATCTGCCGTATCAATAATGAACTTATCACCGACTTTTAATCCAGCGGCTGTTAATTTTTCACTCATGTTTTCACCCCCTTTCGCAATAGATAAAGAATTTCAAATTAATAAGTAGTATTTTACCAGATATTTATATCGTATTCCAAATAACACTTGATTTTCTATAATTACATCTGATACATTTTATGATGTGATCAAGATAACAGTTGGGTTTTTTAATGTCCTCATTGGACAAATCTCAACGGATTTGAGCACAACCAGTGAGTGCATTTGAGTTTTGTTCTTTAAAAATTTTCGCGCTTTTTCTTTTCCGCCTTCGGCGAAATTTCGAGCCGACTTTTTCGGAGGCGCGGCGTCAGCCGCGCCCGCCCTCGCGGCCAGCGCCGCAGAGGCTTCGGACAGGGAAAATTCGAGCCGGAGAAAAATAAGAAATAGAGAAAAAGCGCGAAAATTTAAAACAAAAACAAGGGAACGAAGAAATAAACTATGACCAAATATATTGCTTACTGCAGAAAATCGACTGACGAAAAGGATAAACAAATCATGTCTATCGAACAGCAAATTGAAGAATTAAAAGCATTTGCTCAAAGAGAGAATTTGGAAATTTCAGAGTTTCTGATCGAAGCAGAAACGGCCAAAGTTCCCGGACGACCGGTTTTCAATTCTCTTATTTCTCTAATTGAAAAAGGGTTAATCAACGGAATTATCAGTTGGCATCCGGATCGTTTGGCTAGAAATTCAGTTGACGGCGGGAAAATAATTTACTTAGTGGATACCGGGAAATTGCAAGCATTAAAATTTCCGTCTTTCTGGTTTGAAAATACACCGCAAGGCAAATTCATGCTTTCAATCGCCTTTGGCCAGTCAAAGTATTATGTGGATAATTTGAGCGAGAATGTAAAACGAGGTTTATATTTTAAACTTCGCCGTGGAGACTGGCCGTCTTACGCGCCGCTTGGCTACAAGAACGACAGAAATACAAGAAGTGTCATGGTTGACCCAAAAGCTGCGGGATTAGTGAATGAGTCGTTTAGAAAATTCGCCTCTGGCGAATTTTCCTCAATGAAAGACATCCGCGATCTGTTTTTCAAAAACGGGATAACTCGTAGAAATGGAAAGCCTTTACATTTCAACC
>MGGS01000001.1:0-122856 GCA_001792535.1 Candidatus Woesebacteria bacterium RIFCSPHIGHO2_02_FULL_42_20 | reverse complement strand
AACGGGATAACTCGTAGAAATGGAAAGCCTTTACATTTCAACCAAATCCGGGAAATGCTCCAGAGAACTTTTTACTTTGGCCTTATGACCTATCATGGTGAAACTTACGAAGGAAAGCACAAGCCACTAATTACCAAAAAACTTTTTGATGAAGTGCAGAAAGTTTTGGAGAAGAAATATAACAGGAAACCGCAGAAACACGATTTTGCGTTTACTGGCTTTATCAAATGCAAAGAGTGTGATAGTTTCTTTACCGCCGAAAAACACAAAAAGTTTTATCCCAAAACCAGAGGCGAGGTTTGGTACACGTATTACCGGTGCGTGAAGAAAAAAGGCATTTGTTCACAGCCATATTTACGCGAGGAAGAAGTGGAAAACCAATTGAGAGATATTGTTAGCAGTGTTTCTCTTTCTGAAGTCTGGGCAAACAAGCTTTTGGAGATGGCGGAAAAAGACGGAGAGAAAGAAAAGGAGTTCGCCGTTGGCGAACTCCAAAAACTCTCCATTTCTCTTTCCGATCTTGAAAAGAAATTAGATAGACTTCTCGAAAGTTATTTGGAAGAAATCACTGACATTGAAAGTTACCAAAGGAAAAAAGACGAATTATTACAGACGAAGAAGGTTTTACAGGAAAAAATTACTGAAATTAAGACTAACGGTTCGAGTTGGCTCGAACCACTCAAGGAGTTCGTAAAAGAGGCCACTGATGCGGCCAAAATCGCGCGCGCAAAAAATAATTGCAAAGATCTGGCGTTCTTTGCAAAAAAAGTCGGCTCGAACTACTTCTTAAATAATAAACGGCTCGAATTTTTGCCTGTCCCACCGTACGATTTGCTCGCCGTGTCCGCCTCCACGGCGAGCCCAACCAGCGCCAGTCTCCAAATGTGCCGGGGATGGGACTCGAACCCATAAGGTCTATTCGACCACAGGATTTTAAGTCCTGCGCGTATACCGATTCCGCCACCCCGGCTGGATCAAACGATTATATCATTTTGAAGCTGCACTCATAAAGCCCATAAAGATTGGATGGGGGGTAAGTGGTCGGCTCAAATACTCCGGATGATATTGGGTGGCCACGAAGAAAGGGTGATCGACAAGCTCTACAGCTTCGACTAGAAGTCCGTCCGGCGACGAGCCGCTTATACTAAATCCATTTTCTTCAAATTTTGTTCTGAAAGTGTTATTAAATTCATATCTGTGCCTATGGCGCTCAAAAATTACGCTCGCGACTTTTGGTTTAATTCGTCTCGAAAAGGTAGAATTGGCGTCGTACCAAGGAGAACTAAGTGGCCCACCATATTTTTTGTAAAGATTTTCCAGTTTAGTATCTTTGTGAATTCTGCAAGGCCAGGCTCCAAGCCTAATTGTCCCGCCGTATTGTCGCAGAGCAAGGTAATTTTTCTGATCGGGCATAATATGAATGACAGGATGAGGTGTTTTGGGGTTTACTTCTTCCGAATTGGCGTTTTCCAAACACAGCACGTTTCGAGCATATTCAATTGTCGCCATTTGCATTCCAAAGCAAAGTCCTAAATAGGGTAGCTTATTTTCCCGCACGAACTTAATAGCAGCGATTTTCCCCTCCGTGCCCCTACTTCCCCACCCTTGCGGTACCACGACCCCGTTGTATTTTTTCAAAACATCAGTTCCGCTTTCTTCAATTTTTTCGCTGTCCAGCCAGTCAAATTCCAAGTTTATGCCCAATTTCCACGAGGCGTGGCGTAGTGCTTCAATGACTGAAACATAGGAATCGATAAGTGAGTAATCACCGGTTACAAAATACTTGCCGACGAGTGCAATCTTCACTGTTTTTGGCCACTTTTTAATTGCCCTACTTGTTACTTCAAGCCAGGAGTGCATCTGTTTGTGTTTGCCGTTTTTAAGTCCTAGGAGGTTCAAGCAAGTAGAGGCTAAATGGTGCTGGGGTTTATGAAACAAAAGAGGGACTTCGTATATGGTGTCCAAATTAGGTGCCAGAAAGACCCGGTCAGGTGAAACGTTACTATAAAGCGCCAGTTTATCGGCTCTTTTTTTATCCATCGGTTTTTCGCTTCGTGCGACAATAATGTCCGGTTGAATTCCCATACCGTTTAAAATATGTACGCTAGTCTGGGCCGGTTTGCTTTTGAGTTCACCAATGTGCACTAAATATGGCAAGTAAGTTACATGAACGTGGATGACGTCATGCGGCTTTTTGAGTTTCATAATTCTGGACGTCTCAAAAAAGATACCGTTTTTATACTCTCCGACCGTGCCGCCATATTCAACAATGACGATATCGGCGTTGTTGGCAGTCCCCGCCAATATAATTCTTCTGGTAATTTCGTCGGTAATGTGAGGGATGACGTCGACGGTTTCGCCGGCATATTCGAACGCTCGCTCGCGCCTTATTACTTCGCTATACACTTGGCCGGCAGTAATATAATTCTCCTTTTTAAGGTTTTCGTGGATAAAGCGTTCGTAGTGGCCCAAGTCCTCGTCCGTTTCCATCCCGTCATGGGTCACGAAGACTTCGCCGTGTTCCTGCGGCCGAAGCGTTCCCGCGTCGACATTAAAATACATATCAACTTTAGCAGGCGTAACTTTAAAGCCTCGGGATTTGAGAAGAAATGCGAGCGAAGCGGTCACAACACCTTTACCAAGGCCGGATACTACACCTCCGGAAACAAAAATAAACTTCATATCAAAGTTTTTTAAATAAACCATGTGGCATGCTTGGTGTCAAGAAGAAAAAAGGCGAAGACCTCACAGCAAGCGTAGCTAAACCAGGCAGATAGTAATTTCAAGTTTTTCTATTGTATTTCGTACTTAACTTCTTTTGGGAAAAGTATCAGGAACGGATAACCAACATAATTCCTTGTTATTTTTCCGCAACCAACTTTTTTAAGAAAATCAACCATTTCTCCGGTTACTTTCTCCGGATTTACTTTTTCGTCTTTACCTATGTATTCAACCTCTACAAAATTGCCAAGAGTTTTCACCGAATCAATAGCAACCTCATAAGCTTTGTATGTCCAGATTTTTCTCAATTTATCAACTATGACTATGGATTTAAAATTGAGGGCCGAAAAAATTTTTCTAATCTTGTCTATGCCCTCAATCTTAGTTTCAAATTCATCACAAAAATGGCTCTTCCTGTTTTCATCAAAATGCCAGTTTTTATAATTTAAGGAATATTTTCCGTCGGAATCGCGAAGTCGTAACCATTCTTTCACCGGTCTAGCTCTGAGAAAATCTCTGTGGGCTGAAGAAAAATATTCATCTACCTGGTGTTTGGCCGATTGAAAAGTTCCATTCTTCTCGAGAAACTCTATCAATGGTTTAGAATTTTCGACATTAACCTGAATTTCAATTTCAATATTTTTATGAGCCATAATTTTTCTTAGTAATTATGGTGCGCCCGGGAGGAATTGAACCTCCACCTAGTGGTCCGAAGCCACCAACTCTGTCCATTAAGCTACGGGCGCGAATATATTACCCGTTTGCTTATCAGCTATAATTATACATTATGGTGACCATTGATGAACAGATTAGCTCGATAGAGAAAGAGATTCGCGAGACGCCCTATCATAAGGCAACAGAACACCACATCGGCAAACTGCGAGCAAGGCTTTCAAAGCTCAAAGACAAACTGTATGAGAGCGCTGGCAAGGGCGGCAGTAGTGGCGGAGGATACGCCGTTAAAAAGCAGGGCGACGCAACAATAGTACTGGTTGGCCCTCCTTCAAGCGGCAAATCCACCTTGATAAACAAACTCACCAATGCACAATCAAAAGTGGCACCGTATGCATTTACAACAGTCACAGTTATTCCCGGAATGATGGAGTTTAGACATGCCAAAATTCAGATTCTTGACGTTCCGGGCCTAATTAAGGGATCTGGCCTCGGTAAAGGCCGCGGCAAAGAAGTGCTCTCAGTGATTAGGGGCGCGGATCTGGTCTTGATTCTAACCGACATCGATCGTTGGAAGGAAATTGACGTAATTGTCCATGAGTTGGAAGGTGCAGGAGTTAGATTGGACGAACAGCCACCAAAAATTGGCGTTGACAAGAAAGTAGCAGGCGGCCTAATAATTCACTCGAACATTAAACAAAATCTAAGTGCCGAAACGATAAAAAGTATTGCCCGAGAATTCAGGATTACCAATGCGCAAATAACTTTAAACGAAAAAGTAACTATCGACGGATTGGTAGACAAGTTTTCGGCTAACAGGGTATACAGAAAAACGTTATTACTGATTAATAAAACGGAAAATGTTGCCGCCAACCTCAAAAACCAAATAGCGGAAAAATATCCGTCTGCTTTATTTATTTCCTCAGAGTTTGATATAAATTTGGACATACTCAAAACCAAAATATGGAAGGCCTTGGAATTTGTAACGCTATATCTTGTTGGCCCACAACAGACGCCAAACATAGATAATTCCCTTGTGGTCAAAACCGGTTCCAGTTTGGCCGAAGTATTGGTTGCATTGGGTAGTGACAAAGCCCAAAATTACAAAAAGGCCAAAATATGGGGAACAGGGTCAAAATTTGACGGCCAAGAGGTGTCTGTTTCCACGCTTGTCAAAGAAGGTATGCAAGTGCGATTTTTTTAATCTAGATAACCAAGGCGACAGCCATCATGAGTAGCAATGCGCCCATACCAATTCCAAATAGTGTCGGAGCCGAAACACCCGAGTCCGGGCCGGCACCGGTACCGGGGATGAACGGACTCGGAGTTGCAGAACCGCTGGCAGTTGAAGACGTCGTAGGTGTAGCAGTAGAGGTGGCTTTTACAGTCGCCGTCGACTTTGGAGAAGAAGTAGGCGTACTCGCAGCACTAGTTGTGGGAGTTGCAGTTGCAGGGGGGGTCGTCGCTTGGCTGCCAGCTATTGTATAACTTGTCGAGCTGGTAGGAATCAAAAGAACATCCTCACCATTGCTTTTTCTGGTAATAATGCTTTTAGCTGAATCAAAAGTCAAAATAACGGGATTACTAACCGGAAGTGAATTGGCGGTAAGATTAAATGTCGCAAGTTGGATGTTAGTGGATGAAGAAAAACCGGCCACGCTTGTATTCACACAAGTGACGTCTATGTTTACTTTGTTACTCTCTGGTGTGACGTTTTTGACAGGGCAAGTCCAGTCACCTGTAGTCTGTAAAACAGGACTAATCTGAAGGTTTGAGGTAAGTACCTCTGGCAAATCCCCGGAGTAAGGATACATGAGTCTTACAGCAACTGCTTGAATCGCAACTCCTGAGGTATTAAAGGAAACAGTAACTGGAAAAGTTTCGCCTACATTTTTATTTGTTGTCTGGGGACTAAGCGTAACGGTTGCCTCGCCGCCAGGCACGGAAGCTTCCCGCCTGATGTCTTGTTGCTGGGAAACGATATAAACACCTACGGGAATGCTTACCGCAATAATAATAGAAATAATAATCAGAAGGGCAACTTTCCCTTTGTTAGACATGCTTTAACTCTAGTAATCATAATAGAGTAACTGGAAATAATAAGTCAATCCTCGGTTAATGAAAATGGGGTTTTACTTGTGCCGAGGGTGTGAGTCGAACACACATCTGACGCTCTTCAGGCGCCCGCCGTGACCACCTTGGCTACCTCGGCCCTTCGATTACACTCAGGGCTCTTGATGGCTAAAAGACCGGAATAAACAACTTGGCAATTAAAAACAAACCAATTACCGAAATACAAATCAGCAAAATAAACTTAATTTCAGGCGTCGATACAACCACCGTCAATATCTTTCTATAAATTAATACGAAATAATACTGTACATTATTCCAATTCATAGTGGTCGATGCAGGGCTCGAACCTGCGACCTAACGGATGTAAACCGTTCGCTCTGGCCAACTGAGCTAATCGACCTTTTAAGAACCTAACCGGCACAAGCAAAACGAGTGCGGGGAAGAGGACTTGAACCTCCACGGATTACTCCACAGCCTCCTCAAGACTGCGCGTCTACCGGTTCCGCCATCCCCGCGCCTATTAAACTGCAAAGTGCCAGAGAGAGGACTCGAACCTCCAAGGGAAAAATACCCATACGGTTCTGAACCGTACGCGTCTACCAGTTCCGCCACTCTGGCGAGACACTGTTTAGTATACCATGAAATACGTAAAGTTGACTGGATTAGTGTATGTGGATGTAGTATATTTGTGAGTAATTACGAGGGAGTAGCTCAGTGGTAAGCAGAGCTTGGCCACTGATACTCCTTAGCTCATTATCATTCGCGGGAGTAGCTCAGTGGTAGAGCGTCTCGTTGCCAACGAGAAGGTCGCGGGTTCAATCCCCGTCTCCCGCTCAAACAGATGCGTTGCGCAGAACTACACCGACCACGATACCCATTAAGATCGCGCTGCCTCCAAGAATTAACATCTCCAAACCGTTTCGAAGAAGATTGATCTTAAACAATTTTGCACTTATTAGCCCGAGTGAGAAAAGTGAGGCCAGCGAAAGTGCTATTGATGCAGCAAAAGCTATACCCGTTTGAAAATATAAATACGGGAGGAGTGGAATAAAGCCTGATAGAAAGTACGAAAAAAACATAATAATGCCGGCAACCCGGGGTCTGGAGGATCCCGATTCGTTGTGATTGAGAAATTTTTCCACCGAGTGTTCGGAGAGAAAGCTTCCTACCCCCATCGAAAACGCTTCCACAAAAATAAGTACCATTCCGGTCAAAAATACTGTGTGGCGGCCGACGTTGGCTACAGCCACCCCTGACAGAAGCCCGACTGTTGACACAAGGCTGTCCTCCACACCAAATATAAAATTCCTTCCATAAAGCATAAAAGTGTCCTTGGACAACCTAACCATTGAAGCTCTCCTTGTGCTCTTTTATATGTAAACTTGCATCTACAATAGTCTTTACCAGAGCTGTCAAAAGAGCCCAAAAATGCCCGGCTCCGCTGCTTTTGGCGAGAAAAACACCCATTAGAACCGCCAGATGAGTAAGCCCGTATCTCCTATATGGTTCAAAGAGCTGTTTAACGGGCGAAACTTTTTTGAATTCACCGGACTTTATAAAGTTTAAGTAATAAGAAATAGTATGACTTACAAAAAATACTGCATATACGGCTAAAACAGTGCTAAATTGCACTGCTTCTATGCCTATCAAAAAATACAACAAAATGCCGTAGACAACTAAAAATACAAAGAAATTCAAGGCAAAAAGAGGTATTAAAGGGAGTTTGATAAGATTCGTGAGCATACTTGTACTTATTTGGTGTTTGCCTGATAGCGAACCTTGGGTTCGAAAGAGTTTTATCAGGCCAAAAAAACCCTGAATTCCCGCTTCCAACCAATAAATAACAGCCAGCGTTTGGATTGTCCAGCTAAATAAATACACACCTAGAATCGGGATTGCATTCGCCAGAAGTAAAACAGCTGTGGAGAGGACAACTAAATAGCTCATTACTAATTTATATCATTTCTTGATTAAATTATGTATACTTGGAGCGATGAATGACGATAACCAAGACGATAGTGTTTATGATATCGACAGTGCTCACAAGGCTGTTTACGGCCATGAGCCCGGTAGTCATGAAGAAGTGGATACCGCTCGTGAAGTAAGAGAAGCTGAAAAAAGCAGGCGCGGCGGGAAGAGAAAGTTGACGGACGAAAGCCAGGAGGAAGAGCACAAAGATTAGCAGATACTTGGCTGGTTAGAGCACCTGGTTTTCCAGAAAAATGATAGGGAACTTGAAGAAAAACTAATTACTTAAACAAGGTGGTGTGTGCCGAACGGCTTAGGCGCTGCCCTGTGGAGGCAGTTTTAGCGGGTTCGACTCCCGTACACCACCCTGATCGGACTTGAACTGTTTTACCGATGTTCGAACTCACCTCTCATATACAAACTTCACGAGTAAATTTGAACCGATGTTTCGATAAGCAAAGAAGGCTAACAACAATAACTTAGTTAGCCTCGGGTGTTCTCAAGAACTCTCTACCCCCGATTGATATATTCTGAGCGGTAACACTTCCATCAGAGTTTTCAGATCCAAAGATCATAACTTGCTCACCAACTACAAGATTGGAATCAGATCCTTCTTCTGTCTTGTTTATCGTTGTGCTGTCTGTCAGTAAGACTATTTTACTGCTACCATCTGGCATACTCACAATAACGCTTCCTTCGTCCACGCTTATAATTTCACCACTTACAGGATTGTAGCCTTGTGCCACCCCTTGACCAAACCTGCCTTGGAGCTGACCTCCGTTCGAAGGTACTTGTCCAATGGGTTGTCCCTGTCCTTCTCGTCCTTGAGTAAATTTTCCTGCAAAGCTTGGAGTTTTACTTTCCTGATATTTCATCCCGCCAAAGAATCCTCCTGCACCAAAAATAATTGCTAAAACTGCAGTAATAATTAGATTATTCTTAGCCATAGCTATCACCTCCTTTATTCATATCCCAATGCTTTTACAATTGGTTTTAACCAAGTGCTATAAACATTCAACTCTAATTTTTATTCATAACGTAATGCTTCTATTGGTTCTAGGTTAGCTGCCTTTTGAGCCGGATACCGTCCAAATACCATTCCAATTGCTACTGAAACTCCAAAGGCTAAAAGAACTGAAGATATCGACATAGTAAACGGCAACGACATCGAGTTAGCTAAGAAATACGATATACCTATACCAAGCATTATGCCAATAAAACCTCCTGTAAAAGTAATGATTATTGATTCAACCAAAAACTGAGCAGTGATAATGCGATTCTTAGCCCCGAGCGCCTTTCTCAAGCCAATCTCACGGGTTCTTTCAGTTACTGTAACCAACATTATATTCATAATTCCAATCCCTCCGACAATAAGCGATATCGCAGCTATTCCGGATAAAAGTGTTGTAAATGTCCCCGTAACTTCTGAAGCTGTACTTAGTATGTCAGTTAGAGAAAAAAAGCTAAAGTCTGCCTCCTCAGGGCTCTTAAGCTTGTGTCTATCAAGTAGTAAATATCCTATTTGGTTTTTGGCAAGGTCGACAACATCTTCACTAATTGCATTTACCGCGATTGAGCTTAAGTGGCTAACCCCATAAAGAACCTTTTGTGCAGTAGTTAATGGCACAAAAATCCTGTCATCTTGGTTTTGAAATCCAGTACCACCCTTCGTCTCAGTTACTCCGATGATAGTAAAATTCTGTCCTTCAATTCTTATTGATTGTCCAACAGGGTTAGCACCTTTTCCAAACAAGTCTTCGACCACTGTAGGGCCAAGCACAGCCACCTTTGCTTGAGAGGATACATGCTGACCTGAAATAAAAGAACCATTGGCAACTGACACATTACGAACAGTGAGATATTCGGGAACAACACCATATATTTGTGTGTTAGTATTGTTCCTCCCCGCAGTAACTTGAGATCTGCCTGTGTATTCAGGAGAGACTGCAGTAACAGTTGAAACTTCCGAAGAATTTTCTATCGCCTCAGCATCAGCTAAAGTTAATGTTGTACCTCCACCAGCAGCACCTCGAACTCCACCGACGTTTTGTCCTGCTGGAGAAACAGTTATAAGATTTGCACCTAAGGATTTAATTTGATTCTCAACTGACTTTTGTGAAGCTTGACCCAATGATACAAGAGTTATAACACTTCCAATACCAATAATAACTCCGAGCATAGCAAGCCCTGTTCTGACTTTGTTAAGCGCTAGTGTCCCGATGCTTTCTGTTAGTATTTCATCTAGTCCCATTTTTTTTATCTCCTGCCAATTCGCCATCCCTTATGGTGATGGTTCTTTTGGCATATTCGGCTATATCCTTTTCATGAGTAATTATTAAAATTGTGTTACCTTTATCATTAAGCTCCTGGAGGATTTCCATAATCTCAGCGGCTTGTTTTGTTGCAATATTACCAGTGGGTTCGTCGGCCAAAATAATGCTAGGGTTCATGGCTAATGCCCGAGCAATGGCTACTCTCTGTTTCTGTCCACCTGAAAGTTGAGAGGGTGTATAATCCAGCCTATCGCCAAGTCCTACCATTTTTAAGTATTTAATAGCTAAATCATGTCTTTTCTCCTTTTCAATTCCTCCATACATCATCGGCAGAGAAACATTTCTTACGGCTGAGTACCTAGGTAACAGATTGAATGCTTGAAAAACAAACCCAATTTTTTGATTTCTAATATCAGCGAGTTCGTCAGCATTCATTTTGGAAACATCCGTACCATCCAAGAAATATTTTCCTGAAGTAGACTTATCCAAGGCACCCAAAATATGCATTAAAGTGGATTTGCCAGAACCAGAGGGACCCATAATCGCAACAAACTCGCCCTTTTTGATCTCAAACGAAACATTCTTCAGGGCCAATGTTTCAGCTGACTCATTGCGATATATCTTGGAAAGTTTGAAAACTCGTATCATTTTTCATTTACTATGTAGTAGCAAGCTTTGCTTATCTGCCAATAATTCTTACCCCGCCACCTGCCCCACCAAAGGCCGATCCATCAAATCCGCCCGTTCCACCAAAGTTAATTTCTTGATTTGGATCAATTGTTGCAGTTACCACATCAGCACCCTCCGATAAACCTGAGACAATCTCTGTTTGAGAGTCGTTAGCATCTCCAATTTCAACTTCTTTGCGCTGCGGTTTACCATCAGCCATTGCTTCAACATATATTCCGTTCATGTCACTTTTGACAGCTGAGGAAGGTACTAGCAAGACTTCTGCTTTAACATCTAAAAGTATTTGTGCGGTCACTGCCATATTGGGATAAATTTCTACGCTTGTTTTGTCTAACAATATTGTTGCTGGGTAGCTGGTTACTCCCTGATTAGAGCTTCCGCTTGTATCAACCGAGAGGACTTTACCAGTAAAGGTTTTGTCAGGATATGCATCTAATGTTAGGGTTACTTTTTGATTAGCAGCTACACTAATTACGTCAATCTCGCTCAGGCTGACTTGAGCTTGAAGCTGTCCAGAAGGATTACTGATTTTACCAATAGTTTGTGGGGAAATAATTGTTGCGCCACTTGTAGAGCTAGTTTGAGAGTTTGCATTTATAACCAAGCCTTCGGCTAACGACAAGTCACTTATCGTACCACTTGCAGGCGCCACAATGGTTGATGCGTTTTCCTGATAATCCCTTAAGGCTGCTGCCACTTTAGCACTGGCATTTGATATATCAGCATTAGAATTATTATATTTCGCTTCAGCCACATCAAAAGCGAGTCTGGACTGGTCAAGAGTCTTGGTAATTATCATTCGCTCCCCATCTGTGTAAACCTCATTTGTGACAGGATTTGTGTCATTGTCATTCATATTGTCAACCGCTTCCTGTGCATCTAATACATTTTGTCTTGCTTCCCACATCGCAATATCAGCTAGTGCCTTATTGTTTTTTGCAGATAGTAGATTCTCCGAAGCTTCAAGATAAGCCACCCAGGCAGCGGTTTGACGCTCTGCAGCATAATCATCCGGAGTTACTTCCGCTATCTTTTGGCCTTTGGTGACAGTGTCTCCGTTGGTTACATATACCTTACTAACAGTCCCCGATACTTTTGTGGTTACTGAAGTATTATTTCCCGAAGTAATTGTTCCTGAGGCAGCAATCGATGTTATCAAACTACCAACTTCAGCAGTAGCTGTTTGGTATTGGATTTCGGGAGTTTTGTCCCTCCATGTCCACGCAAAAATACCTATTGCCAAGAAAATTAAAAAAACCAACACAACACGACTTCTTTTTGCCAAAAGCCATCCAATAAAAACCTTAACCTTATTCCTGACCATAGCAAAAGCGCCAACAGCACGTTGCTTTGCATTCGATTGGACAACTTTGTCTGATTTCTTTTTACTCACAAGTTGTAGTGTAAAACCCGATTCTGAAGAAGGGCTGAAACGTATTTATTGTTAAGTTAAAGGAAGCGTCACAGTAAATATAGAGCCTTTGTCTATTTCACTCTCTACCTCGATTTTACCTTGATGTTGTGTGGCAATCTCTTTAGCAATAGCCAGCCCTAATCCATAGCCGTCTATTTGGGTCTTACTCCTGGAAACGTCAGCTCTGTAAAACCTGTCAAATATATGTGGTAAGTCCTCCCCACTTATACCCACACCTTTGTCTTTAATCTTTATTTGACCATTGTTCTCAGAAGCGACAGTACTCACCAAAATTGAATCACCTTTTTTGCTGTATTTAATAGCGTTATCAAGAAGTATTATTATGAGGTCAACCAGTCTATCCCTGTCGCCCTGCACCTTAAAATTATTTACTCTTTCTTTTATTTTTATATTCGACCTTATGGCCTTTGCTTTTATCCTTTTGACTGATTCACTTATAACACTTTCAATTTCTACCCCTTTAAACTCAGAGCTGCCATTCATCTTTTTATATTGTGCTAACAGGAGTAAAGATTCTGCCAACTGCTGAAGCTTGTTGGTTTCTACCAAGCTTTCTTCTACTAAAGTTTCAGCTTTTGATAGGGTAGGTTTTTTATTACGCAGGTAAACCTCAAAAGCACTTTTTAGAGAAGTCAGCGGTGTTTTCAACTCATGGCTTGCATCAGATATGAAACGGTTCTGCTCATCAAGCATATCTTGTATTGGCCTAAGTGTGCGCCCTGCTAAAAAATATCCAAGCCCACCAGCTACAATTAAAATACCGCCATTAACTATTGCCAATAACATTATTATTCTCTGCCGAGCATCTTCTAAAACGTCAGGATCTGGAACGAATGGTGGAGGTGGGCGGTTACCCATGAACTGCTCAAACTGTCGTTCCTGTCGTACTCGGATAGCAAATTCCAATCTTTCAATTTCCCTTACTTGAACTTTGTATAGAAAAACACTCAAACCAAGGCTGACAGACATAATAATTATTAAGTACCAAGCAGTAAGTTTGAGCCGTGCGTTTTTAAACATAGTTATCCAATCTTGTATCCAAATCCTCTAACAGTATTTATCAATGGATCTTTCTTGGGAAATGGTTTATCAATCTTGCTTCTCAATATTTTGACATACACTTCAACAGTGTTGGGCAAAATGTCAGCATCATAGTTCCAAATATTATTTATAATTTGGTCCTTACTAAGCACGGTGACAGGATTGCGCATCAAATATTCTAGAAGCGAGTATTCTTTGTTTGTAAGTTCAATCTCTTGTCCACCTCTTTCAACTCTACACATTCGTGGATCCAAAGTTAGATCATCAACCTTAAGTGTCTCATTCACGGTTTTGTTTGGACGGCGAGATAAAGCTCTTAACCTAGCTACTAATTCACTAAAAGAAAACGGCTTTGTCAGGTAATCATCTGCTCCCGAATCTAAGCCAATTATTTTATCCTTTGTCATGCTTTTAGCGGTTAGAATTAAAATTGGAGTGTGTATGCCGTCTTTACGAAGGTCTTTACAAACATCAATACCAACCTTCTTCGGAAGCATCAAATCAAGAACTATTGCATCATATTCTTCTGTTGCTGCCAAATCGTATCCTTCTTCACCATCATAAGCGACATCTACAACATACCTCTCTTGTTCAAGGCCTTCTTTAATGGTGTTTGCAATACGATGTTCATCCTCAATAACTAAAACTCTCATACCCTAATTATATAATTTATACTGAAGAACAGCTGAAGTTTAATACTGCATTGGTGGAAACTTTGAAGAAACAATTCTCCCCTTCTCATCCCTCTCCAAAATCATAGGACAATATCTTGGTGAGGTAATTTGACTGTAAATTGGAAAGGAATAACACTTCGGCCATGCTCAGTGCGGGCTTTCTCCTCAGAAAATGTTGATTCCGGCTCTAACAGACTATTTGAGTCTGAAAGTTAGCTCTCGGGCTGAGAGTTCCAATTGTAAGTATTATTAGAAGATTAAATTGAGATATAATTAAGAGCAACTAGATCCGTGGAGTTATGACTAATTCAAGTTCGAACATCAACTGGCAAGCCACCCCGACTTCTTACAATCTAAAAGTGTATAATATAAGGTAGTGATAGCAGAATAATCTTCCTGTTTGCCCCGAAAGATTTAACATGGAGAAAATCACCATATTTGATGTACTGATAGTGTACTCTGACCGACTAGCAAAGAGTGCTTACTCCCTATCCGCTGACATTTCGACACCATTTCCTAAAGGATCAAACAGTGAAGTATACAACGTAGTCTATAAATACTTTCTAAAAATTTGCAAAAAAAATAATTTAAAAGCGGCTTTTACTACTACGACCGATATTACGGGAGCAGGCCGCTGTCGAAGTTATTGGCTTTTTGAAAACAATGGCTGGATTAAAGTTAGAGAGTCCGGATATTCGAAATTAATTTTTGACAAGTTTTCTCCGATTAACAAGAGAATTGAGACGGCTCGTAAACTACTTTTCTCTTCCAAAAAAGTTAAACCTTTTAACCATCCATACCTTTTTAATCTTTTTTTTGACAAACAACAAACTTATAAAAAACTTCATAAATTTTCCATCCCCACAGTAATTATTAAAGATGCAACAGGTGAAAGTATTTACAGAGCACTTAGGTCGCTCAAAGAAATAGTGTCAATACATCCGCACAAATATGATTTTTCTGACGAAATCATTATGAAAAACAGGTTTGGGGCTGGTGGATTACGCGTTTATAAGTTTAAAGCCAAACAAACAAAAAAGATGATGGCTTCGATGAAGCGGAATGAAAAAATATCATATATTATTCAACCGTTCGTTAAGTTTGACAAAGGTTTTAGTTACAAAAATTCGCAAGTAGCAACCGATATTCGGCTGATATATCTCGGAGTGAAAATAATTCAAACCTATATCAGAATGGCAAAGCCGGGCGATTTCCGCTGCAATGAGCACCAAGGTGGGTTATTGAAATATATTTCTAAAAGTGAAGTGCCACAGGAAGTAGTATCTACTTCCAGAAAGATTGCTAACGTTTTAAATAAAAAATGTTCACTGTATACACTTGATTTTATTATCAGTAATAGCGGGAACATATACCTTCTTGAGGGAAATACCGGACCCGGCCTGGACTGGAATTTATTAATTAGGGAAAACGAAATCGAAGGCAAGAAACTAATTAGAATGATAGTTAAAGAGTTAGATGGGCGGGTTGGGTTGCCTAATATTATGGGTGAAGTTCCAATAACCGTTGGTAAAAACGATGCAAACTTCAATCAGACCAAACTTTAGTCAGGCCTCTTAAGACAAGATTCTCTGATTTCTACACTCATTGTTGTTGATACTATTATATATACTATAGTCATTGTTATGCCTAAAGCATTGGGGTTTAGGCTGATCCAAGTTCTAATGCAGGCCGGAAAGCGACCCTTATTTAATTTCCCAAACTCTTTTGTCTTCGCCGCCGAGTTTCCAGAAATAAAATTTATTTATTCCTTTTGATTGTACAAGACGGATTTTTTGTTCTAAAGTTTGGGCGTCTTCAAACCAGACTTCGTGACCCACGCCGTCTTGTTGGTAGTCAAAATGTTTCGAAAAGGATTGCTTTTCCAGTTGTACCTCTATTCTATTTTTGTTAACCATGGACGAAATAGCCTCGTAAGTAAGCGGTATTACATCTTTTTCTTGACTCCAATCGTAACCGTAGAGTGGCAGAGCAATGACAATTTTGGCAAGTGGAATTTGCGAAACAGCGTAATCTACAACATCTTCCAGATAATCAATCGGCGAAATTGAGCCCGGTTCGGTTTTAGAGTTGTGGTAATCGTAAACCATAATTCGGACCCGGTCTGCATACTTTGAGATTTCTTGCCAATCCTGGCCCAGAGAGCCCGGCCAGTCATTCTTGCCTGCTTTTGCGTGTACTGTAACACTTAAAAGCTTGCCTTTTTGGTGAACAAGTTGGCCAACTGCATCAACAAGTCGTGAAAATGCTAACTTGTCATCTTCTTCTATAACTTCAAGGTCAAGATCTATTCCTGCAAAATCATGGTCATCTATTATAGTTATAAGCGTATCTAGAAAGTCGGCGATTTTTGCCTTATCCCCAATCAAGTTCGCGACTCGCTCGCCGTCAAAATCGTTGAAAATGGTGGGAGTAATCTGGACAGTGTTTTTTTTAGCCAGTGCAATAATTTCGCTTCCTTTTTGGTGCGGACTTTGGGTAAGCGCTGCTGTGCCATCCAAAACATACCAGACTGGCGATATGCTTTGGACAGGCAGTCCCAAAGTGAGGTTTTCAATCGCCAAGTCTTCATCCCAGTAAGCAAGCCACGCGCCAAATTCCGGCGGCCTGTTGCCAGCGGGAACATATTCCGGGACAGGAGAAATAAAGCCGTCAAAATTAAAAGGTATTGCCGTATAGAAAAAAACGATTAAAAAAATTGCCAGTGGCAACAAAACTGCAACAATTTTTTTCACTTTCTTTTGAACATACTTACGGAAAACTTGCGAACCGCGGACGTAATTTTAGCCACAACTACGACAAGTAAATGGAACACTAATGAAAAGTTATTTAGTCCAGGGATGGGCTGAGCCATAATTTCCTTTCATCAGCCGAGATTTGCCACCTGCGTGTTCTGCTCCAATGGCCTGACGGTGTGATACCTAGCAAAACCATAAAAAAACTTTTGATGAAAATCAGTCCTGTAAGTAACCTCATAAAATAAAACTGCGGAATATATAACATTAACATATAATCTTTGTATTTTAGCACCGCATAAATGAGCGACGGCATAAAAAACAACCAGAAATCAAAAATCAACGGATAGAAAAGCAACATGTAATTGTATTTTAGAATAATCGGAGACAATACTATGAGAGCCAGGACCAATAGACCATTGAATACTCCCTCCGTGGCAAGAATAGCTACTTCCAAATCAAATTTCTGGCCGCCCCAGGGGACATTGTGCTTGACAACACATTGCCAAAACCCCTTGTACCACTTTTCAACTTGCTTGGCAAAGTCTTTTACCGTACCAGGATCTTGGGTCACAACAGTCGCACTTGGACAGTATTTTATCAAACCCAACTTTTTGCGGTGAATCTCAAATGTTAAATCCATATCTTCTGTAACAGTATCCTTTGAAAAGGAAGTTTTAGTGAATACGGCAGCCCGATAGACAGTGGCACACCCAGGGCAAACAGCAATTGTCCCGATAATATTCTGCGCCGATTTATATATAACTTGAGACATTTCATACTCCCAAAGTCTGTATGCTGTGATCCAAGACGAATTTTTGCCCATAACTTTGCCGACAACTGCCGCGATTTTTTGTTGTTTGTCATCTTCAAAAACTTGCATTACATTTGCCAGAAACTGCGAAGAAGGAATTGTATCTGCATCAACGGGCATAATGTGCTCGTAGCGCTTGGTAAGTTCAAACTTTTTAATGCCTTCATTTAGACAAGCCGCTTTACCGTGATTTATAGTTAAAGTAAGAATATTTTGTTTGGGTAAATGGCTTAATGCCAACCGGCGCGTCAAGTCTTTTGAGTTATCGTCAACCAAGTAAATATGGTTTCCTTCCACGTATTCCAAGAGCGCCAGGAGAGTTTTTTCAATCACAAACTCTTCGTTTGAAGCAGGGATAATAATGGCAATTTTGCTTGGTTTGTCTGTCATTTTATAGTGATAACTTGAGTTGGCAGGGCAACTTGTAAATCAGATTTGCTCACTTCAGCCACAATTTCTTGGAAAAACTCCGGCGTAACAGCATATTCTCCGCCCGAATCGTCAATTTGATGAAACATGAGTACCAGCCAACCACGAGCCAGTTTTGCTTCAGTCAATAAGCCTCGGATGTCGTCGATAGTTGTCGTAGCAAATATTGCATTGGCTTTAATAAAATACGGATCGCCAACAGGAATGCTATTTATGCCGGGTTCGCTGGTGCGCATTGATTTATAATACGTTTTTGCCAAAGCAATTAAGGCCTCATTGGTGACGCCGCACGGCGCTACATAGTTGTCGGCCAAAAGTCCGTGCGAAAGTATCTCAATTTTTGAATAGCGAAGCTCATATTCCAGGCTATCTGCTGTGAGTACGTCGGGATCGCATTCGTGGCTGACGCTGTGGGCGCTTATTTCCCAGCCCTCAAATTGTAACTTCTTAATTTGCCACCACTTGATATAACCTTCGTACTTGAGCAAGCCTGTAGGCACAGCTAAAGAGCCTTTATAACCGTAGTCGGCTAACAGTTTATAACCCTCGGTGTACTGGCTCATCCAAGCATCATCGAACCAGAAGGTAACAACTCCACCCCGCTTCCATTCAAACGAAGCGATTAATTCCTGCCTTACCTGGTCAATTTCATTTTTTGCCACCGTTGCCAGAGTGTATTGTGGCAAATCGGTAAAATTTGGCAACTCCTCGGCACTCGAATCGGCAATGTATCTCGTCACTAAAATTAGCAAAACAGCCGGAGCAATCATCCATAATAGTAACTTGGGTTTCATAGTTTAGAATCGCCTTTCATAAATATAGACATTTCCGTCGTTATATATTGCTTTGTAGTTATCAGCTAAACTTTTGGCAACCAAATCGTTTAGATAGTGATTTCTTGCCAACTTGGACAGTTGTTGGTCCTCCAGCTCTATGTAGTTAAAGTAACCGTCTTCAATGGCAGTAACATAAGCTTTGTCGTCTTCGCTCCCCAGGTAATCAATATAGTCAAATGTTACCGTACTAACTGACCCCAACTTGTCATAAAGCCCCAAAATAAACACATCGCCCGTTTCAACCAAAACTACATCTCCCTTTTTAACCTGACTTGCCAAAAAATTCAATGGGATATCAACATTGCGCCACTTTGAATTTAGAGTAGGTACCTGCCAAAAAAGGAAAATCAACAAAAAGCCAAGAAAGCCAATGAAGTTACCTTGGACAAAACCTTTGATCTTTTTGCTTGCCCGAAGATTGTCAAAAAACTCCGGCAAGGCGACACCTGTCACTACCGCCATGAATATGCCCGATAGCAAAAGGTGCTTTTCGTAGGAGGGGGCTCCTGCGTAGCCAAAATGAAAGATCAAGATAGTTACGGTTGCAAGCAAAAGCACCAAAGCTGTTTTGGTGTCTTTAGTTTTAAATAAGTACCCAAACGAAAATACTGCAAACGGAAGCAAAAAGACGTACTCCGACATAAATAACTGAATTTTTTCAAATACATTTGTGATTTCAACCGCTGATTCGGTGGAAATATAGGTAAACAAATCAGTAAAATTTAGGACTATGAAAAAACCAAAAAGCAGTGACAGAGATGTAAAAAAATAATAGAACCAGCTGTTTCTCAGTATGTTTTTAAGGCCTGCCTTTTTGAGGTAAAACAGTGATACCAAAACCGCGTAGGCGGCATAAATAATGGCTAAATATTTAAAAACAAAGGCCACAAAAAAAGCTATGGCAGCAAACAGATAGTACTCGTTTTTAGCTTCCTTGGAAGTAAAGTTTTTAAAGACTAAATAAAGTCCCAGCATGATAAACATAAAACTTGGCGCGTCGTAGGTGGCCAAGCGTGACACATAAAATGACAGCGGCAAGGTGGCCAACAAACATAAAGTAATGAAGGCAGTTGCGAGTTTTCTCTTTTTGACCGTAAAAAGCGCTGCCGTTTCCGCCGCCAGATAAATTGTACCAATTCCGAATAGCACATTTACGAATCTGGCAACCTCGATGCCGCCGAGTTTATATGAAACACTGTTTACTACCGGATAGACATACGGGCTCCCCGCCATCCAGGTAAATGCGTCGAGTGTTTCCCAGTCTTTCTTATAAACCCCGTCAAATCCAATAACGGCATAGATTGCTTCGTCGTTAAAGGGACTGTTGTAGTCAAGATTTATAGCCCTTAGGATTAACGCAATAAAGATAATAGCAACAAAGAGTAATCGTGACATGTAAGAACTATACCTATAATATATCAAAATGTCAATTACTGTGACTTTCTAGATAGTACTATAGTATTAGAGGCGTTCGATCGTGTAATATTCCGGGTAATAAAGAAAGATAGCCGGTGAGTCTTCCAGTAAAAAACGCTGAAAATCCAGATAGATTTTTTTTCGGTTTGCAAATTCCAATTCTGTCCTGCCGTCTTCCAAGAGTTTGTCTATTCTGGGACTAGCGTATTTGGTAATATTAGTCTCGACTTGAGTTGAGTGCCAGACGGCATATTGGTCCGGGTCTGATGGGATATCATAAATTGCCAAAAACGCTTGATAAGCAACCGGTGTAATCGAGGATACCTGAACGGAAGTCGAAACACCTATTTTTTCCCAGTCCTGGCTAATTTTTTCTGCAACACCCAAAAGCGAAGGGTAAGAAGCAAGTTTCACTTCTATACGCTTGTCATCTTTGGTCTTCAAATAGTCGGTGATGATTTCTTTGGCACGGACTACATCCTGATCATATGACTTGACCTGCGGGTTAAATGACCACGAGGAGGAAGATATGGGTGAAATTGCCCGGACACCAAAAGTTCGTTTGTCTATTGAATAGGCAAGAGCTTGGCGGATCGACTTGTCGGCTAATAGCGAGTCGGTGGTGTTTAAAAAAATGACTACAATCCGGCTATCGTTTACTCGCTGGCGTGTTTGTGTCATGGGCCACGAATTTAGTGGGCTCGGATCAATTAGATCCTCGATAACATCAACTTCTGCCAGCCTGTATGCTAGTTTAGTCTGATCTTCTGTGGGATAAAATTTATAAATTTTGCGCCTGCCTCTATTATCTCTAATCGCCAATGCCTGAATAAAGTTACCTGTAAGTGTTAGTTTATCCACTTGCCAATTTGAGCTACCCAGCAATCCTCTCTTGAATACAGGTTTTGAAACAATCGTGGGAAACGGGCTATACGGAGTTGACAGAGTGAAAACAACGGTTTGGTCATCGGGAAACTGTATTTCGACGTCACTAAAATTATAATTCAGGTCCCGCGAAATTAAAGGTGTATTGTCATTCCACCTTATATTTTGGGCTAAATGAAAAATCCACGTCTTGCCCTTGTCTGGTGTTTCCCAGCTAACGGCTAAATCCGGCTCGATTTCGCCATTAGCCTTCAGTTTGGTCAAGCCGCGGCTTAAAATCCTTTGGATAGAATATGGAATATCTTCAACGGTGAACTTGCCTGCCATGCCAATACGGTCAATTTTGCTACTTAATATACCGGGTAAAACCGCACCGGCAACGATAAACACCAAGGCTCCAAAAATAAAGCTTACTAGAAAGAGGGCTTTATAGCGTGAAATAAATTCGACAACAAGTCTTAGAGTATACCTCAAGGTAAAAGAAATACTTTTGTTAACCATGGTCTATGCCAACAGTTCGAGTGTGGAAACCAACAAAAAAATGAAAGATATTATAAATGTAGCGCGGAACACCTGATTTTCAAGTCCCCTTCGGGTAAATGAAACACTTGATGCACCCCAAACTCTGCCAAAGCCTTTGCCTTTCACCTGCAAAACAATAAGTACAGTTAAAAAAAGCCCTGAAATGATCTGAATTATAAGCAAAACATCACGGTTCATAATTTAAGTATATCTCACTTGAGACTATTTTGCGACCCAAAATGTGTAGGTCACAAGAAGTGACAATATAAACGAGAAGCCGACATATGCCATGAAACCCGTCCAGTCAACTGCGGGTATAGTTATTAACTCGGAAGTTAGCCCCGCAAATTTAAACCTGTCAACGCTGAATTCTTCAAGGACAAGGTCGACGAGAAGTAAGGTCACGGCAAAGCCAACCCACCGGAATAAACCGAAGGTAACCAAATTAAGTGGAAGTAGCAAAATGTTCACAACCGGTCTAATCAGGTATGTCGACAATGTTAAAACAAGTACCGTAATTAGAAAACTTCTGACGCCATGGCTGAAATTCAAACCAATAGCGATAATATTCACAAAGTAGAGTGAGATTGCCTGTATTGTGTATGCGCGGACGAGCCGTTTCATTAGTTTATTTTATATTCTTTAGCAACATTTCGACAAGTTTGTGGTGGTAATTCCTGGCAAATCTATGAGCTTCGTCGCGCATCTTTTGAACTAAATTGAGCGCAAAACCGGCCAGTTTAACTTCCTCGTAAATATCTCTTTTTTTTATTACCAATGTTTCGTTTCTTTTTGCAATTCCGACAACAGGGACCGAAAGGTGCTTGGTCTGGGTAGCCGCACTAACTTGTGGTTTACCACCGTCCATAATAATCAAATCCGGCAAACTCCATGAAGTGTTTTGCATTCTGCGCCGAATAACTTCCTTAATGGAATCAAAGTCGCTTTTTGCACTAGCAGACCGTATTTTAAAACGGCGATAACTTGACTTGTCCGCAATACCGTCTAGAAAAACCACCATTGATGCGGCAGCGTTCGTTCCCGACAAGTGACTTATGTCAAAACATTCAATCCGGCTAAGTACCGGAACGTTAACTCCGTGGAACAGGAGTAGCTTCTTGAGTTCGCTTATTTCTCTTTGAGCAATATCTTCCCGAAGATTTGGATTCTCAAAATAGTCAAAGCGCAGAAATTGCTTCGCAGTCAGACTTTGAAACAGTACAAGCTTATTTCTTACTTCACCGGCTGCCTCAAATTCCTGGGCCTTTGAATAGTTTTTCATCTCACTGACTAATTCCTTCTCTACGAATCTCAGTTTTCCGTTTAGGATGTTTTTTACCCTGCGAAAATTTACTAGGTACAGCTTTCTTAAGGCCAGTCTTTTTTTGGCATCAGCTGTTTGGTTAATTAAACTCGGACAGGGACTACACAAGCCTATCTGGCTATAAATACAAGGCCGAGCCGTTACTTTATGGTCGGAAAATGGAAAAACTTGGCGGAGCGTTTTTAATATTATCCGTGTTTCCCTCGCACTTAAAAAAGGTCCCCAATAAAGTTTTAGTTGATTTAGGTCTTTTTTTCGAACGACTTTTAACAAAGGGTAAGTGTCTTTTGTTGCCACGATGTAAATTGGCGATTTGTCATCGCGTAACTCGATGTTATATTTGGGGCGAAACTTATTTATGAGCCTTGCTTCCAATAACATTGCTTCAAATTCACTTCCCACAGTCAGCGTTTCCACGCTATTAGCCTTACTAACCATACTACGGGTTTTATATTCAAGGTTGCCAGAAAAATAGCTGCTAACCCTGTTTCTCAAGTTTTTTGCCTTGCCGATATACAAAATAGCCCCGGCAATCGTCTTAAAAAGATATACGCCACTCTCGGTTGAAATTTTACCGGCCGAAAGTCTGTTAATGAAAAAGTTGCTTTTTGCCATCATTATTTTGCTTTAATCAGCCAAACAACAAAGCCGCATGCAATAAAGATGGCAACGGCTGAAGAAAGTAAACTGAAAATAATCAGTGAAGATTTGTAAGTGAGAATGGTTTTTTCGTCTTCGCCAAACGCAACCGTCAGTGTTTCCGGGGTCCTGTTACCGAAAAAACTAAAGGGCACGTCGACCAGCTTGGTCGTTTTGGAAAACGGCAAAAGCGCAGGTACTTTCTTAAAATCAACTATTTTACCGTCAAATAAAATTTGCAGATCCCGATCGTATATTGCCGTATTTCCGGTATTTTCTATGCTTATCTCCATCTGTGAATCTCTCCACGGGAGGTTTCTAAGTGAAAGGATATTGATTTCAACAGACACACTACGACTTATGCTTTGATCGGAAAGTGTCACATAGACATCTTTTTGGGGATTTTCGCCAAGCTTGTATGACCCCGGCGGGTAGGGTTTTTGATAGTCTGTTCCGTGCATTACAAAAGCAAAATGGCGAAGGTCGAGCTTTGTAAAATAATCGGTACCACCGCTCGTGCTTGCCCAGGTCGGGTCTACCGGCCGCCAAACAAGCAGGTCTTTGTCCCAATATTCAGGCCATGCATGCAGAACGTCTGCAACCAAAGAAAGCGGTTCGATATTAGGGTTTTGCGAATAGGCATAGCCGTTAACCTCACGGGCAGGAATGCCGGCAGCCCGGGCAATCGCAATGAAAAGATCCGTATATTCGGTACAGATCGACCGATTTGGCTCTTGCAAGACCCGAGAAGCTCCAAGTCTATCCACGTTTGGCCTTACTCTGGAATAATCATAGGTGAGATTTTTTGAAACATAGTCATAAATTGCCTTGGGAGTTTTAAGCTTGCGCGCGATTTCAACTATTTTAGGATCATCCGTTTGCCATACAGCGCTTGGAGCAAGAAACGGTTTAAAGTCATCTTCATCCAAGTTGTTTTGGAAAATCGGCTGCGAATAGATTTCTACAACTCCGCTGACATTCACATCGAGCTTTTGCTGAGCCGCAAGCGAAAAATCAGCCAGCCAGTTGCCGTCTTGATCGGCTTCCAAATTCGTTGGTTTAGGATCAAATGCTTGGTAGATAACTTTTTGAAAGGCTGTGTCGGGTGGGACGGCAATCTGAAACTTCGACTCACGGCTTAACGGGTTTTCTAAATGATAGGCAAGATAAAAATCAAAAATCTGGAAATCGCCAAATGCTGCAGAAAGGCCATTCAGTGGGATATCTTTAGAGCGAAATTCAAAAGCAAATTTTTCGTCTTTTTGAAACCGACGTGTTGGCAGAGGCGAAATGTACGCAGGCGAGCCAAATTCGCTCGAAGTATAAAGTGTTACACTGGTAACGTCATATACATTGTTTCCCTCCTCACCCGGAATCAAAATTTCCCAAACAGAGCCTGTCTTTTCGGCGAAACTGGCAGTTTCAAACAAAATTTCAAATGATCTGGTTTTTCCAAGGCCAACAATTTTTTCAAGCTCTAGATCTAAGCTCCATGAATCACCTTGCATTTTTGTAAGTAAAATTATGGGGGTAGCGTTTTCGCTTGCCCTCGGATTAAGAGGTTGCGTACCGGCTACCTTTAAACTGAACGAATCTACATAAAACTTGGTCGTGAGGTTTTCGATAGTAATCTTGTGGCTTACCGTAGTTAGGCCATCGGCTGCAACGCTATAGGAAATATCTGCTGTAGTTTTAAAATTGTCTGTTTGTGCAAAAGCTCTGCCGAAAAATAAAAATGGCAAAACAAAAAACACAAACAAGAGAATATATTTTTTTGTCATCTTTTAAGTTTACCGAAACTATCGCCGCCTTTAAAGCACTTTTTTAAGAAATTGGCCGGTGTAGCTTTTTTTATTATGGGCAATTTGTTCCGGGGTGCCGACGCCTACAATGTACCCACCGTTATCCCCCCCCTCGGGCCCAAGGTCAATTATCCAGTCTGCGTTTTTGACTACGTCTAAGTTGTGCTCAATTACGACAACGGTATTACCGCGGTCGACCAGTGTTCGTAATACTTTAAGCAACTTTTCAAGATCGGCAAAATGGAGACCTGTTGTTGGCTCGTCTAATATATAAAAAGTCTTGCCCGTGGCCCTCCTGGAGAGTTCACTAGCCAGTTTTACTCTTTGAGCTTCGCCGCCTGATAACGTAGTTGCCGGCTGCCCCAAATCGATATAATCAAGGCCGACACGCTGAAGGGTATCCAGCTTGTTTATAATTACCGGATGTGAATGAAAAAAGTCCAGCGCTTCGGTTACCGACAGATTGAGAACATCCGATATGTTTTTTGCACGATATTGCACTTCCAAAGTTTTCTGGGTATAGCGGCTACCCTTACAAACTTCACATGTTACCCAAATATCGCTCATAAACTGCATCTCGATCTTGATTTGACCCTGGCCTTCGCAAGTTTCACATCTGCCCCCTTTGACGTTGAAAGAGAATTTGCCTTTATCAAGTCCCAGTGCTTTCGCGTCCCTAGTCGAGGCAAACAGGTCGCGGATCAGGTCAAATACTTTCGTATAAGTGGCAGGATTGCTCCTGGGAGTCCGGCCTATAGGCGACTGGTCAATCAAGACTACCTTATCAATTAGTTCGTGATTAATGACGCTTTTATGTTTTCCGGGCACTTGTTTATGAAACGGATTTTTAATAGCCATTAGTGCATGGTAAAGGGTGTCTACTATCAAGGTAGATTTGCCGGATCCTGACACCCCGGTTACCGTGACCAACTTTGACAAGGGGATAGTCAGGTCAAGGCTTTTCAGATTAAATTGGGCCGCTCCGGTTAGTGTTAACTCTTCTTTGGTAATTTTATCGGTAATAGGATTCGGCCTGACAATTATCTTGTCGCTGCCGTTTAAATATTTGGCTGTAATGGAGGATTTATCATTAACCAAATCTGCTGGCGTCCCCGAGGCGATGAGTTTACCCCCCATTTTCCCGGCTCCCGGTCCAAAGTCAAATACAAAATCACTCCGCATAATCATGTCGCGGTCGTGCTCGACTACTAAAACAGTATTTCCCATGTCCCGCAGACGGCTAAGAGTTTTGATTAATTTTGCGTTGTCGCGCGGATGCAGGCCAATCGTAGGTTCGTCCAACACATATAAAACGCCCGTCAATCCCGAGCCAATTTGCGACGCTAGCCTGATTCGCTGGAGCTCTCCACCGGCCAAAGTTGCCGCTTTGCGATCCGTTGTCAGATAGCCAAGTCCAACCGATGACAAAAAGGACAGTCTGGAAACAATTTCATTTAGTATAGGACCGGCAATAACGTTTTCTCTGGCATTTAGCACTTTGCCAGCCAGAGACGCCAACCAGCCAATTAAGTCGGTTACAGAGTTGTCAGACACGGCTGCGATAGACTTTTTTTTAATAGTTATGCTCAAGGATTCTTTTTTGAGCCTTGTCCCCAGGCACTCTTCGCAAGCAGTTTCACGCATATATCTTTCTGTTTCGGCCCGAACATAGTCGGACTGGGTAATTGCATGGCGTTTAGTAAGCTCGCCTACAAAACCATCAAATGATTCATAGATGCTCGTGGGGCTACCCATTCTATTAATGCCATCAACTTTAAAAACTTCTCCCTGTTTACCGTACAAAAGTAAATCTTTGGCTTGTTGAGTCAAATCAACAATCGGCATCCGTATATCAATTCTTTCGCGCTCGCAAAACGTTTTGACAATTCTGGAAAACCAGGTGTCGTGCTCAAACATACTTGCAAAGGGAATTACTCCACCCTCTATGACGGATATCTGGGGAGCAAAAAGCAAATCGGGCTCGACTTTAAGAATACTTCCCAAGCCCAGGCACTTCGGGCAGGCGCCGTGGGGCGAATTAAAAGAAAAAGTCCTGGGCTCAACTGGCGGCAGACTGATGTTATCCACAGGGCACGAAAACTTTTCGGAATAAAGGTGGTCGCTAAATTCCTTCGGGAATTCAGGCAAAGTCAGCGATTTGTCCAATAACTGCGAGACAATTACTTGGCCATCCGCGAGCTTTAAAGCCTGGCCGACGGATTCGGAGAGTCGGCTTGTCAAGTTGTCTATATAAAGCCTGTCTTTTAGCAGCCTTTTCTCAATGCTCAAGCGATCGATAAAAACATCAATTGTGTGCTTGTTGTTTTTGAGCAAATAAAAATCTTCGTTTAGACCCTTTACAATGCCGTCTATGCGAACATATTTGAGGCCTTTTGCCCGAAGGTTATCCAGCAGAGACGAAAATTCGCCCTTGCGGTCCTTGACCAAAGGAGACATTACCACAAATCTTGCTACTTTGCTGCCGTTTGCTGCACCACTAATCAAATCGATGACGTTAGTTACTATTTGGTCAAGCGACTGGCTGGCAATTTCTCTGCCGCAAATAGGGCAATGCGGGTGGCCTACACGAGCAAAAAGAAGTCTTAGGTAGTCGTATACCTCGGTTATTGTGCCAACTGTGGACCTTGGGTTGTGCGACGTAGTTTTCTGGTCAATGGAGATTGCCGGTGACAAGCCTTCGATAAAGTCTACATCCGGTTTGTCCATAACTCCCAGAAACTGCCTGGCGTAAGTGGAAAGGGACTCGACGTAGCGTCTTTGGCCCTCGGCGTAAATAGTATCGAAAGCCAAGCTGCTTTTACCACTCCCCGATACACCGGTAAAGACAACTAGCTTGTTTTTGGGAATATCGATATCGATGTTTTTTAAGTTATGCTGTCTTGCGCCTCTGACTTTAATGTATTCCTGCATACACAATTAACCACCCAAAAACGCGTGGCACCAAATTGTAACACAAATATAAATAGCCCACTAAAAATCCCCCGCTATCCGCTTTTAGATTTCGGGGGAAATTTTCTTTCCTTTCTTTTCTTTTTTCTCTTAAAACTGCAAAAACGATTTCTCCAGTAGAAAACATTATACTATAAGATATTTACAAAATCTATTTTACTTTCAATCGCTACATATAACTAGTTAACTGTAGTGAGTATTTATACGTTCATACGTAGGAGCATATATTTTGCAAGCTACCAAACTCGTTTGAGGCCGGCTTTGATGTAAATATCCAAACCTTTGTCTTTAGAAACTAAGGTTAAATCTTCACAAATTACCTGCCAAACAAGTATTCTGTCAAACGGGGCTTTATTTAAAATGTGACAACTCATGACTCTAAAAACTCATCTACTGTCATCTTAAAGCCCGGCATTATTTTAAATGACGCTATTCCTTCCCAAATTCCAAGTTTTCTTTTTGCCCTTTTTTTGTATTTAAAAAATAGTTTAGGAGTTCTTTTTTTCTTTCTCTTTACTTTCATATCCTTAACCCCTTGAGGTATTTTTTGAAGTCGGAGCCGATTTCCGGATGTTTCATTGCGTGCGCTACGACAGTCTTCATATAATCCAGCTTGTTGCCGGTATCGTAATAGTGGGCGTTTTGGACTTCACAAGCGTAGACCGGGCGTTTTTTCATTAACTTATTTATTGCGTCTACGAGCCAGATCTCATTGCCTTTTCCAGGTTCGAGCCCTTCCAGTGCGCTGAAAATATCCGGCGTTAAAACATAACAACCAACGACACCCAAATTTGAAGGTGCTTCCTCGCGGGTAGGTTTTTCAATATATTTTTTGATTTGCCAGATATTCTTTTCCACCTCGGTGCCCCCTATCACACCTACTTTCGTCACATCTTTTACCCGTACGGCAGAAAGCACCGGGTCACCGTACTTGCGAAAAGTGTCTATACATTGCTTCACCCGTGGAGGGTTAGCCGTAATAAACTCGTCGCCGAACATCGCCACAAAAGGTTCGTTGTCAATCACTTGTCTAGCGCAATAAAACGGCGTGCCGTTGCCGTAAGGTCCTTTTTGGCGGATATAGACAAAGTTGGCCAAACTCGCGGAGCGCTTGACCTCTTCTAATAGTTTAGCCTTTTTTTGCTCCTCGAGGAGGGTAATTAGCTCATAAGGATAGTCGAAATGATCTTCAATTGAGCGCTTATGCCAACCGGTGACAATCACGATGTCTTTGATGCCGGATTCAACGAGCTCTTCAACGACATACTGGATAACTGGTTTGTCAACAATAGGAAGCATTTCCTTGGGCATCGCCTTGGTCTGCGGCAAAAACCTCGTACCAAAGCCTGCGGCTGCAATCACCGCTTTGGTAATCTTTTGCATAGGGTGTTTTTATTCTACTACGATTTCTCTGATTTTGTCGCGTATCTCGGCAGCAAGCTCAAAATCAAGGGTACTGGCTGCAATAGTCATTTCCTTTTTAAGTTTGCTTACAATTTTTTTGGCATCCATGGGCGTCAAGGACTTTGTATCCAAGTTGTCCAGCACTTTAACCACCGGAGACTTTTTGCTGTCAAACAGCTCACCGAATTCGCCAACTGCCTCCTTGACCACTCGCTGCCTGATAGGCTTACTGATTGCTTTGGGAATAATGTTATACTTTTTATTCCACATAAGCTGATATTTTCTTCGTCGGTTTACTTCGTTTGTTGCATTCTTAATCGATTTGGTAAGGTTTTGAGCATACAGAATTACTTTACCTTCGGGGTGGCGCGCTGCCCGCCCCATTGTCTGGATCAACGAAACTTCACTTCGCAAAAACCCTTCTTTATCGGCATCCAATATGGCAACGAGTGTTACTTCGGGCAGATCCAAACCTTCTCGCAGCAGATTAATCCCGACCAGGCAGTCATATTTCCCCTGCCGAAGCTCATCCAAGATATCGGACCTCTCCAAAGTTTTGATATCCGAATGTAAATAATTCGCCTTCAGGCCTTCTTTTTTGAGATAATCAGTTAAGTCTTCTGCTGTTCTTTTGGTAAGCGTCGTAATCAGGGCGCGCTGGCCTTTCCGACTTAATTTTTTGACTTCGCTTAGGACATCCTGTACTTGAGTTTGCGCGGGGCGAACCACAATTTCGGGGTCGGTAATGCCTGTGGGACGCACAAGCTGTTGGGCAACGTACTCGCCGGCCAAGGAAAGTTCCCAGTCACTTGGTGTGGCACTTGTTGCCAGAAACCTTGGAATCCCACGCATAAACTCATCAAAGGTGAGCGGCCTGTTGTCAAACGCTGCCGGCAACCTGAACCCGTAGTCCACCAGTACTTTCTTTCGGGAAAGGTCACCAGCATACATACCGCGAATTTGCGGAAAAGTGATGTGGCTCTCGTCAACAATTACCAGCCAACGGTCACCATATGCTTTGTTAAAATAGTCAAGAAGGCTATGTGGCGTGTCTCCGGCTGCTCGTCCGTCAAAATATCTTGAATAATTTTCTATTCCCTTGACGTAACCAACCTCTCGAATCATCTCAAGGTCGTAAGTAACTTTTTGCTTGAGCCGCCTGGCCTCAAAGTCTTTCCCTTGGTATGTAAGCTCTTTAACACGCGTAGTTAGATCATTTTGGATTTCCTCAAAGATATTTTGCTTGGCAAACATGTCAGCCATAAAATGTTTACCCGGATAAAGCACAAAAGAGTCCAAACTTGAAATTGTTCTGCCCGAAACCGGGTCGAAAGTCGCCATTTTTATCACCTGATCGCCGTCAAGCTCTATCCGTAAACCCGTATCCTGATAGGCCGGATAGATGTCAATTGCGTCACCAAATACCCGGAATGTTCCCCTGTGGAAGCCAAAATCATTCCGGATATATTGCAGCTCCACCAGTCTATCAATAATCTCACTTCGGGTTATTTTCTTTCCGACATTAGTCGCCAATGTAAACTTGCCATATTCGACCGGGGAGCCGATGTTATAGATACAGCTGACGGAGGCGACAACAATCGTATCTTTACGTGACAATATGTTGGTCGTAGCCTGAAGCCTAAGTTTGTCAATAAGCTCGTTTACGGCAGAATCCTTTTCAATATAAGTGTCTGTAGAAGGAATGTATGCTTCGGGCTGATAGTAATCATAATATGATACGAAAAAAGAAACGGCGTTAGCCGGAAAAAAGTCCCTGAACTCCTGGTAGAGTTGTGCCGCTAACGTCTTGTTATGAGAAATAACCAAAGCTGGCATGTTCAGTCTTTGGATAATATTTGCCGCCGAAAATGTTTTACCCGATCCCGTCACTCCCAAAAGCACCTGGTACTTGTTGGCGCCAACAATCCAGTCGGTTAACTGCCTAACGGCTTGGGGCTGGTCCCCGGTAAGGCTAAACTTCGCCTTTAAACTAAACTTGGCCATTAAACTATTTTAGCATGAACCAAAGTGGTATTTGGGTTATTTATGGTTTTTGATATATTAAGTTCCAGTTGACACATTCGGGTTTTATTTGTAAAAAAGATGTATGACTTTAGTAGTTTACAGACGCCAACGTCAAATCATGGATTTCATCCGTCAATATATTGAAACGTCCCGTTCTGCACCCACACTTAAAGAAATTGCCCAAGCAATTGGCGTTACTTCCCTTGCAACCGTCCACGAACATCTTGCAAATCTCGAGAGCAAAGGTCTAATTAAACGCACCGGAGGAAAAAACAAGTCCATCACGCTCTTGGACAAAAAATATTCAGCCGAAACAAGTGACGGGCTAAGAGTCCCCGTCCTCGGGTTTATCGCTGCAGGTGCACCGATCGAGCCATTTACCGACCCCAATGCTACTATAGCCATTCACCCGACATTTGTAAGCGGCCAAAAAAGGGTTTACGTACTTCAAGTAAAGGGTGAATCGATGATAGACGAGCAGATCCGCGACGGTGACTTTGTCGTCATAGAGCAGACTGAATCTGCCCGCGACGGTGACATTGTAGTCGCTTTGCTTGACAACGGCATGGCAACTCTGAAGCGCTTTTTTAAAGAAGCCACAAGGGTGCGTCTTGAACCGGCGAATTCGACAATGGAGCCTATATTTGTCCGAAACGTAAAAATCCAAGGCAAGGTTGTGGGCTTAATCAGAAAATATCTGAATTAGGCGAACGACTTCCTTTTTACTGTTTCCAGTACTTTGCCAAGTAAATTCCTTCCGGACATCTCCACTGGTTGGGGAACATCAAGCAAAGCAAGTATTGTGGGAGCAACGTCGGCCAAAATACCTACGTCGAGTGAAACCGAATTATTCAAAAAATCTTTGGAGATTGCAACGAAAGGAACAGGAAATGTCGAATGCTCTGTGTCGATCGCACCGGTCTCCAAATTTATCATTTCCTCAGCATTTCCGTGGTCTGCCGTAAGTAACAAATAGCCACCGTAGGCTAATACATAATTGGCAAGCTCGCCGATGCATTCGTCGAGCACTTTGCAGGCGGTGACCGTCGCACCAATATTGCCGGTATGCGCCACCATATCAGCATTGGCTAAGTTAATCAAGGTAAATGGGTAGTCGCCGTTTTTCAGTTTTTGAAGGACTGCCGAAGTCACCTCCCTGGCAGACATTTCGGGTTTAAGGTCATAGGTAGGAACCTTAGGCGAAGGTATTATAAGGTTTTGCTGCTTGTCAAAATTCCCTTGCAAACCGTTAAAATAATATGTAACAAACCGCTCTTTTTCGCTCTCGGCCACGCGCAACTGATGCATATGATTTTCCGATAATATCCTTCCCAAGGGCATATTTATGAATTCGGGAGCGAATGCTACCCTTGCTCCGTTATCTACCAAAATCTTTTCGTATTCTGTCATTGTCACAAAATACAAGTTATCCAACTGTGCCCCTCTATTAAAAGTCGGCCTGGTAACGTCAGGTGTGCCTAAATGGGTTTTTTCGTACTTTATGCGGTAAGGATCAAACTCCATCTCACCGGTTTTATTTTCAAATTCTTTCAAGACAAAGGCGCGAGACAACTGCCTTGGCCGATCGACCCTAAAGTTAAAAAATATCACGGCGTCATTCTCGCCGATCACTCCAAGCGGTTTGCTTGATTCGCCGGTAATTATGGCCGGCTCAATGAATTCGTCGGTTTTGCCCTGGCTGTAGGAAGCGTCAATAGCCTCTTCCGGAGTTTTAACAAACTTACCCTCACCTTTTGTCAACGCAAAATAGGCTTTTGCCGTCCTGTCCCAGCGCAGATCCCTATCCATAGCCCAGTAGCGCCCCATGACGCTCGCTATAGTTCCCAGGTTTTCTTTTTTAATCACATCCCTGATGAGGCTAATGTAAATTTTTGCCGATGTCGGAGCCGAATCTCTACCGTCGGTAAATAGATGAAAGAAAACTCTAGTGAAATTTTCTTTCCGCGCAAATTGGAGCAACGCAAACAGGTGATCAATATTTGAGTGCACACCTCCGGCACCAATCAAACCCATCAAATGCAAATTGGAATTGTTAGCTTTGGCGTGTGTAAAAGCTCCCTTGAGTGTATTATTTTCAAAAAAACTGCCGTCGGCTATCGACATGTTGATTCGCTGCAAGTCCTGATAAATTATTCTGCCGGCGCCAAGGTTGAGGTGCCCGGTTTCCGTATTGCCGTCCTCACCTTTGGGAAGGCCGACTGCCTCACCCGAGGCAAGTAGCTGAGCGTGCGGGAAAGACGCCCAATAGCGCGTAAAGTTCGGGGTAGGCGATTGGGTAATAGCATTGCCCGGGCCGGGTGGTGCTATACCCCAGCCGTCCAAAACTACCAAAATTACCTGCTTTGTTTCATCGATATCCATCTGAGTGAAGTTTAACCAGCCGTAAGCTCTAAGTCTATAGCGGAAAGGCGATTATATTTGGCAACCCTCTCTCCTCTGTCCGGGGCACCAAACTTCACATAATCAGCGCCGACGCCGACTGCAAAGTCGGCGATAAACCAGTCATTCGTCTCGCCGGACCTGTGAGAGACGATGACTTTAAAACCGGCATCTTTGGACAGCTTTACCACATTTAGCGTTTCTGTTAATGTTCCTATCTGATTTGGTTTAACTAAAATGGCGTTGCATGCTTTTTCTTTGATCGCTTTTTGGACTCTTTGGGTATTTGTTACCAATAAATCATCGCCAACTATCGTAATAGTCTTGCCAAGCATTTCGGTTAATTTTGACCAACCACCCCATTGATCTTGTTCAAGTGGGTCCTCGAGTATAGCCAAATGATATTGGTCATTAAGAGCTTTGTAATAATCAATGAGAGCATTTTCATCCAACTGGGTAGATTTGTCCCGAATGGTATAATTGCCGCCATCATAGAAAGTGCTTGCGGCGACATCCAGTCCGAGAAAGACTTCACGCCCCAAGTTATATTTGGAAAAATTAATCGCCTCGATCAATATTTCAAGCGCGTCGGCATTGGTAAATAGGTTCGGCGCATAACCACCTTCATCGCCGACCGAATGAATAGCACCTTTTTTGGCTAATGTTTCACCCAGTCCATGATAAATTTCAACACCCGAGCGCAAGGCCTCGCTAAACGGCCTGGAGGTAGCCGGAATTACATGAAACTCCTGAAAATCAAGGTTACCGGCGCCATGTAAACCACCATTTATCATATTAAACATAGGTGTCGGCATGCGTTTGGTTACAGCGATGCCAACCGTCTTCGCCAAATCACTAAACCAATCGTAGGGCCGCATACCGGCGTCGACTGCACCGGCTTTCGCCACAACGATTGAAACAGCCAAAATTGCGTTTGCACCAAGTTTAGTTTTATTCGCCGTCGCATCCAGTGCAATTATTTTTTGGTCTATCTCAATCTGCTTTTTTGGGTCCATGCCGACAACCGCGCCAGCCAAGACAGTATTGACATTTTCAACCGCTTTAAGAACTCCTTTCCCCATATAGTATTTCTGGTCGTTGTCGCGTAATTCTAAAGCCTCGTGAGTACCAGTTGACGCGCCCGAAGGGACCGATGCGACAACGTATGCTCCGCTATCCAGCAAACAGGCAGCTTCAATCGTCGGATTTGCACGTGAGTCCAGAATTTGCCTTGCCCAGACTTTTTTTATTTTGCTCATTGAGATTAACCTTTTATTATTTCTCGCTCTGTTTGGGAAATCACTTTTCGCACTCTTCCCACCGCGTCTGGGTTAACAGAAATGCTTGTTATTCCAGTTTTGACTAATGTTTCGACCAAGTCGTCATAAACGGACGGCGCTTGCCCACAAATTGAACAAGTGACACCCTGATCAAGGCAATGCTTGATGGTTCGTTTAATCGACCATATAACAGCTTTACTTCTTTCGTTAAATGCCGAAGCGACGTCGGCGTTGTCGCGGTCGGTGCCAGTAACCAACATTGTCAGGTCGTTGGCGCCAATTGACACGCCGTCGATGCCTACCTTAATGAAGTCTTCTATCGAAATTACATTTACCGGAATTTCTACCATCATCCAAAACTTGAAGGAAGAAGACTCAAAAAGGCCGTTGCTTGCAACAATGCGGCGAACGCGTAAAAGTTCCTCCGGGGAACGCACAAACGGGATCATCAACCACAAGTTGTTGTATTTTTCGCGGACCGCCTTTATTGCGTCAAGTTCCAGTGTAAAAACTTCGGGGTCGGCTATATAGCGAAAGGCGCCGCGGTAACCAAGCATCGGATTGCTCTCATCAGGTTCCCATTTAGCACCACCCGGAAGAGACTTGTATTCATTGGTTTTAAAATCAGTCGAGCGGTAGACAACGGGCCGCGGGTAAAAACTTTTACAGAAAACTTCTATGTCCTTTGCAAGTTTGGCGACAAAGTGGTCACGCTTTTTATTCTTAATGGCCTCTTTGGGGTGTAAACCGATATTTGCAATCATAAACTCGGCTCGAAGCAAGCCTACTCCCTCAACATTAAGTTTGGCCAACTCCTTGGCCCGCTCTACTTCTGCCAAGTTGATGTAAAGCTTGGTCGCGGTTTTTAGCGACTCGTACTTTTTAAAGTCCTGTTTCTTTTGACTCAGTTCCGTCTTAATTTCCGCTCCCGCATACACGTAGCCTGCCCTGCCGTCAACGGTGACGACATCACCATCTTTGAGCTTTTTAGTTGCCTCTTTTGTCCCGACCACACAGGGGACTCCCAGCTCCCGTGAAACGATGGCAGCATGGCTTGTCTGTCCGCCTTCATCCGTCACTATCCCCATTGCTTTCTTCATTGCGGGAACAAAGTCGGGACTTGTCATCGGAGCGACCAAAATATCGCCGGAAGCAACTTTATTAATTTCTTTCGGGTTTTTTACTATTCTCACTACGCCGGTTGCAATTCCGGGCGAAGCTCCGGCTCCTGTTAAAATCGGCGTAGTTGAAGTTTTAACTTCGCCACCGCCAAACTTTTGGCTCTCGGTTTTTGATTTCTGACTTAATGTTGTAATTGGTCTGGTCTGCACAATATAAAGCTTGCCGGTTTCTTTTGCCCACTCTATGTCTTGGGGATAGTAATAATGCTTCTGAAGTGCTTGGGCATATTTGGCCAATTTGACCACTTCGGCGTCGGTTATTTTTTGCAGATCTATTTTTGCAGACGGCACTGCCTGTTCTTTGGTATCGGTACCGACACGAATCAATTGAACCTTTTGATTGGAGATTTCTTTAGACAAAATATCATAAGTGTCCTTTTGAACCACAAAATGATCGGGGATTACAGCCCCTTGGACGATATACTCACCTAAACCCCAAACAGCTTCGATAACGATTCTGTCCTTGGCATTAGTCACAGGGTCAACGGTAAACATCACGCCCGAGACCTGGGACTGGACCATTTTTTGAACAACTACGGCAATTTTTACTTTCGTGTGCGGGATTTTATTCTGCACTCGATAGTAGACGGATCGGGCAGTAAACAAAGACGCCCAGCAACCACGAACAGCTTCCATCAAATTCGCCTCGCCTTTGACATTCAAAAAGGTGGCCTGCTGGCCGGCAAACGATGTCCCCGGCATGTCTTCCGCGGTAGCAGATGACCGTACGGCTACCAATGCATGCTGAAACACGCCGGAGAGCTTTTTGTAGTGCTTCACAACTTCATGGGCCACTTCTTTGGGAACCGGCGAGCTTTTTATAAGCCTTTGAATAGAAGCAGTCGCCGAAGTCAGCTCATCGGTATTTTCGACATTTATTTTCCCAAGAATCTGATAAATCCCCTCACTTATATCATTTTCTGCTAGGAACATGTCGTAAGCGGTCACTGTGACGCAAAAACCTGGAGGCACCGGAAAACCTGCTTTTGTCATCTCTCCTAGATTTGCGCCTTTGCCACCGACAATCTCGGTATCACTTTTACCCAGGCGGCTAAATTCCTCTACTATTTTCGGGGCAGTCATAAATTCATTATAATTGGCAAATCCAAAATGGCAAATGGTTAACCTACACTGAAAGCTCTTGCTTGAAATAATCGACCCACTTAATCGGCGCCGGGTCAATACCGTAAAGCATGGCGAGATAGAAGTTAATGAAGGATCCCAAAGTTATGAGTTCAAATATCTGCTCAAGCTTGTCCGGGCTCCTTAATTTATAGACACTAAAACCGACTTCATTCCTATTAACCACATCTTCAGTAATTTTATAGCGCTTACTCACAGATTCAAAGTAGCTATCCGACTCAAAAAATAAAAAGTGCCAAAAACGTTTGGCCTCTGCAGGATTTCTCAAACCCTCCATCAGGTTGTGATTGAGTTCGGGGAGCTCAAACAAAGCCGAGAAAGTTTTGGAGTTTTCGTTTAGTTGATTTTTAAAGACGTGGGCAGCGCCGACCAGATGCTCACTAGCCACAAGTATTGCCATTTTGTTCCTTAGTCTAGCGGCTATCTTTTTTGCCAAATTGTCTTTCTCGCCAACTTCGATTATAAATTCTTGTATGAAGCCCCTTACCGTACTTTCTACGTTCTTCATCTCGTCTTGTCTTAAATAAATAAACTCGCAGCGGGCAAGCAGGGCGAGTACGGCAACTATTGCATAACCCACGGCCATTCGGGGCTGATTTGAGGGGTTGAATCTGGGATCAATTATGTAACCCGGCAGGGAGTTTTCCTGAGCAAAGGCTTGAAGTTTTGCACCCGTGGCGATAACAAATATCCCAGCTTGCTTAGACAGAGCTTGATTCCCGCAACTAAGGACTTCTTCAGTTGTGCCAGAGTATGAAGAAAGTATAACTAGGGAATCTTTGCCCACATATGCCGGCAGATGATAATCGTTGACAACTTCAAAAGGTGCCCTCAGGCGGTCCCCGGCAAGGGACTTAACCACCCGGCCGCCGAGTGCCGACCCCCCCATGCCTGCTAAGACAACGTTTTTTGCCAAAGCACACTCTTTGGGAAGCTCTAATTTATTGACCGACGTCCACGCATCTTTAATCTGGTCCGCCAGAGCCACAACAGACCCATAAACATTACTTTTGTCTAATTTATTTATATATTGAAGATCGTCTAAGACACTCACTATTTTATAGTAGATCTAAATGTCCTTCTCATCAACCACTTACTATGTCAATAATCGCATCACGAATATCAGCATTGTTTGCTATTAAGATTGCTCCAAACATGTCTGTTGTTAGTTCTTCGCCCTGAGCGCCAAAAACAACTGCTCCTGCATTTTTCGCAATTAGAATTCCAGGTAATACATCATAAATACTTGGCGGATTACTAATATTAAGATATGCCTCACAGCCACCCTTCGCCAGCCAGCAAATCGCAGTGTTTTCATCTGCAAGTGACCTTAAACGATATACCTTTTTCCCTAATCTGCCAAGTTTTTTCCACGCTTTATCGTACCCACCCGGGTGTCTGTAATACGAAGGTAAATAGCAATATACAAACGAGTCTTTAAGGTTTGACACATTAGACACGCTTATCTTCTTGCCGTTAAAAAAGCTCCCTATATTCTTGGCCGCGCTGTAAAGCTCATTTTGAATCGGTCTAAAAATAGCAGAAACAATGGGTTCTTTTTTATAAGTCAAAGCAATCGAGCAATTAAAAAGGGGTACGTCTCTTACAAATTCTTTAGTTCCATCCAGAGGATCGATCACCCATTCAAAGTCAGAAGATTTGTCCATCTTACCAATTTCTTCGGAATAGATATTATGAGAAGGGTAAGACTTTACAATGGAAGAAACAATAAACTTTTCTGAAGTTAAATCAGCCGACGTCGCTATGTCCTGTCTATCTTTTTGACTGGTGACCTTAAATGTAGACTTCTCTTTTATAAGGATTTCACCTGCACTTATTGCTAGTCGTTCACAGAAAGATAAATAGTCCTTAAGTTTATCTACTGTCATTAGTCAAAAGCGTGAACATTAACACCTGTATCCCACTTTATTTCTTTGTGTGAATGGAGCAGGTCTCCCAACTCTTTTTTAAGTTCGTCATATTGTTCCTGCGTTTTGCCCTCGAATTTAATGGTGATGTATGGACCATTCTGGCTCGCACGTATGACTGCCATAGTATCCTTATCATCCATACGAACGCCGTCAATTTCAACAAAATCAGCATTTTTGTACATTTCCTTAAATTCCTTACTGATCACGTTTTTTACAAAATCAAACTTGATTTTGTCCTCAAGCCCCAACTTTATTTCAGGGCTTGAAACATAACGAGGAAGGCCAGAAACCACTTTCTTCAAACTTTTACCAACTCTTTTCAGATAGTTTAAAAGTCTTAATGTTGCAAACGCACAATCGTCATGACCATAAAAATTATCCATAAAGAAAAAGTGCCCAGAAAGCTCACCGCCGAAAAGCGCTCTTTCCTCTTTTAATTTAGCTTTAATAAATGAGTGGCCGGTAAGCCACATAACCGGTTTACCTCCCTTTGTGTTTATTACGTCTGTAACCTGCTTAGAACAAAGGTTGTTAAAAATAATTTTAGCACCTGGCTGAAATTCTAAAATATCCAAAGCAAATATCGAAACTAGGTTGTCGTTCCAAAGCAAACTACCGTCCTCATCGACAACTCCGATCCTATCGCCGTCTGGATCATAGCAAAATCCCATCTCTGCTTTATTCTTTCTGACACCTTCTGCTAGTCTTTCCACATACTCTCTCTCTGTTGGATCCGGAGTCCCAAGCGGAAACCTGCCGTCAAGCAGGGTATTTTGCTCAACTACAGTGCATCCAATGTCACGCAGTAAGGCTGGCATAAACTTTCCAGGTGTGCAGTTACCGCCGTCGATAACGATTTTAAAGTCAAGCTTGACGGGCATTCTTTTATATAGATCTTTTTTGTAGACTTCAAATATTTCCTCTTGCCTATATCTACCTTTTTCTTTAGGTTTTATAAACTGTCCAGACTTTGCCAATTTCTTTAGTTCTTGAATTTCTTCCGAAATCATTGTGTCCGAAAACCCAACAGCTAGTTTGAAACCGTTGTATTCCTTGGGATTATGCGAAGCGCTTACCGAAACACCCCCTTTACTTTGATAGTAATACTGCGAAAAGTACATGAAATAGCACATTCCCAAGCCATGATCTATAACATTTATTCCTGATTCCAACAAACCATCGACAATCGCTTTTTTTAGTTCTTCTGAAGTTGTTCTATTATCTTGGACGACAACAGCCTCATTTATTCTACGACGAGACAAAAAGGTGCCGTAAGCTCTCCCAATAATATATGCGCCATCAATATTTAACTCTTCCGGTACCTTTCCTCTAATGTCATATCCCCTAAAGATATTATCGCTAAACAAAGGATCGATGTAATCCATGTGCTGTCATTCTAATTCCTTAATTATCAGGAGGTCAAGGGAGGTGAGTAAATCGGCCTGGCCGGTTTTTGACTTAAAGTCGGCTTGGGCCAAAAAAGCTGTAACTTTTTGCTGGTGCTTTTTGGAAAATTTATCTGCCTGCCGTTTTAACTTACTTACTCTCCAGGGGGGGCTCGAAAAAGTTTTGGGCTCGCTTGCCACCCAATACAGGTCCCTGACGTGCCGTGCAAGTAGTGCAAGAATCATCTCAATGGGGTTGCCGACCAGTGCCTCGTGCAATATTCTTAACGACGCTTGGCCATTTCCCGGGTAAAAGGAATCCAAAAAAGCCCAAAGTTTATGCGGGATATCAAATTTTTCCACCTTGGCACCTTTGGGTAAATATTTCAAAGTGAGCCTCCCGACTTCTTTGCCAAAATAAGCAATTATACTTGCGTCGCTTATTTCACCTTGATCTTTAATAAATTCTCCAAAATCAGCTACGTCCGGCTCATCGAGAACAAACAGCTGTTTTTGCCCAAAAAGCGATTGCGCACGGGTGGTTTCAGTTAAATTTACTTTCTTGCCGGCAACCTTTATAAGATCGTAGCCTTTATACTTAACTCGTGTCAAAACCTCTTCAAGCCGGTTTCTGGACTTAACATTATCTTCACCATGAATAACTACTATTTTCATTTAGCGTTTATTCTTTCTGTAACTGGCTATTAGCCTGTCTAACTTTTTGTGAAAATTACTTTTACCTCGTCGCGTATGGGGCAAAAGTGCACCGGAAAAGTTATGGGGAATATGGGTTATTTCATGCAGAACAACCTCATCTTTCTGACCGTCGCTTAATTTGTCAAACTTTTCCGAGACGGTTTCGATTATGTATGCCGGGCCTGTCCCCAGAGTCTCTTGCCAAATTTTACTCAACCCCCAAATTCGCGCAACTGCACTTGACCGGGAATTTACCGAACTAACCGCATAAATTCTGTTCGTATCTAGCCAACCAAGCGCCAAACTTCTTGCAAGTTTTGTAATCCGAATTTTAAGGTTTGCGTTTGAGGTAACACTAAACTTTCCTTTATATTTTAAAAACCTCTGCACCGGCTTTCACCTCCTTGTCCGTCTTGATGGCTACGATTTCACCTTTTTTGCCCAAAGTGATTTTTTTGTGTTCCATCTGCATCTGATCCAGATTTTGCTCAAACAAGTCCTCACCACCACGGACAAACTTTACCTTTTCGCCAACCGCCAGGTCGCCGGACAATTCTACGACCGCCACTTTTATTTTGTCGTAATAATGGGTAACATTTCCTACCTTAAAATTCAAAAGTATCACCCCCTTCCACCCCGCAACCTTCAAACTAGTCTTTCAATGTATATATGACACAGAGCAACGGCCAAAGCATCAGCAGAATTGTCAAAATGTGTTTTCTTGTGTTTCCCGCTCCGGACTTTCCCACCTAAGACCTTTCGAACAGATGCTTGAATTAACTTCTTGTCCGCCTTGCCGTCGCCTGCTATAGCCTTTTTAATGGTTCCGGGGGCATATTCAAAGACAGGAACTTTTGCCGTAGCCGCTGACAAAAGCATTACACCCTGAGCTTGGCCTACCCGAATTGCCGTTTTCGCATTTGTAGCAAAAAAAAGCTTTTCAATGGCTAGAACGTCGGGTTTCATTTCCCTAAGTAAAGTATTCATGCCCGTATAAATTCCAAAAAGCCGTTCTTGTGCAAGAAGTTCTTTGTCTGTTTCTATTAAGCCGAAACCACGAAGAAGTAAACCCTTACCATTTACCTCGATCGCTCCCCAACCTGTCGTCGCAGTTCCCGGATCGATGCCGACAATTATCATTAACCAAGTATATCAGAAAAGTTTACCCCGAATATCATAACGCACGTCTTGAAGCCCTGCTATATATTTTTTCAATTTCCTTCTTAGGTTTCTCCCTAATATAGTAAAGTTTGGCGTGCCTAACACCTTCCCGGCCACGCCTTTTGACAACCACTTTCTCGATAGCGTTGGACACAAGCGGAAAAATTCTTTCGATCCCGACCTTCGCTGAACCGATTCGCCGTACAGTGAACGATTTCCCTCGGCCTCTGCCTTTGATGGAGATTACTGTCCCTTCAAAAACTTGGGTGCGGGTTTTGCCTGCTTGCGCAGACTGGCCTCCTTCCTGAATTGCTAAATGGACAACGACAGCGTCCCCAACACCAAACTGTACTTCTTTATGTGTTGTAATAATTGCCATCAAGCGGTATTTTAGCTTATTTCCTTACCTTCAAGCAAGTCGGAAATCATTCTTGAGAGGTCACTACTCCAGTCAATCTTAATAGCCAGAGGGTACTCTGTGTTCTTTTCTTCAAACTTAAGTATCACTTTAGCACCCCCGGGGTGTTTTACTAATATGTTTTTCAACTCGGCAAACTTGTCTGGCGAAGTCTTTCTTGGAATTCTGATATAAAAAGTTTCGGCTTGGGCGTCGCCTTCAGAATTTAGTGAATCAACAAGCATTACTGGTGACTCTTCCCTAAAGTCAAGTTTACCTGAAAATAGTAACGGTCTTTTCGAGCCAAGCATTTCTCTATATGAAGCGTAAACTTTAGGGAATATGACAACTTCCATTACTCCCGTCCCGTCCTCAACTTTAGCAAAGGCCATCTGAGCACCTGTTTTTTTGGTAACAACTATTTTCATGTCCGTTACTACCCCGGCGATTTTCAGGTTTGAAACGTCAAGAGTGTTATCAATTTCGGCAATCCTATGTGTCACAAATGTAGCCAGCTTGCCTATAAGTTCGAAAATGGGTTTACTGGAAAGCGAAAGGCCCAATAACTGTTTTTCAAACGTCTGCAGCTCTTCCTCGCCAAATTCGGCAATTTCTGGTAGTTGAAAGTTTCTGGGCCCGGAAATTTTGTCCAAGTCGTCGCCAAAAAGACCTTGCTGGTCTAAATTGTTTCTCCACTTAAACTTATCACGAATGACGTCGATTGAGGGCAGAAGTGCAGCCCGTTTGCCAAATTCACTCAGCGCTCCCACCTTAATCAGACTCTCCAGGACCTTTTTGTTAACCCGCCTTGCGTCGACACGGCTAATAAAATCCACAAAAGTGGAAAAATCACCGTTTGTCCTCTCTTCCAAAATTGCTTCGATCGCGGCTTTCCCGACATTTTTGATTGCGTCAAGGCCAAATCTGATAGCATCGCTCCCATCTTTTAGTCTTTCCACCTTAAAACCCACGCCCGACTTATTAATATCAGGCGCCAAGACTTTTATGCCTATCCTTCTGCACTCGTTGATTGCGGCCGAAATTTTATCCGTATCCTTGCTTTCGGCTGTTAGAAGGGCTGTCATGAATTCAATGGGAAAATTTGCCTTCATGTATGAAGTTTGGAAGGCGACCATGCCGTAGCTTGCCGCGTGGGCTTTATTAAAGCCGTATCCTTGGAAAGGCTCAAACAATTTCCACAACCCTTCAGCTTCAGACGCCGACATTCCCGAATGTTTGATGCAGCCTTTGACGAAAATATCGTGCTGTCTATTCATTTCCTCAGGTATCTTTTTTCCGACCGCTTTTCTGAATTTGTCAACAGTTTCCCAAGTATAGCCGGCTATCTCAAGTGCGGTAAACAACAGGTCTTCCTGGTAAACCAAAATGCCAAACGACTTCTCCAAGAACTTTTTCATTTTGGGATGGTAATAGGTTATTTTCTGCTCGCCCTTTTTACGGGCAATGTAGTTGGGAATGTTGGCTATCGGCCCAGGCCTAAAAAGCGCAATCATCGCCATGATGTCCTCGATTCTTTCAGGTTTGAGCTCGACCAGATACCTTGTCATACCATTCCCACCCAATTGGAAAGTACCCATTGTTTCACCCCGGGAAAGCATGTCATAAGTTTTTTTGTCGTCGAGGGGAATGGTACTCAAATCCACTTCAATATTTTTATTTTCCCTTACAAGTTCAACTGCACCCCGAAGAATTGACAGATTACGAATTCCCAAAATGTCAAGCTTCACAAGGCCTATGTCCTCACAAGCGTGCATTTCGTACTGGGTTATCACCTTTTCACCTTTTGGTTCATACTGGACGGGAGTGAACTCGGTCAGCGCTTTGGGTGCGATTACAACCCCCGCCGCGTGCACGGAAATGTGCCTGGCATTGCCTTCAATCTGGCGTGACAAATCAATTATAATTTTGGCATCATCTTCCCTACGGTAAAGGTTATCAAGTTCCGGACTTTCTTTTAACGCCCTTTCGATAGTCATTGGAAAACCCTGGGACCCCATCGGAATTAGTTTGGCAATTTTGTCACCCGTCGAGTATGGAAAACCCAAAACTCTAGCAATGTCTCTGACCGAGGCCCGGGCGAGCATACGCCCAAAAGTGCAAATCTGGCCGACTTTGTCGCTACCGTACTTATGTTTAAGATAGTCAATCATTTCCTCTCTGCGGTCATCGGCGATATCCAAATCAATATCCGGCGCTGAGGGACGATATGGATTTAAAAACCTTTCGAAAGGTAAGTTATACCTGATTGGGTCAACGCTGGTGATGCCTAAGCAATATGCAACCAATGACCCTGCTACGCTACCCCGGGTGTTAATCGGAATTGTCTTTAACTTAGCCCAAGAGGCCATATCTTCGTAGATAAGGAAATAAGGGGCATAGCCTTTGTCACATATTACTTTTAGCTCCAAATCCAGTCGACTTTGCAAAACAGTGTCAGCCCTAGCATATTTCACCTTCATAGCTTGTTGAGTTTTTGCCCTCAATACTTCTTCCGCCGACTTGCTCCCTTCAAGGGCTACCTTAGGAAAATACCATTGGCCTAGGGTAAATTCCAAATTGCACTTGTCGGCAACCATCACAGTGTTTTCAAGCGCCTCCGGTAAGTCAAAGAAAAGTTCCGTCATTTCCCCGGGTGAGGTGACCCAAAAACTCGGTGCGTCAATAAATCGCAATCTTTTTAAATCGGTTACATTTTTGCCCGTGGCAACACACACAAGCGCGTCTTGCGCCGGGGCATCTGCCTTTTTGATGTAGTGTGCATCATTGGTGGCAACAACCGGAATGCCGAGTTCTCGGCTCAACTTAAGAAGACCATCATTAACTGTTTTTTCGTTTTTGGCAAGAGTAAGCAATGAGTTTTTGATCTCGTTATTGTCAATGCTTGAAATAAACGATGCATAATTATGCCTTTGAATTTCCAAATAGTAATCTTCACCGAACAGCTCCAGAAACCAGTTGGCAACCAACTTTGCTTTCTGGTATGACTCATTAACTAAAGCCTGAGCAAGCTCCCCCTGGCCACATGTGGAAGTGCATAGTAAACCTTTGGAGTACTTAATCAGAGTTTCCCGGTCAAATCTGGGCCTGTAATAATAACCTTCCAAATGAGCAATCGAAGTAAGTTTCATTAAATTCTTGTAGCCTTCCAAGTTTTTTGCCAAAAGAAGCAAATGGTAATTTTTCACCTTACTTCTTTCCGGCCGGTCAGTGTGTTTAACGTTAGTCGTATATGCCTCGACACCGATAATTGGTTTTAGCCCGGTTTCAGTCATCTTCTTGTAAAACTCAATAGCACCATACATCGCTCCATGGTCGGTAATAGCGCAGGAGTGCATCTGATTTTCTTTGATATGCGTGGCTAATGCCTTTATTTTTGAAAGGCCATCAAGCAAGCTGTACTCGGTATGAAGATGCAGGTGAACAAAATGGGCCATTGGTTATTTAAGTCTATCAAAAAAACGCTTTGACACCTCTTTTGGGTCACCACGCCCGGCGGATTTTTGCATAAATTTGCCAAGCAAAAAACCGACGACGTTCGTCTTGCCCAATCTAAAGTCCTCTGCAGCCTTAGGGTTTTCGATAAGTACTTCATTTATAAATTTGGTCATTTGTTTTGCCTCAAGGCTTAAATTCCCTGCACTTTTAACAATACTTGCCAAAAGGTCATTCGGGTCTTTGTATTTTTTATCGACATTTTTGTTTACGATAAGGTTTGCAATACTTTTTAAGTCTACCGAATTGTCTATGCTTCTAACATCATACAAATAATTCAACCTAGCCCTATCCTTTACAATAATGGTAGCCGCTTGCCAGGACACACCCCAACTTGCCAATTCATGAATAGTCTCCGAAGGCGACTTGGGTAAGTTTGTTTTAAGACCAGTTACGTATTCTTGACTCAAGCGGATCGGGGGCAAATCCGGCTCCGGAAAATACCGGTAGTCTTTTGCTTCTTCTTTTGTTCGTTGGCTTAAAGTGCCGCCGGCCGCCTCATCAAAGCCCCTGGTTTCCTGGGCTATTCTCTTCCCCTCATGAATAAGTTTTGTCTGCCTGGCTATTTCCGAATCGACCGCTTTTGCCAGAAATTTAAACGAGTTGATATTTTTTAACTCCACTTTATAATCCGGCAATTTTTTAGTTGTAGAAACAGACACATTAGCTTCCAATCGCATCGACCCTTTATCCATATCGGCCGTTGAAATTCCCAAATGCCGGACTATTTTGCGGATTTCTTTCAAAAATGCCGTTACTTGCTCACTGGTCTCAAAATCTGGCCCCGTAACCAACTCAATTAAAGGAACGCCGCTTCTATTAAAGTCAACCAAACTTAATTTTTGTCCTCCGACTGTTTTGTGAATCAGTTTCCCGGTATCCTCCTCCAAATGTATCCGGGTAATGTTAACCGATGGACTGTCCGGGGCTTCCCATCTGCCTGCTGAACAAAAGGGGGCTTCATATTGTGTTATTTGGTAGCCTTTGGGAAGGTCAGGATAAAAATAATGCTTCCTGTCAAATTTGGAATATAAATTTATTTTACAACCTAAGGCCAAGCCGAGTTTTAAAATGTTTTCAACGGCTAATTTATTGGCCTTGGGTAAAGCTCCCGGAAGTCCCAAACAAACCGGACATGTGTGGGTATTTGCGGGAACAGCATAATGGATCGCCGGACAACCACAAAACATTTTAGTTTTGGTATTCTGTTCGATATGGACTTCAAGACCTATTACAGGCCTTAACTTTGTTTTCATATTTACCCTTTTAACCATTTGATAAAGTTTTTTCTGTATGAAAATATGCCGTGTAACTCAAACTTTGCCGCAAGCCCGACAAGTAGGCCTAATAATCCCAAAGCAAAGAGCATCAACTCTATTCCGAATATTTCTGTAATAGTTGCGGAAAACAGTACAGGAACTACTGTCATCACTGTGGTAACAAACCAGATATTACCAAAAACCCTACCCATCAAGTCCGCGGGAGTTACCTCCTGAAGATATGTCAGCGAGGGAATCAGACTCGCAACATAAGCAGCGCCTGCCGCAAAGAAACAGATTAGCGACAAAGATCTGCCCAACCAAAAGTCAACGCTGGGAACAATTGCACTTAAGGCCAAAAAACAACCAGAAAAAACAAATATCGCAACTTCTATAATCTTTCGTTTGCGTACTGCTTTGCTTAAAAGTTTTGAAACAAGGAAGGTGCCCACAAGCGCCCCGGCAGCCGCCGGAGCAACCACTACAAGGCCGGACAAGCTAACTTTCGTCTTGATTATTTCGGAGGTTATAACAGGAAGGCTTACAACTACCACCGAGAGTGCCACTTGCAAGCCAGTAAGCAAAAGGAAGGGGAAAAGTATGAATGTATTGTTTTTAATAAATTTATAACCCTCGACCATGCCGCCAAAAAATTTGGAGACACCTTTTTCAAAATCCTTTGGCAACCTTTCCTGGGATTTGAGCGAAGGTAACATTTTGACGCTCAAAGCAGCAAAAAGCAAAATAACCCCTGCAACCAAGACAGTCGGGCCAAAACCCACCGCATCATAAAGCAGCCCAGCCGACACAAAACCGGATACCAGCCCGGATTGGACCGTCATGAAAAATAAGCTATTAGCCTGCGGCAGGTGGGCCTTATTGACCACATGCGGAAGAGAAGCAGCCTCGGAAGGCATATAAAACTGATTAAACAGCGAATAGGTAAAAACCACGGCGTATGACAAAAACAGATATTTGGAATAAAAGAGCGAAAACAGGAAGACAATCAGCGATTGAAGCAAGATACTGGTTATCATTACCTTGCGTTTGTCGGCCACATCTGCAGTTACCGCACCCACCGGCCCAAAAACTATAGCAGGCAGCGCGTAAGCTACCCATACAAAAGAAACAGCAATGGTCGACCCGGTTACTTCAAAAATTCTAGTCAATATCAAAAAGCTCAGAGTGTTAATCACTAGCTGCGAAATAATTTGTGACATCCACAAAAAAGTAAAGTTTCTTGCCTTTATTGTTTCTATAAATTCAATCATAGCTTTGGTTTCTGACTGTGATAGTCGGTGTTTCTTTGAAAAATTTCCCCCAAATCAAATAGCATATTTTCGTGAAACTTTTGGCTAATTAACTGAAAACCGATGGGCAAACCTTGGTCGCTAAACCCCGCGGGCAAAGCTAAGCCGGGGACACCGACTAAATTAGCCGATACCGTGTAAACATCTGCCAAGTACATACTCAATGGATCAGCCGTTTTTTCGCCAAGTTTAAACGGTGGTGTGGGTGAAACCGGAGCCAGCAATACATCTACTTTGGCAAATGCTTTGTCAAAATCCTCAATCAATTTAGTACGTACTCGGGCGGCCTTCAAATAATATCTATCATAATAACCGCTTGACAAAACATAGCTTCCCAGCATAATTCGTCTTTTCGCTTCATCACCAAAGCTGTCCCGACTTAGCCCATACCTGATCCCATCATACCTGCCCAAATTCGATGCAACTTCTGCAGGCTGAATAATATAGTAAACGGAAGTGGCATATTTTGTATGCGGCAAATCTACGTCCACAATTTTTGCACCCTGCTTCTCGAAGAACCGGGCTGCAGCGAGTACTTTTGTCCTGACTTGATTGTCCAGACCTTGACCGAAATAGTCTTTCGGAAGCCCAATTGTTATTTTTTTAATATCCCTTACTTCACCGGCCAATTTTACACTTTGGATGTTTGAGTCAAATTGATCCTGACCCTTGGTGACTTCCAAAACCCGCCTTGAGTCGCCTACGTTATTTGTCAAATGGCCCATACAATCCAAGGAACTTGCCATGGCAACCACGCCGAATCTGCTCACCAACCCGTAAGTAGGTTTAAGCCCCGTAACCCCGCAGAAACTTGCCGGCTGGCGAACTGAACCGCCTGTGTCAGTCCCCAGAGCAACCAGACAAAAATCACTTGCAACCGAAACCGCTGACCCCGACGAGGACCCGCCCGGGACAAAATCTTTGTTCCAAGGGTTTTTTATCGGGCCGAAATCCGAATTTTCGCCACTGGCGCCGTGTGCCCAAGCATCACAATTCGTTTTACCGATAAGAATGCAACCCGCATTTTCAAGTTTTTTAACCACCGTCGAAGAATATTGGGGAATAAAGTTTTCAAGGACGCGCGACGCAGCAGTTGTTCTGATGCCTTCGGTCAAATACAAATCCTTAAAAGCGGTAACCACCCCAAACAACGGAAAGTCCTCAAATACTCCTTCACCTTGGCTTACGAGCAAATTGTCCTGCTTCCTGGCGGCCTTCAATGCATAATCTGTTGTGACAGTCAGAAACGAATTGAGATTCTTGTCATATTTGGCTATTCTTGCCAGGTAATATTTCACAAGCTCGGTTACGCTGTACTTTTTTTCTTTAAGATCTTTGTGTGTGCCAGCAATCGACAAGTTTAACTTATTCACTTTTTGAGTACCCCTTTTGTCACAAAATAACTAGAGTCGCTTCTTGAAGCGTTAGTCGTGGCTATATCGCGCGCTAAACAGTCATTTGTGTGGTCATCACCTCTGAAAACATTTTCAAGACCAGTGGACTGGCTGGTGGGTAATACACGATCAGTATCGAGAGTGTTAAGCTCGTCCATGTAGTTTAAGACCTCTGATAGCTGGCTTTGAAATTTCTCCACCTCCGGGGAAGTCAGATCAAGTTTTGAGAGTTTGGCAACATGAAGCACATCCGACTTTGTAAGTTTAGCCATAAAACTAGGCTTATCATACAACACTCACGCCATTTGTTGTAGGGCCTCTATTCTCTTAGCCATTGGCGGGTGAGTATTAAAAAGTGAAGAAAATTTGTTTCTCGCATCGCCAATTTTATCTTTAAAAGGATTGGCTATGTAAAGATGTGCAGTTGCTTTATTAGCCGCTTCTAACGGCTCGTGATCTGCACTTATCTTTTTTAAAGCCGAGATCAGCCCGGATGGCTGGCGGGTTAGCATAACCGAACCCGCATCCGCAAAAAATTCCCTTTGTCTGCTAATAGCCAGGCGAATCAGTTGCGCAATAAGAGGGGAAAGAATAGCAAAAATTAGTCCTATGCCAAAGATTAGGACACCTATTCCCCCGCCGTCTCGCCTGTCACTTCTGCCCCGCATATAAGTCGCCCTAAGTAAAATATCAGCCAAAAGCGCAATTGAACCGACCAGAACACCGACAATAGACATTAAGCGTATATCGTAATTCCTAACATGCGTCAGTTCATGGCCGATAACCCCTTCTAGCTCCGTCCTATTTAGTTTTGAAAGTAAACCGGTCGTGGCACAAATTACGGCGTGATCCGGATCCCGTCCCGTAGCAAAAGCATTGGTTGCGGTGTCTTCAATAATAAAAAGCCGTGGTATAGAAACATTGGCCGCCAAGCTCAAGTTTTGGGCAACAGAATAAAAAAGCGGAAATTCTTGCTTGTCTGCCGGCTTTGCACCGGAGATAGTAAGGACTATTCTGTCACTGTAAAAATAACCCGTAAACGACATCAAGCCTGAAAGAATCAATGCCAAGCCAAAAAAGCTTAATCCTCCGAGTTCATAGCCAAAATAATAACCCAAGGCGCCTCCGATAAAATAAACGGCCAAGGCAACAAAAACCAGGAAGAAAAAAACAACGACAACACTCTTGCGCTTGTTAGCGCTTGCTGCCTCATATACGTTAATCATATAGATCCTTCGGCTTTGCGCTGGACGAAATTAAAGTTTCACTTTCGGCACTTTCGTCTCAGACTCGCTTACTTCCATGTGCTCTCCAGAACCGGCTGTCGCAAGGCCTTTTTGCTCCTCAAAGCCAAACATATTCGCAACCAGATTTGTCGGGAAACTAGCCCTTTTAACGTTAAAGTCCGCTGTCAAATCAATCAAAGTGCGCCTTGCATACATCACCTTGTCGGAAGTATCCCTCAATTCGTCCATAAGCCGAGTTACAACACCGGATCCTTTAATTTCGGGATTGCTTTCAACAGCGACTTGAATCGAAGGCAACAAGGAGCCTATTTTTTCGCTAGCTTCAGCCATTGTATTTATGTTGCCGGATTTGATCGCGCTTACCACCGCACGTCTGACCTCGGCAAGCTTTTCAAAAATTCCTTTTTCGTGTTTTAAGTACCCCTTTGCAGATTCTTCAAGATTGGGAATAAGCTCGGCTTGACGCTTGAGTTGATTTCCAATTTCCTGGACGGAAGCCTTTATACGGGCTTTGCTTGAAACAAAAAAGTTATAAGTTGCAACAAGCCAACCTACCAGAACAACCGCAACAATTAAAATTAAAACTAATGGCACTTAGTTATCACCTCCTTTGAATCAAAGTCAAAAATCATAATAGCACGTTTTGGATATCTTTCAAACTCATTGAATTAATAATGTCTTCCCTGGTCGCCCATCCACGCCTTGCAACAAAAACTCCAAATTGCATGTTGTCCATACCGATCAGATAATGGGCATCCGTACCCAAAGACATTTTCACACCAAGCTTCACGGCATCCCGAACTAAAATATCAGGTAAATCCAGTCTCGCCGGGTTGGCATTAATCTCAATAATCTTATTCTCTTTTATAAAATAGTCAAAAATAGCCGGCCAATCTAACTCAACTCCCTCCCTTCTATTAAGTATTCGCGTTGACGGGTGGGCAAATATCTTGAGCTTGGGGTGCTTAAATGCGTTTAGCACTCTTGCAGTCATATCGCTCTTACTCTGTTTAAAACTTGAATGAATGGAACCTAGTGCAAAGTCAAGATAATCAAAGCCTTTTTCGGGAACCGGCAGCCGACCGTCAGGAAGAATATCGATCTCCAGACTATTAAAGGCTTTCTTAAAATTTTTCATGTTGTATTTCACGAGTGAGTAATTAAGTTTATCAATAGCCTCGGCCTTAGCTTTAAGTATATCAATAATCTGAGCATCGTTATGGCCGCTCTGGCTGGGATTGTGCTCTGTAAAAGCAATATATTCATAACCCAGCTCATCGGCTTTGGTTACAATTTCTTTCATCGAACTCTGGCCCAAATCATGACTTGTTTCAATATTAAAGTCAGAGTGAATTTGCAAATCCCCTTTAATGTCCCTTATGTCAACAAGCATAGGCAAACCGGGCAGTTTACCCTGAGCGCTCCGTTGGGCAGCTTGGATTTCTCCTATATCTTCTCTAATTTCCGGTGGAATCAAGTCCATACCGAGAGCTTTATAAAATTCTTCCTCCGTTTTATATTTCTTCAATTTTTTGGTCTTTAAGTCCTTTATCCCCTTCTCGTTCAAGCTCATTTTGTTTTTAAGCGCGTACTCACGAAGTGCAATATTGTGGTGCTTGCTGCCGGTAAAGTGTTGAAGTAATGCACCAAAACTATCTGGCGGCTGAGTCATTGCGTCCACTTGGACATTCCCGGAAACCAAAATCGAGGCGCTTTCCGGCCCCTCCTCAATTTTGCGAATCTTTTTGGGGTAGGCGACAAAATGATCAAGGGCAACCCCTGGCCTTTTGGTGGAAATTGCAAGGTCTATGTCCCCCACTGTTGACGCACGCCGCCGCAAGCTTCCTAAGGGATAAACTTCCAAAACAGCCTTGGACGTTTTGAGCCAAGAAATAATTTGGTCAGCAATCGAAGACGCATATGGCAAAAGGAGTCTTTTTTTTCCTTTTTTGACTTCACCAATGGATTTTTCAATATTTTCCTCGCTCAATTCTCCAAAGCCTTCGAGTTTCGCCACTTTGCCTTCTTGTATTGCGATTTTAAGCTTGGCAAGAGCCGTTTTAGAAGCTTTTATACCAAGGCTGGTAGAAAGTTTATATGCTGTTTTAGCTCCGACTCCCGGAATTTTCATTAGTTCAAAGACCGCAGGGGGCAAGGTCGCCAGAATCTCATCAAAGTGGCTGGATCTGCCTTTAGCAAAGACCTCGCCCAAATGAGAAGCAATAGACGGTCCGATTCCAGAAACTTCGATTAATTTACCCTCATCCCAAAGATCTTTGGCCTCACTAGAGAGGTGCTCGACAGCGTCGGCCGCCCGCTCGTAAGCAACAATCCGGAATTTGTTTTTATCTTCACTCGCAATCTTATAAGCCGCGGCAACGTCGCGAAGTATTTCGGCAAGTTCTGTATTAGTTGGAATTTTGCGCATGTCCGTATATAATTGTAAATTGCAAATTGAAATTTGAAAATTAGCATTTGGGGTCGTAGCTCAATTGGCCAGAGCGCCTCCCTGTCACGGAGGAGGTTGCGGGTTCGAGTCCCGTCGATCCCGCTAATACCTTTATATATTTATTTGAAGCTTCTATGTTTGATTATTTCAAGAGGATATATTTTATCTTCTAACCACTGATGGACAGAATCAAAAACAATCTCCGAAATAAAATTCTCCCTCTTCATTTTTTTGATTTCGTCTTTTGAATAGAAATTAATTTCAGTAATATCTTCACCTCTTTTTTTCTGTTCATCTTCTAATGCTAAACTAGGTTTTCCTCTTAGCATCCTAGCTATAAAACTAAAGTAAAATGTATTTCTTTTTCCAAAACCCACTGTGCAGTTAAGTAAATCTGTTAATTCGATTTCTATTCCTGCTTCTTCTTTAGCCTCCCGTCTAGCACAATCAAATAATGATTCATTGTGTTTATCATATGTTCCTTTAATAATATTTAAGTAGTATCCATTCTTTTTGTTTGACCATTCTTTCAAAAGTAAAAGTCTATCTTTTTCAACTACGAATACACATATTTTAATAACAATATCATTTTCCATATAAGAATAATTTTACACTGTTTGATATTCATAATGAAATTGGTTCGTACAGAAGAAGTTCCGGAGATAATCCACTAGAGCCCGCAGATCGTGAAGCGACAGGGTTGCGCCCGCCCCCGCGGCGAGGGCACCTCTTTCCCTTCACGATCTGCGGTCTCTTTACGAAAAAATTCGAACTATATTTCAAAGATGGCGAGCCACTACTGGTTTATACAGTATAAGATTATTTATTTTGAAGGCTTTATTAGCAAAAAGGATACGGTTAAATGCGAGAAATATTTTAAAACTACATCCGGATGGAGAAGGCTGAATAAAATGCTTAAAGATACTTTGAAAAATATTTAAAATCAAGTTCAGGAAGAATATTTTTAAAGAAGCATAAACTTATTTCTTTTTAGCTTCAGAGTATTGGTTACCTTAACGAGAGGCGAAATATCTGATAAAATTATTGAAAATGGCTAATAAGTCGCTTAAAGACTATCAGAAAAAGGTAGTTGAGGAGGTTACAGAATTAGGTGAGGCAATTACTGTCCACACCGGAGAGCGGAAGGCCGGAAGTGGCGAAAAGGCTTTAGCCGATCACAGTGATCTGATGGAAGAAGCAGGAGACCTCCTTTTTTCAGCCATAGCAGTTACAAATAAATTGGGAGTAGATTCAACAGAAGCTTTGGAAAAAGCCTTTGACAGATATTCAGAAAAACTCAAAAACCTTCACAAAAATTCTTGATTAAAGCGTTACCAATCCAAACTGACTTGAAACCCAAGTACTATTTGGCTAAACTCCCATCTGTGGGAATAATTGAAGACTCTATTTTTGCAAATTATAAAACGGCACTTGAACAGGGCGACCTAGATCAAGCCAGAAAAGCCGTTAAGTTTGCGCAAGAATTAAAAACAATGACAGAGTCTGGCGACTTTGTAGATTACCCAAACAGCTCGACGCCTGAAGCACTACCTCCTTCAAACTTTGCCAACCCATTTCCCTACAAATATTATGAGTCGCAAGGCGTAGTTGTAATGGGTAACGCTGCAATCAACTTGACTCCCAAAGAAAACAAGCTTTTTGCGTTATTTGCCAAGAACGAATCTAGTGGAAATGTAATTCGTGTAATTACAAAAGAGCAAATACTAAATTGCCTGTGGGCCACTCGGAAAGTCACTAACAACGCTGTCCGGATTATTGTCCTTAGGCTCCGCGAAAAAATTGAGCCAGACCCTAAACAACCTCAGATTATATTAAGCTCATGGGGCAAGGGCTATATTTTTCTGGGAAACAATGAACCTAGTGAACCCAAATTCAGAGTAAATTAATTGAACAAACATATTTTTAACCCTTGTAACAAAAGTGTTCCATCCTATAGCAATTTTAAGAGCATTTACGACTGGCGGTGGCACTAGAGTGCGTTTTCATACGTGTAACTATTAACCAAACCCGCCTAATCTATGGGAGTGTTCTAGTCTGCTTGGTAACAGCGAGTGAAAATTTGGTACTGGTTAAAATAAGCAACCCAACTTAAATTTACAGAGAAAAACCCGGTTGGCTTTACTGGCACTCTCTTAACCAGACTGACAGAATATGTATCCGGTCAATTTTTCCGTAATTATGTCGTAATCATAAAAATATAAGAAGCGTTCTAAATACATGTTAATTAAGTAGTTCCAGTTATTTATTACCGATTAGACGGAACAATTCATCTGTGCAAAATTGGTATATTTATCAACCATTCTTGTGTTATAGGATTTGATATTTATTTACAAATGGTTACTTAAAAGGCTTGTTTCACGACTAGCTACGGTTGCAAAGACCTTGGATTTAACACTGAGTTTACGTAATTATTTAGTTACTAAATAATTACGTTTTTAAAATACCCGAAAAATAACCCAAAACTGTCCTTGACATTTACTACTCTTAAAGTACAATCGTATTCAAACTTCTGCCCTCAAAAAAATGCAAGGGGGTGAATACAAAAGACTATGAATTTAAAGTCACTACTTAAAGTTATTAAAGAGAACGAGTCTAAGCTGAGTACGCTTCTTGGAATGGCTGTTATTTTAATTTTCGGCGTCGTTGCCATAAACTACTTTAGAAACATGAATCAACCGGAAGAACTCACGCTGCCTGCGCAAAGCGATGAACAAATAGAAGGGTTGCCCGCAACTCACGTCGTTGGGGAAGGCGAAAATCTTTGGAAAATAGCGGAAACCTACTATAAATCCGGCTACAACTGGGTAGATATAGCAGAAGCCAACGAAATTCCATTTCCGGGTAACATCGAAACAGGCCAGGAGTTGTCAATCCCGGCGGTAGAGGCCAAAAAGGCTACCGTAGACCAGGCAAGCCCGCTGGCAACGGTAGAGACTCCACAAGAGGCACCTACGAAGGTTCCTACAAGTACACCTGATCCCGTCGTTGTATTGAACGATTCCGGTGCCGTATCAAATGCAGAAAGCTACACAGTCGAGCGAGGCGACAGCTTGTGGAAAATCGCACAAAAAGTCTATGGCGATCCTTACAAATGGGTGGAAATAGCTCGTGAAAACAAATTGATTAATCCGGATCTTATCCACGCCGGTAACGTGTTTGTAATACCAAGATAAAATTAAAAAGTATATTTGGTATAATAACCCCGATTGGTTCCAAGCGGGATTAGTTAACCGGCTTAATACCACCTTCCCAAGGTGGGGAAAGGGGTTCGACTCCCCTATCCCGCTCCGAGCAAGGCGATGGGCAAGGGACAAACTTGTTTATCTCGCTCACAACGGTACTTGACTAATTGTTCCAGAAAGATCATAAATTATATTGATGGTAAAAAGGAAAAAGGAATATTCCAAAGAGTCACTTATTAACCAAAAAAATATAATCTTGCTTTTAGGTGTTCTTTTTTTGAGCCTGTTTTTGCTTACCGTCACCAAATTTATTAAAAAATCGGCTACCAAAAGTCAGCAAACAGTAACTATTCCTTCAGAGGCCAGTGCCAGGCTGCTTGAACAAAACAATTCCAACCAAAATGGAACAGTTACTCTTACTCAGGAATTTGGTAAAAAAGTTAAAGTTTTAATCGAACTTGAAAATGCACCCAATGGCGTTCGCCAACCTGCTCATATCCACTCAGGAAGCTGCATAAAACTCGGCGAAATAAAGTTTCCCCTAAATGATTTGGTTGGCGGCAAGTCCGAGACGAGCGTTGTTACGTCAATGGCAGAACTTGTCGACATGCTTCCTTTGGCGGTCAACGTTCACAAATCCGGCACTCAAGCTTCAACCTACGTCTCCTGCGGCAATCTTTGAAGAACCTCTTCACCCCCCAACCTCCGAAAGAGGAGGGAACTTTGGTTTCGGTATTGGCTCTGAAAATTTATCGTACTCATCAAGTATCATTTTGAAAGTCCACCCGGAAAGTTCGGCAACTCCTTCTTTTTGATTATCGTTCAGTCTGCCACAGTCGGGGCGCACAACCCCCGTGTAGGCAGACCTACTTCACCAAGCGCGGATTTCTTCTTGGAGAAAGACCTTTGTTCATAAGTAAGGCTCTTAAACGATCGTCTTTGTCCATTCAGTGCAGACATCCCCAAATTGTTGATTTTTTATAAATACTATAAGATAATAGCTATATGCAAATTGATAATAGATGGGAATATTCACTTGAAACCGAGGCCCTTCGGGTGCTGCATACTGCTCACCAAATTGCTGTCGGGTTTTATAAAGTCAATAATTTTATCGTTTTGCCATATGACCCTGACTATAAGGACCAATCAATCGTCACCTTCCCTGACCTTGCATATTATAAAATCCCGCGTTTCTGGGAAAAGGTTAGAAGAGTTGATATCAGAAATATTCCGGTCAAAGCTCCACAAGATTTAGTTGACGACGTTGAAAAATTACTTGCGGAAGTTGTCTTACCCGAGCCACATTATAAAAATATTCAAAAAGTTTGGGCTATGGCTCAAGGCGAAATCTTGGCCCAAATAGCCAAAATACTGCCCGATAAAAAGGGTGACATAAAAAGCATTACGATTTACCCGACGCTTTTCGGAACAAACACATCCTTTAATAGACCCGCTAAGTTTCCCGCAGATGCATACCTTTATCTTCGTCATGACCAAGAAATACACGCAATAGTCGAAGCCATCCTAACATTTCTAACCAGGCAGGAGTTTTACGACAAATTGGATGGTGTCTGGAGCGAATCGGAGGCGATAGTCGACTGGTTAGTTGCTTTTTCTTCAATCGCCAAGGTGTTGGGAAAATACGAAAAAGCCTCCGGGTACATGCCGACATTAAGCCAAATTCGCTATAAACAAAGAGCGAACTTGACACAAAAATCAAAAGAGTTTTACCGAAAATTAGGCGTAAACTATCAAGTAAAAGACTTTAAGCTAGAAAATTTCTCTGACTTGACGGCAAGAGAAAAAGATCTTCTTGCCCTAATGATTAAAAAAGGCAGTTCGTTAACCACTGTCGACGAAGTTGCCGAAATTTTGTTTAAGGAAAATGAAGATGCTTTTTCGCTTCAAGCAATTGCCAAGCAAATCCAGCGCCTGCGCGACAAACTGGAAGCAAACGGCGTCTCCGGCAGTTTCATCCAAACCAAGAGGGGCCAAGGGTATTTATTAGTTAACTAATACTCCAGTTTCAAAAGCATAAAAGCGAAGTACAGCGAGCACTCGGAGGTGGCCCTTAAACATCGACCTCTGGCTAGCACTCAACCTCTGAAGAAAATAATCTAATGATCTTTCAACGCCTACTTGAAAACTATCTGAATCTTCAAGTAAGGCTGAAACTGCAGGATTGCCAAGGCTAACATTCATTACTTTGTCGGTACCATGCCTGGAATTAGGAAAAACTTGAGATAATTCTTCCTTAGTAAAAGGATGAATAGTTCTCAGCTTTTGACTTGAATTTCTAAGTTCCGGCGATTTCCAAGGAGCTTCCCTACCCTCGCGTGTCACTCCTTTCAGTCTTCCAACCATTTCTCTTGTAAAGTCTGGCAATGTCGCTCCATGTACATCCTCGTCTTTTAATTGTCTGCAAACATCAATCAGAGGTGCGGCAACAGAAGGGGTGTCGGCATAATCTCGAAAGTTTAAGCTAACCACCCTGAAACCATCACCAAATTCCCATCGTGCAGTTTCTCCTATGTGTCTAACAAGCCATGTCTTACCACTTCCCGGTTCTCCTACAGTTGTCAAGCATCTTTGAGGAACGTGGGATGCTCTTTGCAGAGCCTTAAGATCACCCATCACCCTTTCGACAACGTCACCTCTGCCCACAAAATTTTCCGGAGTATATAATCCCCTAAATTGACCGAAATCGACGGTGCTCATTTTAACTTCCCCTTACCTCCAGCCCAATTTAAAGGTCCAAGGCCTCTTTGCCCAAGTTGAGCCAAAATCAAATCATTCAACAAAGGATCGCCGTTTACTAATCCTTCAAATGTCTCAAAATAGATATCTGTTCCTAACTTTGCTAAGTTTCTGGCGATTACAAGCAGAGAATTGGTAATTTCATCTCTTTGTACAGTGTCGTCGTTAAGTGCGCCAACCGACTTTGAAATTGCCCTTACAATCTGGCCAATCATACTTGCGCCTTTAGTAAGTTCTGGAGCACCAACATGTTTAAATGCTTGTCGGCTGACAGAGTCAAGAGCAGTCAATGCGGGGCTAGCGGACAAAGCAGTTTCAAGTCTATGTTCCAAAGCATCAAAAGCCTCACCCATAGACTCATCATATGTAGGTGCACGAAAAGGTTTATAAGACGCTCCCTCCTTAAGTGTTCCTACCTGAAATCTTACCCACATTGGGTAATGATCAACAAAAGAAAGTGGTCTTAGCCTAATAGCGAAAATCTCCACATAAAAAACGTTTTTGGGATCTAAGATCAAAGTCTCTGCTAAAGGAGCTTCTAGATCGTCACCTTCGAAAACTACATAGAGGCCAGTGTTAAAATTGCCCTCTTCGGGACTGACCATTTGTACTGCAGTGAGATTATACCCTTGGTTCGCGTACACAGGGTTCCAAACAATGTCACTTCTTAGCCCTGGCTTCAAAGGAATAAATTTTGCAACCTCCCCGCCTGACCTTCGAGCTTCTGTTTGAAATGGTAATAATTCAACAGACATTTGGAGCCAATTTTATCCTATAGCGCGAGATTATCTTGACAGAAGTTTGACACTTCGGAAGGCTCAGTGTAAACACCTGACTGATAATAAAAATTTAGCAAATTACTTTTCAAGCTGCTTTTTGAGCGTTTTGAAGACTTCCTTTTTTGTCTCTCCAACTTTCATACCCCATACTTTTGCCATGTGCTCAAAATCACTTTCAACCAAAGATCCTCCGCCTTCATGGACTGGCTTTTTGCCCATATCATCGTCTGGCACTCCGCAACCACAGTTGTAACACATAACCAATTTACAATTTACAGTTTTCAATCTACAATTTCAATCATGAAACTAAAATTGGTCAAAAAGAAAAACGAGGCCGAGGGTACTAAATCTTTCTTTTTTGAGAGCGAAACGAAAGTCGACTACTCTCCCGGCCAGTATTTTTTTATCACTCTTCCAAAACTAAATTATCCCGACCAGCGCGGCGAGACAAGACATTTTACCCTCTCTTCGTCACCAACCGAACAACTACTACGAATAACTACCAGAATAAGGCCGGAGTCGGGCTATAAAAAAACCTTGGACGAACAGGTAATCGGAGGTGTACTTGAAGGCCGAGGCCCAAACGGAACCTTTATTTTAGAAGAGGAAACCCGCGATGTACAAGTCTTCATTGCAGGCGGAATCGGGATTACCCCTTTCAGAAGTATGATCAAGTATAGCCTAGACTTGAATTTCAAAACTCCGATTTATCTTATCTACTCAAACTCAACCCCCGAGGAAATCGCCTTTAGAAGTGACTTAGACGAAATGGCAAAGAACAACGAAAACATCAAGGTCGCAATGACTATTTCCAAACCCGAAGAATCCCAAGTTTACTGGCCCGGGCTAACGGGCAGAATTGACGACAAGTTGCTTCATAAGCTATTTGCAAATTGGAAATTGGCAATTAACCAGTTAACCTTTTGGGTCGCCGGACCGCCACCAATGGTCGACGCGATCGAAATACTCCTTGCCAGCAGTAATATCAACCCCGACCACATCAAAATAGAGAAATTCACGGGTTACTAGTATAATCTAAGCTAATTGGTGCCCTCTTAGCTTAGTGGTAAAGCAGCGGTATCGTAAACCGCAAACGTCAGTTCGATTCTGACAGAGGGCTCAAAGATGAGAAGAAATTACTCACGACTGCAAAACATTGAAGACAAACGAAGTAGCAAACATGCGCTTATTTTAATTGCAGCTTCCGTCTTTCTGGTTATTTTTTTTGCAGTATTCGGATTACCAATAGTCGCCAGATTTGCCCAAATACTAATTGGCATCAACAAAAGCGGCTCAGCCGTAGTCAGCGACGATACAACCCCGCCGCCTCCGCCAAAAATAACCGATCTGCCCGAATACCTAAACCAAGAAGAAGTTGAGGTTTCCGGCGTCACAGAACCGGGTGCTACTGTCAAAATCTACTTCAACGGCACAACTAAAGAGCTGTTGGCCAGCTCAAGCGGAAACTTTTCTACCAATTTCTCCCTTAGCGAAGGTGAGAACATCGTATATGCCGTTTCAACGGACAATAGAGGAAACGTAAGCGAGCAAAGCAACACTTCAATTGTTACATTGGATAAAGAAGCACCAGAACTTGAAATCAGCGAACCGCAAGAGGGCACCAACTTCTATGGAAACAGACAAAGGCAAGTCATAATCAAAGGCCAGACAGAGAACGGCGCGCGGGTTACAATAAACGACCGGATAGTGGTAGTCGAAAATACGGGAATCTTCACCTATTATACTAGCCTTGGCGAAGGCAACAATACATTTGCCATAAAATCCGCCGACAGAGCCGGAAACGAACGCGAGAAGACACTCAACTTAATTTTTTCTCCCTAAAGAAAAAATAAATTTTAGTAATAACTAAAATTGCGGCAACCGAAACATAAAAATAAAAAAGGTAAATAAACGGCTTCACTTGAACGTCGCGGCCCACAAAATAAGCATGGATAGCCACAAGAAAAAATGCAATATAATTTAGACTATGAACCTTTCTCCAGTGCTTACGGATTAAGCTGTTTGACCTGAATTTTGCGGCAAAGACGGCAAATACAATTAACCAAAAAGAAATCCGACCTAAAGTGTAAAAATAGTCGACGGGTTTGCTGCAAAGAGCACAAAAGTCCGTGAATACGTAAAAGGGATCAAGTTTGTGACTAAGGCTATAATTAAATATCACAAACAAGGTTGGATGAGCTATAACTAAAATAAAGGCAAGAGTACCCTCCAAGTGATGGAATTTGAATACCCACTCACCCACATTGCTGCGCATGTACTTCATCCGGGACCCAATTAAAACCTGAAAAAAAAGAAAATTAAAAGCAAGAAGCCCAGCCATACGCTGAAAAAAATTGATAAGCAGGTCCCGATCTGCGATTAATACACTAAAAGAGGTACTGGTCGAAAAAACCGTATAAACAGAAAACAAAACAGACAAAGTCCAAGCCAACACAAAGACAATAGCCATTGTGGCCGGTGAGGGATTCGAACCCCCGACCTCTGCAATGTGAATGCAGCGCTCTAACCAACTGAGCCAACCGGCCAAGCCTACTGATTTTACCTTAAAAAAGCACCTTGTTACAACCTCTACAAGATTTATATAATCAACATATGCTGGGAAGGTTTGGGGCGTTTTTTTTAGACATTCTGCAAGTTGTAGTATTTGCTGTTGCAATTTTCCTTTTTGTCTACCTCCTCCTTTTGCAACCCCATAAAATAAAGGGTAGTTCGATGTTTCCAAACTTTGCGGACGGCGAGTTTTTACTTACCGACAAGGTAACTTACAGATTCGGCGAACCCAAACGCGGCGATGTTGTCGTTTTCAAAGCCCCGCCAAACGACAGGGAAGAATTTATAAAACGAATAATCGGTCTTCCGAATGATAAAATTTTTGTTAAAGAGGGTAAGGTTTACCTCAACGGGCAAATGCTAAATGAAGCGTATTTGGAGGAAACAGTCTATACAGGCCCCGGGAGGTTTCTGACAGAAAGCGTTACAGTAGAAGTACCCGAAGGATCTTATTTTGTACTTGGAGACAACAGACCGTACTCCTCGGACTCACGGGCCTGGGGATTTATAGAACGGGGCAAAATCACCGGCCGTGCCTGGTTAATATATTGGCCTATCAATAAAGCGGGCATGATTAACTATGAAGGCCTATACGGGCAAAAAACTCAGCCCGTAAGCGCTTTATATATTTTCTGAAGATTTGCTTCCGTTTCCTCCAGTGAACCTTTAAAGACAAAAGCTACCTTAGTTTCTCTTCGGGAGCGGGTAACCTTGACATTTGTTTTAATCCCCACCGAGGCACTGGCAGAAAAGGCTCTCTCCAAGTCTTTTTCTATTTGGTCTATTTCGCTTGAAACCACTCTCGCCTGATCTTTACGGGTACCGGGCTTAGGTCTTTGACCCGATTTTGTTTTCATTCTGCGAGCTAAGTCCTCTGCCCGCCTGACTGAGCCTGATTCACGCAAGATTATTTTGTATGCTTCGACCATAAGGTTTGTATCATCGATAGCACTTAGGGCTCTTGCGTGGCCTTCTGAAACAAGTCCTGAAAGCAAGCCGTCCTTGAGTGCATCGGGAAGGTTAAGAAGTCTAAGAGAGTTTGAAACGTAAGCAACGGACTTGCCAATTCTCACGGCTATTTCTGTACTGGTCAAATTAAATTCGCTCATAAGCCGCTCAAACCCGCCTGCCCGATCAAGCGCGTTCAGGTCTATTCTTTGGACGTTTTCGACCAACGCCATTTCAAGCATACCCTTAGGTGTTGTCTCGCGGACGACAGCAGGGATATGGGTCAGGCCCGCAAGTTTAGAAGCTCGCCAACGGCGTTCACCAGCAATAATTTGAAAACCTGCAGGGGTTTTGGCAATGACCAGAGGCTCAAGTACACCGTGCTCTTTAATCGAATCAACTAAGTCAACCAAGCTCTCAGGTGTGATTGAGCCACGCGGCTGGAGCGGATTAGCTTGAAGCTCTTCTACGGATATCTGAATTATTTCTTCCACCATATTATTTGGCGACTACCGAAAGTACCCTCTTGCCCAGTTTTTGACTAAAATTGACTGCACCGGAAACCATGGAATACAAAGTGTGGTCACGACCTACTTTTACGTTTTGACCGGCGTGAAATCTTGTTCCTCTCTGGCGCACCAAAGTAAACCCTGAAGAAACCTTTTGCCCCTCGGAAACTTTTACTCCAAGCCTCTTGCCCTCGGGGCGCACGTGCTGAGTTGTCTTGCCGCCTTGCTTCTTTTTGGACATAACTACCTGACTATATTAACTTTTTTCACGGATGTCAAGTGACCGGAAAGTTATAATCCGATATATTAAGCTAGTTTTTCAACCAAAATTTTGGTATATTTGGGACGGAAACCGACTCGCTTTCTATAGCGTGACTTAGCACGATATTTTGCTATATAGAGCTTTTCACCGCTTATCGGGCCCAAATTAGTGAGTTTGACACTCACGCCTTTTACTTCAGGCATGCCAACCTCAAGTTTTTTATCACTTCTGTATAAAAGTATTCTGTTATCAACTTTTTCTTTTTCTCCGTGCAGCGCAACCAGGTATTCCTTGCCCTCCTCGACTTTGTACTGCGTACCCTTTATTTCCACAACCGCATATTTCATGTTTGCTATTATATATCCAAATCAAGAAAATAAAAACCGTATATTTTAAGCATCTTCGATATAATCTTTTAAATAACCCAAAGAAACAGCCTTTTGATGAACAGATTCGGCATGCTTTCTGATAGAGTCCGCGTCAAGTAGTGCGCGGCTAGCAATCTCCTCATCAGATAAATCTCCGACTAATTTCGAAGATGACCATCGAAGCGGGCCCTCCGTAACTACCAGACCTCCCATTTGCTTCATGCGCTCGACATATTTCGGGTAATATTTATTGTCTTTAGAAGTCCCTAAGACTTTTACTCCAAGGTCACCATAGATTTCTGCAAATTCCTCTTCTTCATCTTGGCCACGCCTCAAGGGAAGAACAACAACTTTGTCGACAGTTGGAAGCGATGCCATTTCCCACATCCGCCATGCAAGCTGAGGAAATCTAGGTCTATCTTCTCCTTTTCGCTCTTTAACATACCAGTTTGGGTCAAAACCTATAACCAGGTGGTCGCAATACGGCCAAATTCTCGCTGCCAGCCTTCCATGTCCTACATGCGGGGGATCCATTGCCCCATGACCAAGACCAGCTACTTCTCCTTTAGCCGACCATTCTTTGGCCTGCAAAATAAGACCATGCCAGGTCGAATACTTACTTGCCGTATCAATGAAAGGAAGCGGCTCACCTTGGTCACGTATCCTTTCTACTTCTTGACCTAATATTATCCCAGAATCGGTAGCTAGCTGTTGAATAACCATAATAGAAATCAAAATATCCAATTCATCATAGCCAGCATCCCGAGCTTCTTGAGGTTTGTTATAAAGCTCCCACAACATATTGCCAAAAATAAGCCGCATTGTTTCAAGTGAAGGATCAAGAAAGTATACTTTCAATAAATCTGCTGTAAGAAAGTTCCACCTTTCTTGGCCAACCATTTCCTTTACTTCCATATAATCTTGGGAATGAAAATAAAGCGGAGTTCGTCTAAACGGCGATGCTTCCTGCTGAAATGACATGTCGTATTATATATCAGACTATCTAGGTCTTTTTTTGAGCACCCACAACCAGCCCCAAAGAAAGCATTGTCGAAACAAAAGACGTTCCGCCGGCAGAAATAAGCGGTAACGGTACACCTGTAATTGGCAATATTGACATATTCATACCCACATGAACAAACATCTGAATAAAGAGGGACAAAAATATACCCGTTATAAAAGCTCTCGCTTCCGGCGACTCAGCATTTTCTACAGCCTTTATCAACCGCCAAAAAATACATGTCAGAATCCCGATTACGAAAACCCCACCAATAAATCCCAGCTCTTCAGCAATTGACGCAAAAATGAAATCTGTGTGTTTTTCCGGCAGAAATTCCAGCTGAGTCTGCACTCCTTCACCCAGCCCACGGCCTGTGAATTTTCCTGATCCCACCGAAATCGATGACTGAATACTGTTATAACCCGTACCGTATGGATCACTTTCCGCGAACACAAAAGATGTAATCCGCTGCTTCTGATAGTTTGCCAAAATTCCCCAAAAAACAGGGGCAGCTACCCCAAGCGCAATCACAAAGATCAAAAAATATTTTTTGTTTATTTTGCTTGCCAGGTAAATCCCCAAAAAAGAAATCCCTGCCAAAAACGTGACGCCGAGCGAAGGTTGGACAAGAATTAACAGCAAGGGAACACCAATAAGCAAAAAACTTTTAACTACTCTTACTAACGTCAACTCCTTCATAAATAAATAATGGGCAAGTACGATCGCAAGAAGAGGCCTGACAATTTCACTCGGTTGAATAGTAATCCAGCCGATGGGAATCCACCGAACGGCGCCTCTGGTCACCTGGCCTATGATAATTGTCGCAATTAGGAGTAAAATGCTAACAACATAGATCGGTTTATAAAAAAGTGAGATAACTGAAAAATCAATTTTTCGTGCAATAATAAATACACCAATACCGATTACAAAATAAAAATAATAAGTTGGAAAAACAGAAGGAACCAACGAGCGCAGAACTATAAATTTAAATACTATTGCAAATAAAATGGCTGTGCTTAAAAAAACATCGCCTCTCCGCTTCATGTAATCTTTGCTACTCTAAATTCGCCTTGTCGTAAATTCTTTACCAGAGCTTTTGCCTTGATTTCGTCTTCATAATCTCGGGGCCAATCGGGAAGCGACACGTTGACCTGCTCATCAAGCCGGGTCTTCATTTTCTTCCGTTCCGCTTGAATTTGCCTGATAATATTTCTTGAGCTGCCCATGGCAATTAACTGTGGAGTGAGTTTGGTTTCCAATTCATCCTTTTTGCTTCCCCAAACTGTTTCCAGAACATTAATCTCTTCGTTTACAATTGTATCCAGACCGGCTATTGTCGGTTTTTTTACTTTTGTGAAAAACTTTGCCAAAGCCTGGCGAACAGGTATGTGTTTATCCTTTCGCTCTGCATGCGCGAACTCCACAACCTTAAGCACTTTGCTGTCCATCTCTTCTTCCAGTTTTTTGTTAATTAGCTTTGAGTCGATTGCCGGCCAACTGCTCAAGTGGACCGATTCTTCCTTTGTAAGATTTTTATAGATATCCTCCGTGACAAAAGGCACCAAAGGTGCTAAAGCCTTGGAATAGTCCACCAAGACTGTCCAAAGAGTTTCAAATACTGCGTCCTCTCCGGCTCGGGCTCTACCCCTAGTTCTTCTCACATACCAAGTCGAAAGGTCGTTAACCATAAAGTTCTTAGCAAGATCCACAATTTTTGGGGTATTAAATTTCTCATAACCTTCATTTTTAAGTTCACTAATAACCTTTTGTGTTTTGGACAAAATCCATTTATCCATTATCTGAGTAGGGGTAAACTTTTTCTTCGACGGTTTCCAGCCTTTCAGATTGGCATAGGTGACGAAAAAATTGTAGACATTCCACAGCGGCAGTAAAAACACTTTTATTTGATTTCTATAGTCACTTTCCGAAATTCTTATATCTTCTCCGTTCATAACCGGGCTTCCCAATAAGTACAATCTCAAAGCATCGCCGCCATACTTTTCAATCAACTGCTTTGGATCCGGATAGTTACCGTAATTTTTACTCATCTTGCGCCCGTCAGTCCCCAAAATTACACCGGTTACGGACACATTTTTGGCTAAAATATTAGCTTCTTCTCTCTTGCAAAGCGAAAGGGCTGTTGCAATTACATGCAATACATAGAACCAGGCTCTGATCTGGCCGGTGTACTCGACAATAAAATCCGGCGGGAAAAAATCTTCCAATGTCAGGGATTTGTCAAACGGGAAGTGCCTTTCGGCCAGTGAAGCTGATCCTGCCTCAATCCAACTATCCAAAACTTCAGCTACACGGCGTGCTTGCTCACCACATTTAAGGCATCTGACTGTTACAGCATCTATCTCCGGCTTGTGCAGACCCTTTAGCAACTGTCCGCTACTTTTCTCAAGTTCACTAATGCTTGCCGGCACAAACCGTTCCCCACACACGCACTCCCAAACTGGCACCGGCGAACCCCAGTACCGGCTTCTTGAAACACACCAGTCGGGGGCGGCTTCCAGACTTTTAAGAAATCTGCCAGTTTTAAAATGTTTCGGGTACCAATTTACATAACTGTTCCCCTTCTTCATTTGAGGCTTAAGTTTAGCAATATCCATATACCATGCATCTTGAGGGGCATACAAAAGCCTTGTATGACACCTCCAACACGTCGGAACGGTGTGTGTATAAGGCTCCTCGTTATAGAGCAACCCTCTTTGTTTTAAATCGGCATTCACTTTTTCGTTTACATCCAGGTAAAATATCCCTCCCCACAGGGGAACATCCTTTGCCAGTTTCCCTTCCTCGTCAACGTGGAGCACAATTTGAATATTATTAGCCTTCATGGCAACTAAGTCGTCTTCCCCGTAAGCGGCGATTGTGACAATTCCGGTTCCCTCCTCTGCAGTTACAAAGTCTCCGGGAATCACAATAAAAGCTCTCTTACCCTTGGCAATTTTGTAAAAATTATAATGCGGCTCAAAACGCTTCCCTGTAATCTCACGTCCTTTAAAAGTGGACACAATCTTATATGGCTCTTTGCGTAATGCCGAAAGCGTCGACTTTGCAAGAATATAAAATTCCTTGCCCTGCCTGACCTTTACGTAGGTTAGTTTGGGATTGACGGCGAGAGCCGGAGTGGCAAGCTTATTCCAAGGAGTAGTCGACCAAGCAAGCAGATAGGTAGCTTTTTCACCCGCCAACTTATATTTATAAGTATCTGCAGGTTCGGTTATTTCTTTATAATTATCGGCATCCATAGCAACTTCGAAGTTGGAAATCGGTGTACTGCAATGTGGGCAATAAAGTGAAACTCGCAAGCCCTTATAGATATAGCCCTTTTTATAAATTTTACTGAATACCCACATGACAGACTCCATATAATCTAGGTCCATTGTTTTATAAGAGTTTTGAAAATCAACCCAGCGAGCTATGTGGTCAACATACCACTCCCATTCGCTTGATACGTTTTTGACATAAAGTTTACACTCATCAATAAACCTCTTTACCCCAAACTTTTCTTCGATATCCCTTTTACGCTTTATACCGAATTTATTCTCAACTTTATTTTCAGCTGGTAGACCATGACAATCCCAGCCCCAAACACGACGAACCCTGAACCCCTTCATTGTCCAATACCTCGGAAACAAGTCCTTAGGTATACTTGAAAGCAGGGTACCATAATGGGGAAGGCCGGTTATAAAAGGTGGACCGTCTAAAAAAGTCCAAGTTTTATTTTCCGGTCGGTTCTCAACTGACTTTTCAAATATCTTGTTTTCTTTCCAAAACTTGAGTATTTTTTCTTCCAAAGCAGGGAAATCAACTTTAGGGGTAACGCTGTCAAAAAAAGGCTTAGTATTTTTAGCCATATCAAAGCCTATTTTACACCAGTCTTGAATTTTTCGGTAGACCGCGCTATTATCCGCATGCTATGATGAAATACATCATTTTGGTAACTCTCTTTATTATTGCGATAAATCAAGCACCGCTAAAAATCAATGGTAATAGCGACCTTAACAACCTACCACAAGAAACACCGTCAATGATTGAAATCAACGAGGCCGCAAGTATCAAACCTACTTCGGTTCAGACACCTGGCAACCATTTGGTAAATGTCAGCCTGACTACGGAAACTCAAGGTGCATCTCCAGCTACAGCCACGCCAAACCCAACAATTACACCCTCACCGAGCCTTGCTCCCGAAGTAAACTAAAACTAGTGGACCCTGCGTAGAAATGCCGGTATGTCAAGATCTTTGCCGAACTCGTCTTTTTCCCCGCCGTCCCCGTCTTTGTCCGATACTTGAATTTTCTCCTCGTCTTGCGTGTCCTCTTCCTCTTTGTCTTTTTTTTCATCCGGGCCCTCGCTTACTACGCCTTGCACCTTAAAACCCACGGCCGGCTTAGTTATCTCAGCGATCCTTGCCTGAGTTTCTGAAAAACCCGTACCAATTACAGTAATTCTTATCTGATCCGACATGTCATCGCGAATAACAGCGCCAAAAATAATATTTGCGTCCGGATCAGCCGAACTTGATATTACTTTTGCCGCCTCGTCAACCTCAAACATTGTCAAGTCCGGCCCACCGGCAATATTAAACAGCACTCCTTTAGCCCCCTCAATCGACAAGTCCAGTAATGGCGACGAGACTGCTGCACGCGCGGCCATTTGTGCTCTATTTTCGCCTACGCCGTGACCGATACCTAAAAGTGCCGTCCCTGAATCTTTCATAACAGACTTTACGTCTGCAAAGTCTACGTTAATTAACCCCGGGGTCGTAATTATGTCGGCTATCCCCGAAACTGCCTGGCCAAGGACGGAGTCAACAACTTTAAAAGCCTCAATAAGAGTCATTTTGCGGTCAATCACATCCATCAATCGCTGGTTAGGAATGACAATCAAGGTGTCTACATATTCTTTAAGCTTCTCTATCCCCTCCTCCGCCAATACCATTCTGCGCGTTCCTTCAAAACTAAACGGCTTTGTGACAATCGCTACGGTCAACGCACCCGATTCCTTGGCTAATTTTGCTATAGTAGGCGAAGCGCCGGTCCCGGTACCTCCGCCCATTCCGGCAGTGATAAACACCATATCAGAATCAATCAGTAATTCCTTTATTTTTTCAACCGATTCTTCAGCGGCTTGGGATCCGATATCAGGATTGCCACCGACACCTAAGCCTTTTGTAATTTTTTCGCCAATTTGAATCTTAGTTGAAGCTTTATTTGCAAGGAGTACCTGTGCATCCGTATTTACCGCGATAAATTCTACTCCAGAGATCTGGCTTGTCTCGATCATTGAAGAGATTGCGTTTCCGCCGCCGCCACCCACACCTATCACTCTGATTTTGGCTATCCTTGCAGAATCCGGTTTTACTAAAGCCATCTACGTCTTCCTTTTGGCGTGATTGTATCGTGGAAACAAATCAATTACAAGCGTTTAAATTCTTGTATTCAAGGCAGAAGGTTGCGAACAGTTTCGATGAATTTCTTAAACACCCCTTTTGTTGGAAATCTTAGCTTTTTGGTGAGAGAACTTATTCCACCCGACTCAATATTTTTTGATCCCCACAAAACCAACCCTATCGAAGTCGAATACGCTGGGTTCATTATATCGTCGATAAGGCCACCTACTCCTTTCGGCTCGCCAATCCGTGCCGGCAAAGACATCATCCTTTTAGCGCTGTCGACTACCCCTATAGTCAAGGCACCCCCGCCGGTGATTACCACACCGGAGGGAATTTTAGTAACCATTTCCGCCTTTGCAAGGTCTAATTTAACCATAGTAAAAATTTCATTCAATCTTGGTCTTATTATCCCTTCGATTAGGGTTTTTTTTGACACTTTTTTGGACTCATCTGCACCGAACGTGGCTATGTCAATGTAATCTTCTTCTTCTTTGGATTTTAAAGACTTTAATTTTTGGGAAAGGGCCAGTTTAATTTTTTCAGCAGTTTCCAGAGAAACCCGCAGTCCAATCGCCAAATCGTTGGTTACATTTTTCGCCCCAATCGGAATCTCTGTAGAGTACGACAGTGCCCCTTCGATAAAAACTGCTACCGAGGTGGTCCCGCCGCCAATATCTACCAGCACGCAGCCAAGCTCTTTTTCGGTATTAGTCAAAACTGCTTCAGAGGCAGCAAGACCTGAAAACACCAACTCCTCCACTTCCACACCGACTTCGTTCACCGTCTTGACTAAATTTCTAATAGCAGGCGAAGAAGCACTAACAAGATGGGTTTCTACCTCAAGCCGAACTCCCGTCATTCCCACAGGGTCCTTCACACCCCCTTCGCCGTCAACTGTGTATTCCCTAGGAATCACATGAATAACTTCGCGAGACGTCGGAATCGATACGGCCTTAGCAGCATCGATTACACGATCGATGTCGGCATTATTAATTTCAGAGTCTGGACTGGAAATAGCCACCACACCATGGCTATTCATACTAGCAATGTGGGCACCCCCGACGGAAATATATGCAGAACTCAAATTATAGCCTGCCATTCGCTCAGCAGATTCGACGGAGGCCACCACAGTTTCTACAGCTTCTTCAATATCCACAATTTGTCCTTTACGAACTCCTCTGGATTCACTCGAAGACACTCCTGCTATACTGATGCTTTTATCACCCGAGCTTTCATTCACTCCGACTCGGGCAATCAAAGTAGTTATTTTCGACGAGCCTATATCAACCGCGGCAATGATTTTATTGTCTTTCATAAACACTAATTAGCGTCTTATAATTGGATTCTTATAACGCAAATCTATTGTAGTGCCTGTCGATATTTGTTTCAACCGTGAAAGCAAATATCTTAGGCTACCCAACAACAAATCTTCGTCTCCGACAAGCGGAAAAATGACTTCAGTCTTATCATTTAGTGTAACATGTAGCCCGTCGCCACTCACCCTCCCGCTACCCACACCGTAGGTATCAGACAGCAAGGCAATTAGTTTGCAGACAAATAAGTATTCTTCGCTAACTTTATACCCCACCTGAGTCTTGTAATCCTTGGTATACAAAACCGGTAAGGCCGTGGTATTGTCTGTTTTTATAACCAAGCCGTCGGAATCGACAATCCAAAAACTAGTACCTGTTTTGCCAGCAATTGCCACGCGGCCAACCCGCTCCACAAGCTGAATTTCCAGGTTTGTCGGAGATTTTAAATTTAGCGAGTATTTATACACAAGTGGATTTTCTCGCAACAATTTTGACAACTCCTGTTTTGCTTTGAAAATATTCTTCTCTTTATAACCCAGGATGGTCTTATCTAAATCCGTATTACACGGCCCAAACTGACTGGAACAACTGATGTTTATAACAACAAATACTTTGGCCAAAAGAAACACAAGCCCAAGACACAAAGGAACAGCCAAGATTACCCTTCTTTTCACTTTTTTCATGCCAAAGAGCTTAAGATTATCTTACAAATCAGTCTCGAAGAATAAAAATCGAGTTTTGTGTATTTACCAACAGAGGAGTTAGCCATCCCTTGCCAGTTAGAACGCACAATTTCAATTGTTTTCAGCAAACGCCCTGGGCTAATTTTATTCTGATTTAATGTCACAGAAATACCACAGTTTTGTGCAATTCGTGCACTAATAACTTGCTCATCCTTGTAAGTCCATGGTATCGGAATGAGTACAGCCGGCCTATGGACTGCCATGATCTCAGACACAATATTTGCTCCGGCGCGCGAAACGATAATGTCGCTATTAATATAAGTTTGCGCAACGTCTTTTATAAAGGCTACAACTTTATATTTTTGGGTTGCGGACTTATCAAAGCTTTGACGAAGGGTTAAAAAACGACCGTAGTCCAATTCGCCCGTCTGGTGAATAATGTGATAGTTTTTTAATAATTCAGGCAATATTTGCTCGAGCAATTTGTTCAGAACTTTCGAACCGCGAGACCCACCAAGTACAAGCAATACGGGAGGATTCCCAATGGATCGCTTAGGTTTTACTCTTTTAATGCTTTTCCGAATAGGATTGCCTACCAGAACCGTTTTGCGCTTTGGGAAAAACGTCCCGCTTTCTCCCCTGGCAAGTAAAATTTTAGTAGCAAACGGGCTTGACAAAAGATTTGCTCTTCCTGCGGCAAACGTCTGCTCGTGGACCAAAACCCGAGTTCGTAGTAAAAACCCACAGAGGCAAGCCAAAAACCCTACCGACCCGCCTAGCGAAAAAACGACATCCGGCTTAATTTTTCTCATCAAAAAATATGCCTGAATTAAACCATAGGGAACCTTTAGTATCGCTGGCAATGTCCAAACCGAAAACTTCATCTGCAGCCTGCCCGCATCTACGCTATAGTAAGCAACACCAAGTTTTGGAAATAATCTGGCTTCAAACGGCTTCCTGTCAATTCCCTCGAAGGCTCGTCTTGCTCCGATCCAGCTAATTTGCCAATTTATGGGCTTGATTTTTTTCAACTCTTGGATAATTGAAACTGCGGTAGTTGCCCCATGACTCCCCGCAAACACAATTTTTTTCATTATTTACCCACCTTGATTTTTTGAAATATTTAAAACTATACCTATACTTGTCAAAAGCGCAATTAACGACGTTCCGCCAAAGGAGAAAAAAGGAAGCGGTATTCCGGTTAGTGGCACCAGAACAACCATCGAACCTATATTCAAAAATGACTGCAATCCAATCCAAATACCAACGCAGGTAGTAAAACTCGCAGCAAAGCGGTCGGGAGAGCCAAGTGCAATCTTAAAAATCCTGTAAACCAGCAAACCGAGAAGTAAAATGACCGTAACGGCACCAAGGAATCCCAACTCTTCTGCAATGACCACAAAAACAGAATCGGTTGCCGATTCCGGCAAAAACAAGAACTTTTGCCTTGACTGGCCGAGACCTGTCCCAAAAAATCCACCTAAGCCAAGCCCAAGCAATATCTGTTTTACATGATACGAGCCGGTGAGCGGGTCGTTTGAGGAATTTAAAAATGACATTAATCTTTCTCTCCGATAGTCGGAAATCAAAACAGTCGCCAGACCCACAACAGACGCGACTAACGATAACGAGATTAACTTGAATAAATTAATACCCTCGATAAAAATCGCAGAGGAGGCAATTCCAAGTATCACAAGCGCCGTACCCATGTCCGGTTGAAGTACGACAAGAAATGCCACTATCACGGTCGGAATTAAAAAAGACAGCAAGCTCTTTTTAGCACCGACAAGGCTGGACACATAGACAGCAAAAAAAAGTTTCACGAACTCTGACGGCTGGAAACTTACAAGTCCTAAGTTTATCCACCTTCTAGCCCCAAGACTTTTTATGCCAAAACCCGGTATCAGAACCACAATAAGCATGACCAGAATCACAACCAAAAAAACTACAGAAAATTTTTTCCAAATCCGAAAGTCAATCTTACTAAAAATAATCAGGCTGATCAAACCGATCACAAGAGAAACTATCTGGCTCTTTACGAAATAAAAGCTATCCGAAAAATACCTCAAAGCTTGGGGTGTGGACGCATCCGTTATTGCTAGAACACCAAACAAAGACAGGCCGACTGTCAAAAATAACAGCTTCCTGTCTACAGGTCTCTTTTCTATTTTTAATCTTTTTCTCAAGAGTTAAACCGTCGACAACCATAAACCTAGAATAGCTAAAATTATTCCAGCCAACCAAGCTCTGGTAACAATTTTTGGTTCTTCCCAACCTATTGCTAAAAAGGTGTGATGAATAGGCGCAAGCGGCAATAGTGGTCTTTTCAGTGTCTTCCAACCAAGTATTTGTATCGCGGAGCTAACCAATTCAATCACAAACAGGCCACCGATCACAAAGACTACCGCAATGTTCCCGGTCAGTAAACCTATAACCGCAACCGTTGCACCGAAGGACAGTGCGCCAGTGTCACCCAAAATAATTCTCGCAGGCCAAACATTAAAATAGAGAAAGGCGATCAGGGCTCCTATCCACAAAGAAATAAAAACAGAAAGGGGTGTGTCCAGAGCTGTGGCCGTAATAAAAATGTAGGAGACTAGAAATATTAGCAACAAACCACAAGATAAACCGTCAAGGCCGTCGGTGAGGTTAAAAGCATTTGCAAAAAAAACAATTATTAAGGCCGCCAAGGGTATATAAAATACCCCTAAATTAATAACTTTATCTATAACCGGAATATGAACAATACTTATACCCAGAAAATGGTAAATCAGAAAAGCGACTGTAAAACCAAGCGTCCATTGTAGGATGAATTTTAGTTTCCGATTTAACCCAAACCACAACCCTAGAGTTCCTTTTTTGGGTTTACCAAATATTTTTAGCCAATCGTCAGATAAGCCCAATAGAGCAAAAGATATAAATGTAAAAATCAATATGAAAATCTCCCAGTAAAGGTTGTGAGAGGATTGTATGTAGAAACCTGAAGAAGAAAGAATTCTAATCAGTATCAAAAACAGCAGAGTAACAATGGCTACGAGCAATATCCCCCCGCCGGTCGGTACTCCGGCTTTTTTGTCCAAAAGTTTATCGATTAACGGCACCTTACCCAGCTTAGGAGCTTCTTTAAAACGAAGAAACTTAAGCTTGTATAAAATATCTATAAACGGAACAATAAGAACACTCGTAAACGAAAAGGAAAAAAGAACTAACCCTAAAATCAGGCTTAAGGAATTTGTTCCGGACATCGTCAAGTTTTATTATACAAGAAACTAAAGTCGGCGCACTTTCTTTCTAATTTTCTCAAAAAAATGTGTCAGCCAATAAAAACTACTTAGTGGTATGTCGAAGGCCGGCAACCAATCAACTCTTAGACCACCAAAACCTTTTTTGAAAACAGTTACGCCATAAAACCTGTGATTGGGATCGTCGGTTGGTGCAATTCCCCATAAGTTATATTTTCTACAGCCTCTTCTTTTAGCCTCTTTGATGATCTCCCATTGCAACAAATACGATGAAGGGGTCTTTGGAAACTTTAGTGTGGATGCGCTGTGATGATAATAAGCTATATCATTATAAAAAATAATTATCGCCGCATTAAGAGGAATACTTCTGTGATAACAGACAAACAGAAATGCCTGTTCGTCACCACCAAAAGTGTCCATCTGGGCTTTAAACAGTGTTTGACTAAAACCAACAAACCGGTGGCGCGAAGCAGTTTCCTTTTGCAGTTGACCTAATACGCTAACATTTTGATTGGAATTGCTAAAAGTTACCTTCAAATCGTCTAGTCCAATGGCCTGACGGATTAAATACCTGGTAGTTTTGCGCATGCCGGACATAATTTCGTCTTCGCTTCGACTGATATCCAATACCCATGTATTTTGGGCATGCAGATGCATCGGCGAGACTACAAATCCCAAGCTTTTCATAAGCGAACGGTGCCGAGAATTGTCAAGTAGCTCTGGACGGAAACGCACAAACCAAACCCTTTCTTTTCTGGCTAAATTATTAACGCTCTCGACAAATATATCTACAAGCTTTTTATTTTTCCAGTTTATTACTGGGCCGCCAGGAACTAGCAGGTGTGGGCCACGTTTTGCGCTTTCCATAATTGCCATACATACCCCAACTAATGTTTTTTTATCGTAATAGCCCAATCGCCAAACTTGCTTACCCAACTTGCTATTGGTTTCGCCCCAATTCCAGGATTGTAAAAATGACTGTGGCTGTGTCGATACTACAAAACCATCCCACACTTTTTGATCGTTAATCTCGACTACTTTGTAATTGACCATTTTTTTATCATAGCTATAACTTTTTGTACATCGGTACCATTTAAACCAGGGTAAGTAGGCAGGTTCAAGACGGTTCGGGCGAGCTTCTCCGCGTTTGGACAAGATCCCAGTTCATAACCAACAACCGAAAGGTCCTTCGCGGGCTCAATTACACTCTTATACCACCTGCCAAGAAGCATACCTCTTGCCTTTGCGTATTCAAATAACTCGCCGGCTTTATCTAGCCTTACAGGGTATCTAAGCCAAACCGAATTTTTATCATAATTGGGCGTTATCACTTTTGTACCCTTCAGGCCATCAAAGTAAAGCCGTGCTATTTCCCTTCTGTGCCGATTATATCTATTTAGCTTTGTAAATTGGTGCTTAGCCAATGAAGCCAGCGATCCAGGCATCTTTCTGGGAAACAAATCAATTTTACCTCCCGATTTCTCCTTTTCATAAACAGGCAAGGAAAGTAATTTAATTCTTTGAAAGAAAAAAAGCAAAAACTTACCAAGGGTAAACTTACCAATACCCAAGTTATAAACAGGTAGAAGCAAACTAAAAAGTATGGGGTGTAGTTGCTGCTGCAATACCCAAAACCTACTTGGAAATTTCAGCCTTTCAATTTTTGCAGTGATCAAATTAAATATTTTATCGTTTCTCGTTATTACAGCGCCGCCAAAAACAGCCGATAACACCTTGTCGCGGCCAAAACTTAAAAACGCTATATCGCCAAAAGTGCCAAGTTTCCGCCCCTTATAAGTTCCACCCAAGCAATGAGCGCAATCTTCAATTAAATGAAGTTTATGTTTTACCGCGATCTTTTTAATCTCCTCTATCCTTGCAGGAAGCCCAAATGTATGCTGAACAACTATTGCCTTCGTATTCTTGTTTATTTTCTTTTCCAAAGTATTTACATCCAAGTTATAATTATCGTCGACATCCGTATATACCGGTTTTGCGCCGCACCAAAGGACAGAATTTGGAACCGCGACGCAAGTGAATGCTTGGATTATAACCTCGTCCCCCCCGCCAATCCCCAAGGTTTCCAAAATCAGGTACAGGGCACTCCTGCCACTGTTGACGGCGAGGGATTTAAAACCGTCACCGAAGTAATCGTTTAGTGTACTTTCAAGCGCAGTAATTTTAGCAGATGCATACCAACCGTTAAAGATTAGTAATTCTTTTATGGCCAAACGAACGTCGTCGGGCTCGGTGTTTGGTGAAAGTGATATAGCAATAGGTTTATCAAACATCTGTTTCAAGATTCTCCAATTGATATGAAATCGCCTTAGGCATTTTTCCCTCCAATAAAATAATAATACCTTTTTGAGTAGCACTTTCTTTAAACAACTCGCTTAAATAATTAGGATTCCCATCAGAAATCTTAAGTATTTTAACGGAGCTTCCAAGGCCCTTTTTTAGTGCCGACTCGAATCCTTTTCTTGTCAAAACTACTTCGTCTACCTTTGAAGCCAATAGCTTACCCAACCTAGTATGAACTTTGTCTGAAACAGATCCTAATTCAATAATTCCAGGCGTGAACACAGTTTTTCTTCCTTGAAACTCGTCAAGATACGCTAGTGCCGCTTCAAAGGCCTTGGGAGTACTGTTGTGCGAATCATCAATTATAGTCGCCCCGCTTTTTGTTTTATATACCTTCATAGTTTTCTCATATGTGGATAGTTCATCGCTCACTTTACCCACGTCTTTCCAGTCTAATCCCATCACAAAAGCGACTAATATTGCCGCCATTGCGTTTTCGACAAAATGCGCTCCAGCAAATTTAAATTCAAGTGTTTTCTTTTTATTTTTATAATCAAATTCAACCTTTACACCCTTGCCCGACATTTCCAAAACTCGGGCAGACAAATCCACAGCCAGACTTCTCTGTCTTGGGCCAAGGCAATAGCTTAAAACTTTTACGCCGCTTTCTTTTGCCCACTGCCCTATTTGCCTGCAATAACTATTGCCATAATTCAGGACGGCAACGCCGCCTTTTCCCAAACTTTCTATAAGTTCGTATTTGGTCAGTTGGATATTTTTAATTGACCCAAACAGATCCAAGTGCTGAGGTTCAATACCGGTCACGACTGCTATAGTTGGTCGAACTATATCAGTTATGTGTTTAATTTCCCCCCGCTTATAGGCGCCCATCTCAACAACAAAAACTTGAGTGCTGCCGGGCAAATTATGGATAATTGTGCGAACTATAGCAAAAAGAGTATTTTCTCCACCTCTTGTTTTGGCAACAACATACTTTCGTGAAAGTAGGGTAGCAATAAATTCCTTAGTTGTAGTCTTGCCATAACTGCCCGTGACTCCAACAACTTTTGGCTTGACATTTCTAAAAACAGCTTCTGCCTGTAAAACTTCCTTTCTGAGTGTTCGCCTGACAAGGAGACCCGACCAATAAACACCAATGATGGGCGAAATGAGCAGGCTTAACTGAGCAAAGATAATACTGCCGACGGCACTCGCCAAAAACGCAAGGCTAACTAGGGTCAAGTAGACCTCTCTTGCTCTTAAAGTAAAAATTGGCCTTGTAAGACCCTTCGTCCTAATCTTGTCTAAGTAAACTAATAGGATAAAGCCGACAATAATCAGAGAAATTAAAAACGGCAAAAAAAACAACGAAGCAACTTTAGCGGCTATAAAGTGAACATTAAGGGTAAACAGTCCCTCCCTGCTTTTAACAAAACTTCTAAATCTGTCCCAACGATATTCTTTTTGCTGCACCCAATAGGTAATGACAAGAGACTCGTAAACTATCTGGGCAATAAGGACTAGTTTTATTACCAAATCAACTATATTTTCCATTGGTCAATTAATTTTGCAATTTGTTTTGGCCGTACGTAAGGCAAGGTGTGACCCAAATTTTTAAAAACGTACAGCTTAGAACGGCCGATTAAAGATTTTAGTTTCTTTGCGTCAGCCAAAGGTGTCATACGGTCACTATCCCCCCAAATAATGAAAACGGGCACTTTAATCTTCTTGACTTCTGGTAGTGAGTCGTAGGCTACCACTTTTTTAAAAATCTCTTTCATTACCCCTTCCAACTTTTCATAATCATGCTCACGGGAAAGTTTATGAAGAAAGCTCTTAAAGAGTTTTCTCGGCCTCTTACCCAAAATAATTTTGCCAGATTTGGCAAGTGTGCTAAATACAAACCTTTTAGCTTTATTTCCTCTTGAAACACCCGAAGTTGCGCACAAAACAATTCCCTCGGTAGCAGGTAACCTTCTTGCGCCAATATTAATTGCCACTCTACCCCCAAATGAATGGCCAAAGACAACAAAGTGTGACCCATTAAAAAATTTTGACGACTCTTTGTAAATGTAGTCGGCGTATTCTTTCACTCCCCATACTGTACTTGGAGGCTGTAAATCAAAGCCGGGAAGTGGCAGTAACAACACTTGCCAACCAAGCTCTTCCAAGTCCATTGACAGCTTATCCAACTTCAAAGTCGAAGAACCCCAGCCATGTATCAGAACAACATTCTTATTCATAAAGTATATTACTTTCCGTATACTTTGCTACTTTAGCTAGCCAAGGGTAAACATTATGCTCATTCTTAAGCACTTGGTTACGAGTTTCAATAGTGACCAGCTGACTATTTTGCGGCAATAGAGTGCCGTAATCCGGAAAGTTAATAAAAACTTCGCTTTGATCGGTTAAATCCACCAAACCTACCCCGTCGCGCCTGTATTTAAGATCACGGCCATAAATACCTGCTTGCAAACTTTTTTTAACAACTTTTTCTCCTCGCGAGCCGGTTCTCAAGCTAATTTGAGAGCCAACCACTTTAGGAACATGCCAACTACCAGCTATTCTCTGGGCAAAAGCGGCTATGTGACTCGCCAACAAAGTGACATCAGATCCGTTTAATACCTCAAGTTGCGTATAAAAAGAAAAGGAAGCAGTCAGCCGGGCATTGTTTTCAGAGAGTACAACTTCTCCGTCAGTGCTTAGTATAAAATCCAAGCCAAACCAGCCTTTATATCCGCTTTGCGCCATAATGTGTCCTACCTTCTTGGTGATTGTGGCAATTCTAGCCTCTTGCTCGTCGGGTATTAAGTTCCCACCCCATTGCCTACCGAAAGTCACAGCTTCACTCTGGCCAAAGAGCGCACCTGACAATTGAATGGCGGGCTGACTAACCAATACTTGATCATCACTTGTAATACACGCATTATTAAGGACAGTAATACCTTCGACCTTTTGTGAAAACTTTACCTTGGTCTTATGGAATTTCTTTTGAAGACTCAAATAATCTTTGGCGTTGGCTATAAAAAAAGTGGTTCCGCCTGCCCAACCCCTACCGAATTGAATTACAAGAGGTAAACCCAATTTACTTTTAGCTCTTTCGAAATCGACCTCCCCAAACCTAGCTACGAACCCTTTTGGAACTTCCAGATTATTGTCAAGGCAAAGTTTATAAAAACTTGTCTTGTCCTCGAACTTTTTATTTAGTACCGCACTGTTGGCAAGCAACTTATAGCCTTTGTTTCTGGCTAGTAAGTCAATTTTTGCAGATGGCTTAAACACCAAAATTTCGGGAGTGATACCGCCCGAGTAATCTGAAATAAATTTGCCCACTTTCGCTTCCGCAAGAATTTTGCCGCTGTTGTTGTAGTTAGATTTTAAAACCAAAGCCTTTATTCCCCGACGGCTTAGCCAGTCAACAACGTAAGAGTGCTTTTCGCATATCAAGACAAAATCGCTTGTAAATAGTGCCAAGCCAACTGCCCTAAAAGGATCAGAGGAAATAAAGAAAAATGGCTTGGACATCTTGCCAATTTTACCATTTTTGAGGTGTTAGAGATATAATTTAACTTAGTTGTATGAAAATTATTACCGACTATAACCTAAAAAGGCTTAACTCCTTCAAAGTTAATATCAAGACGAAATACTTTGTAGAAATAAAAAAGCGTGAAGACTTGCGGGAAATTAGCAAAAGTTCGCTTTTAAAAGTAGAAAAGTTCCATATTTTGGGCGACGGGACAAATACCCTCTTCACACAAAATTTTGACGGATTGGTGATCAAGATCTCTATTCCAAAAAAACAAATACTGAGCGATGACACAAAAGAGGTCTTAGTCAAAGTAAACGCAGGAGAAAACTGGCACAAGTTTGTAATGTGGTCTGTAAATAACAGATTATCGGGAATTGAAGACCTTAGCCTGATACCCGGAACAATAGGGGCCGCGCCCGTTCAAAACCTTGCCGCCTATGGCCAAAATTTTGGAGCGGTGACAAAAGAGGTTGAAGGCATCAGTTTGGACACAAACAAATTAGAAACCATTACAAAAAACGAATGTAAATTTTATTACAGAGACAGCATTTTTAAGCACGAACTCAAAAATAAATTCTTTATTACTTCGGTTTCAGTCAAGTTGTCAAAAACACCTCACTTTAGCACAGACTATTTTGGCAGCGCTCCATACGAATCACTTAAACAAGAGCTTATTAAAATTGTTCCAGACCTAAACAATCTCACTCCAAAAATCGTCGCCCAAGCTGTTACCAACCTACGCAGGATTAAAATGCCTGACTGGACAAAAGTCGGTACCGCGGGAAGTTTTTTTAAAAATCCGGTAGTCACTAAAAATAAATATCGCCAACTACTCAAAGTGGTACCTAATCTTCAGGCATATCCAGTCAACGAAATGCTTTATCCCGACCCCGATGACCCGATTTTTAAGATGGCCAATTACGTCAAAATCCCAGCCGGCAGGCTGCTAGACGAACTTGGTTGGAAAGGTAAGCGAATAGGAAATGTGGGAACTTTCGAAAAACATGCTTTAGTTATTATTAATCACGGGAATGCCACGGGCCAAGAAATATTGGAATTTTCTCAAAAAATGCAAGAAGATATATATACAAACTACGATCTTAAACTCGAGCCAGAAGTTAATATTATCTAAAAACCCGACTAAACCGGTTTTTTGTACGACTCGAAAGCAATGGCGACCCCAGGATTCAATATCTTGAGCAACTCAATCAAAACACCCCGTATATCGGACGACTTGACTACTTCATTTTGAACATTTCTGGTCACCCAATGCTCCATCAATACAGTCAGGCATTCCGCCTCATTGGAGTTGGCACCTGCAGCAGTCAAAGAGCTATAAACTTTGTTTCGATCAAAAGGCTGCATACTCCCGTCGTCTCTTTTTCTTACTTGCACACCGCCCATAAAAATCTCACCTCCCAGTTTTGATATTAGCTAATCCAACTTGTCTTTTCCAGTCACAATTTTCCCGTCAGTCATTTTCATTATCTCCGGAATCCAGCGACAAACTTTTAATGTCTGGCAAGCTTTTTCCCATAATCCCTTGGAGTTCACCGTACATATTCGAAGCGCTTCCCCCCAATTTTCTAATTTGCACCTCTCGCTTTTTCCAAATTCTCTCCATGGAGCGCTTTTCGCCCATCAAATCTTCCTCCATTGCTTTTACGCCTTCGAAAAACGCCTCGAACCTGTGCCTAAAAGCATCGCTTTGAAGATATTCGTGTAAAATTTGAAGGTCTTCGACTTTTGTGGACGCCAAAAATTTTGCTGAAGCAATTTGCATCACCGATCGGCGGAGTAGAGAGGCAAGCGACAGAGCATATTTGTAACTTGTGACAAGTATCCCGTCCACAACCGAAAAAGTATCTATATCCGCAGGTAAATTTTCCGAAACCAGAACAGCCAGAGTAGCACCTGCGGACCTGGTGTCCCCACGAAGTTTGGGTAACCACGACCGGCTCCATTTGGCGCGCTTCGTTTCCCAGATAATTGTCCCGGCTATCTTACCTGCGCGGTTTTTAACTTTTTGTACAATGTCCCCGCCGGCAACACCTTTGCCTACGGGAGTAATCTCGTCTTCAGGAAAAGCGACTTTAAGATTATTTTCCAAATCAAGTTCCAATACTTCACCTTGAAGCTGCCCGGACTTTTGTTGGATTTTAATCTTGAGTTCTTCTATTTGAGCAAGGGCATCGCTAAGCTTCTTGTCCTTTTCCCTGTCATCAAGTTTGTGACGTTCTTCTGCTTCACCAACTGCGGCCTGTTTAATTTTTTCTTGCGCCTCTGCAAGCCTCTTTCTCATTTCAACTTCACGCTCTTCGTCTTTGGTCTTAAGAAGCCGCATCTGGTCCATCAGTTCCTCGATCTGTATAAGAAGCTTCCTGTTGCGTAAATTTGTTTCGGCTATTTCTTTCTGCTGTTGTTTTTGAGTTAGTTCATATTCTTCGTTTACCCGTTTGCCTACCTTTTCTTCAATCTCTACTTCGAGCTCTTGTCTAATTTTAGCCTGAACCTCGTGAGTCAAAGCCTCGGAGATCTCAATATCTTTTCCGCAGTACTTACATTTGATAGTATTTACCATAGTAGTTAGTATTCTAGCAAACTTATTCAAGCTCGTGTAAACTTTAAAGCTGATGACCAAGAAGAAAAAAATTATTTTAATCGGTGCCACAGTAGCTCTCTTTTTAATTTTGCTCACAGGTAGTTACTTGTTTGCCAAAATCTCAAATAGTTTAGTTCCCTCCAAACCCGAACTGATTCCCGTAACTTCCGACATCTTCGAAAAAACTGAAAAACAAAAGCGACCTGTGAATGTTTTGCTTCTTGGTTATGGCGGAGAAGGTCATTCGGGAGGAAATTTAAGTGATGTGATAATTCTTATAAGTATCGATAAAGAAACCAAAAAAGTATTGATTACTTCCATTCCAAGAGACCTTTGGATAAACGACTTTAAAATAAACAATGCCTATGCCACCGGTGGAGGCCCCTTAATTAAGTCCGTTGTAAGTACTATGATTGACATGCCCGTAGACTATTTTGCATCTGTCGATTTTGGAGGGTTTGTCGAAATTATCGATATTATGGGCGGAATCGAAGTTAACGTCCCGGTCACCTTCGACGATTACTTTTATCCCGTAAAAGGGCTTGAAAACGATACCTGCGGGTTTTCGGGCGAGGAGATTGCCAAGTTTCACGAAGAATTTTCAGGTTTTGAACTCGAAAAACAATTTACATGCCGATACGAACATCTACACTTTGACCAAGGTAAAAACACTATGGATGGCCTGACTGCATTAAAATTCGTCAGGTCACGCCACTCGGACTCATACGGCGGAGATTTTGCGCGCAGTCTTCGACAATTTGACGTTTTAGCCGCGATAAAAAACAAACTAATTAGTCTTGGCGTACTGACTAATGCGAACAATATCATCGACAAACTAAGCGAAAGTGTAAAGACAGATATCGACAAGCAATTGATCGTTGAATTAACCGCTTTAAAGTTTGACCCAGATCAATATTCTATCAATACGCTCAATTTATCAACCGACAACGTGCTCAGTAATTCGAAGGGACCCGGCGGCCAATTCATTCTCGTACCAAAGGCTGGAAACGCTAACTTCTCCCAAATCCGGGCGCAAATTAAGGAAAGCTTATTTTAATTAAGTTACACCAAGCACTTCACCATCGACTGGCAGTTCATAGGTAAAGTTAAAAGTACCGGAAACCGGACTCCCGACTGCATCAGTATAAACGACAGACAAAGAAACGGCCAAGACCTGTCCGGTAAGGTCGTCTACTTCAAAGACATAAAAGCCTTCGAAGTCGCTTGCTGTCCCGCTTGCCGACACTTTAACGAAACCGTCTTCCTCCACTTCCCCTATCACTTTATATTCTATACCGGCAAGCAGACTTGAAACAAAGCCGTCGTCCAAATTACCGGTCCGTACTTCTTGTTCTCCGTTGGGTGAGAAAATATAGCTAGTCTTACTTTGAGAAATGAGGGTCGTAACTTCGGCACCAAGATCACCCAAGGAATACTGGGAACTCGGAGCAGTTTGCTCAAACTTCTTAACCAATTCCTCAATTAATTCTGGTGTCGAAAAAGCGTCACCCTCATCAACACTGACAGTTTCCGGCGCTCTTAAGGCCAGTACGGCTATTGTGAATAAAACAACGATAAGTGTAACGGTCACAAAAACAATCAGCCAGTTTAAGATTGTTGACTTTTTGTCAGCCGCTGGTTTAGCGGCCCTATCCGGACCAACAGGCGGCACGCCAACCTGACCGGCAGTTATATTTTCGGCTGCTTCCATTATTTAATATTAGACAAACTAGACAAACTTTAGCAATAGTAAAATTAATATTGGTATAATAAATCCATGAATACAGTCAAGGGTGTTTTGCTTCTGACTCGCTGGAAGGAATATCTACTTTTTGTTCTACCGCTCACACTTCTGGGGCCATTACTTTCTAATAGGGCAGACATTTCGGTTTTTGACTACAGGTTATATGCTGTCTTAATCGGTAACATCGCGACGGTTGCCTTCGCATTCATGCTAAACGATGTCGAGGATGCCGAAGACGACAAGTTCATAACAGCCAAACTGGTCAAAAATCCCATAGCCAGCGGCGCACTAACCAAACGAACAGGCTATTTATTGTCTATGTCAGTCGCCCTGGTCGCCTTTTTTGCCTTCTATTACATCGGTGGACCTGTTTTTTGGCTAGGAAGTGCCAATATACTTCTTTCCTACCTTTATTCAAGTAAATTTGTAAGACTCAAAAAATGGCCTATTGTAGACATTGCTAGCCATGCCATGATGCTTGGAAGCATGCTGATTCTGACCTCATTTTACACCTACTCAAGCAGTCTTGACACAGCAGGTTACTTGGTCGCCGCAGCCTTTTTTATATCCAGTTACGGGCAAATATATAACCAGTTACGTGATTTTATTGCCGACAAAAAAGCAAGGCTCAAAAACACGAGCATTCTTTTGGGTAAAAAAAACGCGCTTTTGCTTGCCAAGCTTTCGCTCGTAGCGGGAATAATTTGCATTTTAATAGCCTTAAGCAAAGGTATTATTCCTTGGTGGTTTTTGATTGTGGCTCCAATCGTTGCCGTCTTTTCTTTTGTTTTCAAAACCGATAAAGACCTTTCAGATAGAAAAATTGAATTTAAAATCGGCGGAGTGCAGCAACCCGGTTATTTTGCAATGAATGCTGCAATTTTAATCTGGTTTGTTTTATCCGTAATATCTTCCAGTAATTAAGCAAACAATTGGTTCTTTTACCTTAAATTTCTTGCCGAGCGCTTTTCGGTATGCGGCCAGACAAGCCGCGCCTTCGTATGACGTATCCAAACCCTTTCCGTATAACTCCACCCAAGCTTTTTTTATTTCATTATCCGACACGACCCAACCAAAACCTTTGGATTTTTTAATCAAAGAAACTACACCGGATTTTAAAGGTGTTGTTTTTGCAACCAGCGCGTCGGCAAGACTACTCTGGCTTGGTTTAAAATCTTTATCAAATTTGCTCGCAATGAAGTTGCAATATGGAGTTTGTACGGCATGCAACGTAGGTAAATAGCCAATTTTGTCAAAACCGCGCGCCACGCCATAAAACAGTGTACCGCTGGAAACGGGAATAAAAACTGCACCTAACTTACCAAGTTTAAAATCAAGCTCGTAAGCAACAGACATGTAGCCTACCCAGCCATTGGGATCCTGGGAGGCGCGAAGATTATATGCATTCGTTTTTTGGGCAAACTGCATACATTCGCTAACTGCTTTTTGGCTGAAATGAACCTTTACGTCTTTGCCGATTATTTTTTTAAGCTTGCCTTTATTAATTTTTCGGCTCACAAAAACATCCAAGGTTCCGCCTGCCAAGCCGACATACGTTACCGCTGATATCGCGGCGTTCCCGGACGAACTGATGCAAAACTTACTAAAGCCGGTACCAATTGCTTTCCAAACCTGAAAAGAAATGCCTCTGTCTTTAACCGACCCGGTGGGGTTGGCCGTTTCCAATTTGTAATACACACCATTGATTTGCCTGATAGGTGTGTTGCCTTCTTCGTAATCCATTGTTATAGTATAACTTATGAAAACCAAATGTCCCGATTGCTTAACTGATTTAGTCATTCCCAGGGACGCCGCCATTGGAGAAATTATTGAATGCGGGAACTGCGGCGCCGAGTGTGAGCTGCTCTCTAAAAAGCCGCTCAAAATCGAGATTTTAGAGGAAGAGAAGTAAATTTACCACCAATTAAACCTTCGAAGAGAATCGCCCTGGCTGGGATCAAAATATTTTTTACCAAAACTTTCTCCTTTCGGAGTCTTTTCAAGCCAGAGCTGGTCTTCTAAACCTTTTAACCGGTCAGTTACTTTTATTTTTCCCAAATGGACCCCAGATTTTTTAGTGAGAAACTTCGATGAATGCGCGTAGGTAATATATTTCCCGGTGACGTCTATGACAAACAAAACGTGCCTTCCGCTTGTTAATCTGATCAGGTCGCCTACTCGGATATCTGACAATTTTATTTCTCTAGTTTTGGCATTACTTGTGAGTATCTGCACACTTGTACGCCAAGCTGGGTTCCAACGGGGGAAAATTTTTTTGTTAAATAGTTTGCGGGCAAGGCCCTCTCCACCTTTTTCTTTGTCCAGGTAATTTGCCAAATTATAAACAAACCCCGAACAGTCAACACCGATTCTGTTTTGTCTCAAAAAAATAAGTATTTGCCTTCTACTAAGCTTGGCTAAATTTATATTCCGCTTTAAAGCACGAGTTAAAGCCGATTTTTTTATCTGCTTTGGTGTTCCCTTGCCCGAAAACGGTCCGCGGATGTGTTGGTTAAGCTTGTTTATCCAATATGGACAAGCGATATCGGCGTTGCCGAAAGTAAGGTGTAAATACTCCTGCAAGAGCTTATAAGTTTTTGGGAAATTCTTCAGCTTCATTTTAATTTAGCCACAAATTTTTGGATCAGCGAATCTATCCCCCCGCTTGAGCAAAACATGATAACGCAATTTCCTTTTTTGGCTTGGTTAAGAAGTTCCTTTACTAAATCCTCATCAAGGGGAATGTATTTAGTCTTAACATCCGAAAGTCCGCTTGCTTTAACTATCAAAGGACCAGTGACTTTATGGCGACCTTTTAAAAGTTTCAGCCTTAGTATGAATAAAGCGTCCACTTTGTCAAACACAGTACTAAGTTTTTTTAGAATAGTCGGGTCTTTAAATATCGACGCGTGTGGGTCCAAAACCACGACCAGGCGTTTCTTATACTCTTCTCTTACTGCGTCAATTGAGGCCTTAAGTCGGGATGGGTGCTGGGCAAAGTCATTTATTACTACAAGGTTTTTGTCTTTATAAATTACTTCCAATCTTCTTTTGACACCTCTAAAATTCGATAAACCTTTGATTATGTCTTCCCTGGGAAAACCCAATTCACAAAGTAAAGTAAAAACTCCCGCGGCATTTGCCCTATTGTGTCTGCCAATTACTTGGAGTTGCTCACTAAAATTGTCACTTGAGAAACGAACTACTTTACAGCCGGCAAAACCTAGTACCTTCTCAACGTTTTTGCCCGAACTTGGCGCGACTACCAACCCGTCTTTGGGAACAATTTTCATAAGATTAACAAATCTTTGGATATAATCTTTTTCTTTTGGGAAGACGTCAAAGTGATCCCACTCTACAGAAGTTAAAATCACGAATTTAGGCTTATAAAACATAAATTTTGACTCGTTATCAAAAAAAACTGCCGCCGGATATTCATCTCCTTCGGCAACAGAAAAACTTGATTCACCCAAATGAATCGGCTCTGGCAAGTCAACTGCAATCCCGGGGACAAAATAACTTGCGTCAACTTTCATATTTTTAAACACCCAAGCAATCATAGCCGAAACGGTTGTTTTACCGTACGTTCCGGCTACGACTATTGACTCCGGCCTAATTACATACTCTGCAATCAACTCTGGATAGGTTTTGATGGGAAGTTTAAGTTTTTTGGCTTGCACAAATTCGGGGTTGTTTCGGTCATCAATCAAAGCACTTCCGCCGATAACCACCATGTCTATCTGGGAGCTTATCCTTGTTGCATCAAAACCTGTCTCAATTTTCACACCGGTTTTTCTGAGCAAATCACTGATGGGTGGATAAAAATCTATGTCTGAGCCTGTTACTCTATAACCTTTGCTTTTGAGAACAACTGCAACTGCTCCCATCCCTGTCCCGCAAATGGCAATGAAGTGAACCCACGGTTTCTTAGAGTTCATATTTGAGTTTTTTGACAAGTCTAGTCAGACTCGGGAAATTATAGTATTTTTTAATATGACTCTTGTTTTGTAAAAGATGGCCTGAAAACTTTCCTTCTTCAAGTTTAATAATCTCTTTTAATTTTCCAATGTCAATAGACCAGCCAACGCCGTCGAAAAATTCAAAACCTTTAAATTGAGTTTTATAGAGTGAACTTTTACCATAAACTGTCCCCAGGTATACATACTTCTTGGAAGACGCGCTTGCCCAATCAACAACAGATGTCATCATCCCCAACCCCAGGTCCTTAAATCGTTCATCAATGGCATAAAATGGATGAGCATAGTGAACTGTTTTCCCGTTTACACAAAGAACAGCCAAGCCTTGCAAGCCTATTTTGTCCGAAAAACAGGCAACTTTGTTATAGTTACCAAGTACCGAAAAAATCTTTTTTAAGGATGAATCCTTCAAAAGTGCCTTATCAAATTTGGACTTTGCAAACTGCCTTATTATTTTAAGGGCACTCTCGTCCAACTTAAACTTATCTATATCTTTAACTTCGAAATAAAAATTTTCTACCTTACGAAGTATTCTTCTATTTTCGCTCGACAATTCAAAGTTACCCAAATCAACTCTGGTGCTTCTAGCTAAATAATACAAATCGTAAATCGTTCTGACCGGAAGAAACCCTTTGGCATAAATCTCTTCAGCGCTATCAGCTTCCTCTTTAATTAAATAAACTTGATATGGGAACAAATATTTTGAATAGTCTGCTTTTGTTGGCGAATAAAAATATTTCATCTTACAAACTCTTAACAAAATTCTTGATTGTTTCCACCTCTTCTGCTGGAGTAGCACCATGTTCTCCTTTAGTTAAAAGGTGACTCGTTCTAATAGAATCAACTACTTCTGCACTTGCTTTATAGTCTTGTGGTATTTTACCAACAATTCTATCGCTAGCAAACTCAACGACAAGCACTTTTCCTTTGGGGGTTTTTCCCATATATTTTCCAATCGACTCTAGAGCAAAAGAGTCATCGGGTTTACGACTCCGAATCACGCCATCATCACCTCCGAATACCGGCTCTTCATTATGTCTTTTCCCAAACTTTACATGATGTGCATATACAGAATATGCCGCTGGTTCGGTCAGGATAACTCCATCCGGAAAAAGCTTTTCAGATACTACAGACATAACCTCGCCACCCATACTGTCTCCAATCAAGACTAATTTTCCATTCCATCTTATTCCTTGCTTTTCATACTCCTCTACTAAAGCACCCATTGCATATCTCATTGCAACTATATATCTGCAACCCTGTCGTCTAAGCCGTAGTCAACTTTTACATCGTGAGACTGCGATCCTCTATGATCAACTGCGCACAAAAGCATATTCGGATTATGTTTTTGGAGCATAGTCAAATAGCCTGACGAGGCAATTACCTCGGGATGAATTTTGCCGCCGTGGCTAAAAACAACCAAGGGAACCCCTATATTTTTAGCCGGTTCGCTCATGGCTTCCGGATCACCAAAGTCATAAAATAGCAGCTCTTGGTCTTGTCCACGTCGGTTAACTTCAGATGGAACATTTTCCCTGAAAGATAATACTGTTCTTTTAACGGACGCTTTTGCATCGTGTTTTATACCTAATTGGGTCAAAGTGTCTTTTGTTGACTCAATAAACTCTGCTTGTTTACCAGGCTTAACCGCAGGCTTATCCGGTATTGCTGGAATCATCACGTTTCCTTTATTCTCCGCACTTTCAGGACCAATTCCGCGTATTGACAACTCCCGATCCAACCTACTATTTAAAGTACTTCTTTCACTAACTTTCGGCGCGCTTTCAAATGCAGTTTGCATGTCAACCATGATTTACCTTAAATATTTTACCCTCCAAGGCCAGTTTGACCGCTTTGCGGTCACTCCAAGGGTATTCTATCCCCTTATAGGCCATCGACTTTTCGTGGCCTTTGCCGCAAATGACAACTGTGTCGCCTAACTTGGCAACTTTATTTATAGCATACCAAACTGCTTCCCCTCGTTCCGGTATACAGATAACCTTACTTTTGGCATTTACCCCTTTTTTTATCTGGGCAATTATCCGGTCAACATCCTCATATCTCGGGTCCTCGGCAGTTAATACAGTAACATCTGCAAGCTTCGAGGATATCTCACCCATTAAGGGTCTTTTTAAAAGATCTCTTTCACCAGCGCAACCAAATACACAAACAAGTTTGCCTTGACTGCTTGCCTTAAGCACAGCCAAAACGCTTTTTAAGCCATTCGGCGTATGAGCAAAATCGACTATAAGTTTTATACCTCTCGTGTTACCCACTTTCTCGCATCTCCCTGGGATTTTTCTGATTGCCCGTAAACCTGAATTAATATTCTCGTCCAAGATACTAAACTTTCGACACAATACTGCCGCGCCCAAAGCATTCATGACATTGTAGTTTCCGGGGAACAGTTGGGCCAAATGCTCATTCGTCTTTTTATCCAAGAAGTTGTCATGAATGGAAAAGGTAAGATGGTCTGCGGGAGCCATTCTTTTAAGTTTTCTATATGAACCGTCGTCCTTGTTCAAAACCACAAAATCACTTATCGTCATTAATTTCGCTTTAGTTAAAAGATAGCTATCGTAAGTTTTGTGGTAATCCAAGTGCTCGTGGGTAACATTGGTAATTAGCCCGGCTTTAAACCCGACTCCGGCAACCCTTTCCTGGTCAAGTCCGTGCGAGGTAACTTCAATAGCTGCAAACTCGCAGCCTGCATCAACCATCAGCTTTAAAATTTTTTGAAGTTCCAACTGCTCAGGATTTGTGACATGAAAACCTGTGTCTAGGCTTTTGTCTCCAATTTTCGCGTTAATCGACGTCACCAACCCTGTTTTGTGACCGGAAAAGTTTAAAATCGAATAAATAAAATTACAGGTAGTAGTCTTACCGTCTGTGCCTGTTACCCCAATGACAGCAAGCTTCCGCGAAGGATTACCAAACCAGTTAGCTGCAAGGCAGCCAAGTACTTTTCTTGAGTTAGCCACTTTGACATATGTAATCTTGCCAAGCCAATCGGCAGCCGGCTTTACCTCGCCGACAACAACTGCCGCACCTTTTTCAATAACCTGATCTATAAATTCATGGGAATCAACATTGAGGCCCTTAACAGCGACAAATAGACTATTTTTTTTTACCCTTCTGGAATCCGGCGTAACGGCACTTATATTAATATCCTTTCCGCCAAAGACCTCGCATTTTATACCCTTAAGAAGATCGGTTAATTTCATTACTTTTCTTTGATCGAAGCGCCTAATTTTTTGAGGTTTTCGGCAAAATGAGGGTGTCCGCGATAAAGGGCCTCGGCATTTAATATTTCCGAATCGCCTTGGGAAACCATTGCTGCCATCACCATAGCGACAGTAGCACGGATAATATAAGGTGCTTCCATTTTTGCCCCTTTAAGTTTACTTCCGGAGAGCACAATAACACGGTGGGGATCTGCCATCACAATATTTGCACCAAGTTTGGTCAGCTGGGAAGTCCAGAAAAGCCCGGCCTCGTACATCCAATTATGAAACAAGACGTGTCCTGACGCTGCCGTTAAAGCTATCGGAATAAAAAGCGGCAATGTATCTACCGGAAGCCCCGGCCAAGGCTGTGCCTTGACAGTCATTAAATTTCTGCCTTCTTCATATTTTAGCGCGACCTTCTGGCCTTTTTTGACAACCGCCGTATCACCGTCATAGGAAATCACTATGCCAAACTTGCTAAAGACCTGATTAATATAGCCGAAATAGTCAGGCGTGGCGTTTTTTACTCGGACTTCTCCACCGGTGACCGCACCCATAGCTAAAAATGTCGTAATTTCATAATGATCGCTTAAAATATCGTGTGTTACCGAACTTAAACTTTTGACTCCTTCGACAACAAGGACGCTTGAGCCAATTCCGGAAATCTTTGCTCCCGCCGAAGCTAAAAAGTTACATAAATCCTGTACTTGGGGTTCACTGGCCGCACCTACTATCTTTGTTACCCCCGAAAGTCCAGTCGCAAGCATTATAACGTTTGCTGTCGCCGTCGGACTCATTTCACTCATCCATACAGTACCAGCCACAACGTGCGAGGCATCCATCACAACCCCATCTCCGCGATTAGCAACTTGCACTCCAAGGCTCTCAAGCGCTTTATAGTGCGGAGACAGAGTTCTGAAACCCAAAGTACAACCACCGGGGAGCTGGCCAAAATTAACTTTACCGAACCGCATGAGCATTGGCCCCCACAGAAGTGACGTTCCGCGCATCTTACCCAGCGACTCGGAATCCACTTTCTCAAACGATAAATTTTTATTGTCTATATCGATTATTTTTTTGGTCTTATCCCACTTTATTTTGGAACCGAAACCGCGAAGTATGTCGACCAGAGAAGCCACATCGGTGATATCCGGAATATTAGTAAGTTTTACTGGTTTATCAAATAAAACGGTAGCGGGTATAATGGCAACTGCGGAGTTCTTACTTCCGGAAGGCGTAACCTCACCGGCTAACGTCTGCCCACCTTTTACAACTATATCCATGAATCTCGTGCCCGATCATTATACTACTCCCCCGGCGTAATTCCAAAATAGGGAAACAGGTCTTTAGCAATATCAAACCATAAAGGTGCAGCCGTTTCACTAGCCCACTGTGATGACTCGGGTTCACGAAGAGTTACTAACATAGCAAACTTGGGCTTGTCCGCGGGCGCAAAACCCACAAACGACCCCACGGTTTTGTCTTTATCATAATGCCCGGCAACTGGAATTTGCGCCGTGCCAGTCTTACCGGCAACTTTAAATCCTCTTAAACTGGTCCACTTCGCCTCACCATTTTTTGCAGCCTCAACCATCATATTTTTAACTTTTGCCGCAGTTTCCGGCCTTAGTACTCTACGTTTATTTTCAGGTTTAATGTCTTCCACCCAATCTTCTCGAACAACTTTGTCAACAACCTGGGGTTTAACAAGGGTACCCCCATTTGCGATTGCCGAGACACTGGTTAGCATTTGAATTGGTGTAACAGCAACCCCCTGGCCGAATGAAATTGTAGCCAAATCAATTTGGGACCAGCTATTCTTTTCTCTCAAAGGCACACTAACTTCGCCTTGTAAATCAATGCCCGTTACTTCACCTATTCCGAAACTTTCTAAATAGTCGTACAAAGCATCCGCGCCAATTCGCCTAGCCGCAAACACCATCCCGACGTTATCCGAGTGAACAATCACATCGGTCATCGTAGAATCCGGATAGTATTTTCCATCCCATGTCTCAATCAGATACTTGTCTACCTTATAGGCGCCGCTGCACATGTCGCACTTGGTGTCTGGTTCAATAACACCCGCATCAAGCGCCGATGCCATAACCAAAACCTTAAATATTGATCCCGGCTCAAAAGTGTCCGAAACCACTGAATCTTTGAAATAGTCATTTGAGTAATCGGTATAATTTTGCGGTTCGTAAAATGGGTAGGACGAGTTGGCCATTACCGCTCCGGTATATGGGTCCATAACTATGATTGTCCCCGCCTTCGCACCGTATTTGTCAATGCCTTCAGCAAGTTTTTTTTGAACAACCAGTTGCACCCCTTTGTCTATATGAGTAACGACATCCACACCGGTTGAGGCTTCGACTTGCGTTTGTTTACCGTGAATAATCGGGATACCTATGGCATCCGTCTCCCTTTCCAAAAAACCCATTTTCCCCTTCAATGCCAAATCCCAATAGCCTTCAAGTCCGAAATAGCCAACATCCTCGCCCTGTTCATTCTTTCCCACAAAACCCAATGTTTGGCCGGCTAACTCACCTTCAGGGTAAACACGTCTATTCTCGCTCTCGAAACCCAATCCCGAAATTTGCATCGACTCGATCTGTTCTTTTTTACTTCTGTCTACTCTGGCCTTTATTGGTACCCAAACCGCACCTGCTTTTGCTAAAAGGCCCTCGATTCTTAATGTCTCCCCGAGTAAAACTGCGTTATCTTTATCGTCGACAAATACAGGCGCGAGTTTATTTGCAATTGTTTTGGGATCTAAAATCACATCCGGCAATTGTGCAAACAGAAGCCAGCCTTCGACACTTGTAGCCAGCCACGAACCGTCACTTCCTAAAATACTGCCACGAGAGGCAGAAATTGACGTACCCAGACTGTGCTGAAGCTTTGCGAAAGCCGTAAGTTCGGAATTTCTGACAACTTGCCAGTAAAATAGCCTGGCAATAAGCCCCAGAATTGCCACGCAAAAAACGATGAAAAGTATTTTGATTCGCACTCGCATATTTTTGAGACCCAATCACCGACTGGCAACCGAGTCCGGCGTATTTAAGTAGTAAATTGTCCCCGGTTTGTCCATCCCCAACTCTCGGGCTGTTTGGGCAACTTGCGAAAGCGAGCTTGAATTAACTAAATCCGACTTTAAGGACAAATTCTCATTCTCCAGTTTTTCCCTTTGAATTTCCAGTTCATGCAAAACAGTACTATTTGTCGACATAAAAACAATTAGTGAAATATTAATCAAAAACAGCCCACACAAAACCACCAAAATAATTTTGGGTAACTTTACTGTCTGCATTAATCGCTGCATTTTTTCATATTTTTTCGACCACTCTCATTTTTGCGCTTCTTGATCTCCTGTTTCTTTCTAACTCCTGATAACCCGGTGTTATAGGTTTTTTTGTAATACTTTGTGCCAATTTACTTGCTACCAAACTAGTAAAACAAGCTTTAACAATTTTGTCTTCGAGCGAGTGAAAAGAGATAATACACAGCCTTCCGCCCGCTCTAAGCAGAGCAAAAGCTTTTGGTAACGCCTCTTTGATATTTTCAGTTTCCAAATTTACCGCAATTCGTAGCGCCAAAAACGCCTTAGTGGCAGGATTCCTACCCGTGGTTCTCACGCCTCCTACCACACCAAGAAGATCCTCCACGGCAGTAAAACGCTTGCCATTTCTAAACTCTACTATTCTGTCTACAAGCGACTTTGTTGCCCGAAAGCCCAGTACCTTTCCAAAAAGATCCGTCAATTGGTCTTTCCTCAAAACATTGAGTAGATCGGCAGCCTTGACGCCCTGATCCTGCTCATTTAACCTCATATCGAGTAAGGCCTCCGGGGTGTCAAAAGAGAAACCTCGCTTTATATCTTTTAGGTGCAAGTTACTTACCCCCAAATCGAAAAGCACGCCGTCGATATCCGTAAAGCCTTCTTTCTTGGCAATACTGTCAATGTCTTTGAAGTTTCCAAGAATTAATTTATATGGCATCTCACCCAATCTAAACCTTGCTATCTGGCTCATTTTTGGATCGATTTCTAGCCCCAAAACCAAAGCTCCGTTCTTAATTAGTTCCAAAGTATGGCCTCCGGTTCCAACCGTGGCATCGATTATCCTTTGGTTTCGCTTTATTTTTAATTTAAAAGTGCTGATAACCTCCTCAACAAGTACACTTTCATGAGTCGCGTCTGTCTTTTGCTTCCTTACCATTTACATTAGCCTCCTTTTTTTCAAACATTCTTATAAATTCTACTGTTTCATCCAGTCTTTTTTTCATTTCGGTACAATTTAGTCTAATCACCTATCTTTCTTCCCTCCTCTCTATTTGCTAAACTTTCCAGAGCAAATTCTTCAATTTTAGATTCCCTTTTCTCCCACTCTTTTTTATTCCAAATTTCAGCTCTGTCACCGAGACCTAAAAAAACAACCTCGTCACCTATATTTGCATAGCCCCTCAACACTTGAGGCACCACAAACCTTCCTTGGCTATCCATATCGACTTCAAATGCTGATCCTAAAATAAAGCGTTCGACATCTCTCATCGGCTCTGTTATGAACTCACTTTTATTTGTCAGTTTAGTCATCAGATTTTCCCAACGAGACAAACCCACCAATACCAAACATTTTTCGTAAAACCTCGTAACGATAGCCTTGTTTCCAATCTCACGTCTGAATTTTGACGGTATAGCCAGCCTACCCTTTGCAGTCAGTTTTACAAAATAATGACCTATCAACATACACTATTATTCACTTATCACCACTTTACACCATTTTGATACAATGCCGTGATAATTGTCAATATGTCTTTCAGAAAACAATCACCACTAGATATGGGGTACAACTATCGGAAGTTATTTGCTTGAAGAATTTATAGTCACACTGGGGCCATCGGCAGTCTCATCCAGTGTAAAATCGGTCGACAGTTTACCAATAACCTTACCGCCTTTATCCCTGAATTTGACGGTCAACGTTCCTCGCCGGACGTCCTTATCTTGCGAAAACTTACCGTTAGACTCACTTCCCAGATAAATATCGCGCTCCATTCGGGTTTGGTTAGCCAATTCGACAGATGCACGCACGCCGTTTTGTCTGCCGCTCTCCAAAAAATAAAACAGGTCATAGTCAAGAGAAGCGGCGTTATCCACCTTGATGTCTTCAATAACCAGCCTTAGCCAGAGGCCGCTCCTGGGCTTGAGATCAAACATTGGTGTGAGCGAAATATTCGGCCGCTGGTCCACGGGTATTTGGGCTAATTGATCGCTGTCTTCGTCAATGGTGACATTGTTTCGGGACTTGACGACAAAAACGGCACCAATAACTACAAGTAGTCCAACAACGAAGAGAATAATCGGCAAAAATTTTTTCATGTATTAATCCTCTAATTTATTTTGGAAGTAGGTCGAAAGTTTGTCAACCGACACTCGCTCCTGACGGGCAGTATTTCGATCACGAACTGTAACAGTGTCTTTATCAAGCGTTTCAAAGTCGATCGTAACGCACCAAGGTGTACCTATTTCGTCTTGTGCAAAATAGCGTTTGCCTATGTTTCCTCTATTGTCCCAAGTTACAACTAAATCTCTTTTAAGTGCTTCATAAATCTTGCGGGCTTTCTTTACCAATTTTTCCTTATTGGCAAGCAGCGGAAAAATCGCGACCTTATATGGTGCAAGACGTGGGTTAATTTTTAACACAATTCTTTTTTCATCTTCGCTATAAGCATTAAACAGGATAATACCTGTTAATCTTGAAAGCCCGAAAGTAGGCTCAATAACATGCGGTATAAATTTATCTCCCGTGTCCGGATCGGTGTAGTGCATATCCACACCCGTCTTTTCCATGTGATTTTTGAGATCAAAGTCTGTTCGATAAGCAATCCCCCACATTTCTTTCCAACCAAATGGATATTTAAATTCAATATCCATAGTTCTTTTGGAATAGTGTGACCTTTCAAAGTCCTCGTGTTCTCGCCATTTGAGACTCTTTTCATTAATTCCCAGGTTTAAGGCCCATTTCCACATTTCCTTGCGCCACATTTCAAAAACTTCTTCCCATGTTTCTGGCTTTATAAAATATTCAAATTCCATTAAATCAAATTCAAACGTACGGTGAGTAAACTGACCCATTGTAATTTCATTCCTGTAGGCTTTTCCTTGCTGGGCTATCCCAAAAGGAATCTTCACACGAGTAGTATTTAAGACATTTTTAAAATTCAAAAACAGTCCCTGTGCAATTTCTCCTCGAAGATAAGCCAAATTCTTTCCTTCCTCCAAAACCCCAATTTTTACTTCCACAAGTTGATTAAACTTGCGCACATTCGTCCAATCAGTTTTGCCACACTTAGGACAGACAATTTTATTTTTTGAGATGATCCTATCCAACTCCTCAAAGGGCAAACCCTCAACCTTTTTATCTGAAAATCTATCTTCAATTAAGTGGTCTGCCCGGACTCTATTACCACACTCCTTGCAGTCAACCATAGCTTCATTAAATCCTGCTACATGACCGGAAGCATGCCAGACTTCCGGACGCAAAATCGTTGACGAGTCAATTCCAACCATATCGGCTCGATCAAGTACGAAGTGTTTCCACCAAGCGTCACGAATATTATTCTTCAGCAGTGTACCCATTGGACCAAAATCCCAAACGTTAGCTAGGCCGCCATATATCTCAGAAGAGGGATAAACAAACCCCCGTCTCTTCGCAAGACTTACAACTTTGTCCATTAAATCCATCATATCAACAAAAACCGTGCTTTTTTGGGTGTGCAAGAACTCCAGCAGCAGATTCAACGGCTGCTCTTGCGGTCATGCCAACATCCCTTGAAATACGATAAACAATACTAGCGTCTCCAATCACCTGCTGCGTAAATTTTTCGGGACGACAGTTGCATGCACCAAGCGGAAGCCCAACAACACTTCCTATAGTTCCTCCAACTAAAGTTGCAAGGGCTTCTGGTCGCGAAAACTCATTTATTTCCACACAAGTATCCACTACAAACAAGACTGCTTGACTAATCGCTTGCCCAGGAGTCATGTCTCTATTCAAAGCATCACGCATAGTATCTTCAAATCTTTGTGAACATGAACGACCATTTACAACACAAGCTTCAGTACTGCCCGGTTTCTTATAACGATAAAAGCCCAACGCTGACTCAACTAATCTTATTTCAATAGACATCGAGTTATGGTGCAATTTTATACATCTTTTATTTAAAATTCCACTTTTACAACTCCAGCAGTCAAATTCTAAAATTCTCTTCTAAACTCTTCGGGTCGTCTGCCAAGTTAATTCACAAGAAAATTGTAACAAATTTCAGGAAACGCAAGAATACCGTTCGTTCTACTATTCTAGAACAGTAGAACAAGAAGCAATCTGACATGTTAATTGCCAGGAGTTTTTGATAATATTCCACTATGTTTGCGCTCTTTCTTACCATACTTTTGGCGGTCATTGTATTTGTATGGATTGTGATCTTTATTAATCTCAACGACTTTTCAATTAAAACAACAAGAGACATCCCGTTTAAGAAAATCCTCGTGACTTTTCCTCACCCGGATGATGAAATTTTTACCTGTGGTGGATTCATTAAAAAAACAGCAAAACAGGGAGCCGACACAACTCTTTTACTTTTCACCAAAGGTGAAAAAGGGACAACGGACGCACACCGCGAGCACATCCTTCGCAAAATCAGAACAAAGGAAGGCAAGCGGTCGGGGAAAATCTTAGGCTACAAAAAAGTGATAGTCAAAGACTTTGGCGACGGCTTACTCAGTCAAAAAAAACAAAGAATGGCTATTTATTTTGAAAAATTACTGGCCAAAGAAAACTTTGACCTGGTGATTACTTATGATCTATCGGGTCTTTACGGGCATGAAGACCATATGGCGCTGTCCCGTGTGGTAACCGATGCAGTTAACAAACATGAACGGGCTAAGCTTTGGTACGCGAGCCCGAACAGAAAGTTCATAAGCAAAATAAAATTGCCCGAACATATGGCCAAGTCACCTACCTTTAAGAAACTAAGAACTGCTCCGACTCTCAAAATATTTATAGGCGGACAAATAACTTCAAAAATAAAGGCATTTTACGCTCACCGTAGCCAAATGCAAACCTTGGGCAGCGGCAGGCCGTTTAAACCAAGCCCGAAATGGTTTTATTTGTCGACACTACTGTTTGAATATTTCTACGAAGTTAATTGAGAATTTTTTTGCCGATCTTTAATGAAAAGATCTCCCGCTCGACAACCCCCTTCAAAGCTTCATCCGGGTCGGTGAGGTCTTTAACCTCTTCCCAAAACCCCAACAATACCAAAATCTTTTTACTAAACATATCTCTTTGACTCCGGAGTCCCTTGACACTTTCAAGCAGTTTAAAAGTATCAAGTAAGTATGTATATACCACTTCGTTTTTCTCCGCCTCACCCGTAAGTTTATCCACTACTTCACAAAAAAAGTAAGCAATAGACACTTTCTTTAAGTCTTTCTTCCAACCTGCAAAACTGTGTATTAACTTCGTTTCAGTGATAATATCTATCCCTTTGCTGCTTGCCACCGATAGCGCAACGTGCGAAAAGTTATCGAGCGAGCCTCTTTTGCGTGAAGTCGGTTTGCGCACACCCTTGGCCAAAAGTGTAGTCTTCCCCATCTGTCTGCTATAGACTTTAACCAATGAGTCAGCCTCACCTATCCTTTTTTTTGAAAGGACAATCGCCTCAAGTTTATAATATCTTTGCATTTAACTCCTTAGCTCTAAATTTTTATCTGTGTCTAAGAAAAACTCTTCAATGGTTTTCCCAAAGTTAATTGTGTAAAACGGCTTGTCTGTGCCCGGTTGTTTCTGAATAAGTAGCCTATAATTGCCTTTAACTTTAAATGGTAGCTTGTATTCAACCACAATTTTTACCACTCCTTTTGGCCGCAAACTAAAACTTCCCGAAAATACTGTTTTACCATGCTCATCATAAGTGTCATAGGTCTTATCAAACCCGCCCATATTAACAAGGGTAGCACCTTTGGGTACATATATTCTGGTCCAGTTTGGAAGCACCGAATTTAGCCAGCCATCGTAATCTTGAGGGTTAGCGTAAGTAAGCGTCAATGTTTTCGTGACATTACCATCGCCGTCCACCTTTACGTCTTGGATAACCTCCGAAATTACGTAGAGATTTGATTTTCTTCCGCCCAAATTCGCGTCGTTGATGTGTAAATAGTCTCCTTCGGTTTCTTCAATCCTACCCGCCAAATGAGCCTCCTCCAAGGCCTTCTGGACGTCTTCCTCATACATGTAAAAAAGCACGTGCTTTTCGGTCAGTGACTTGTAAATTGCTCCGAACAACCCCGGAACTTTTTCTTTTGGCTGGCCCAGCGCATTCGCCAAGACGGAGTTCATCAATGGACCGATTATGCCCTTCCTGTTTTCGGAATTGGGAGGTCTGTAGACAATTTTACCCGGTTCGTTTTCACTCCAGACAATAGGGCCTTCTATGTCTGCAAATTTCTCCAGCTCGTGGACGACTTGAGGGCAATTGCATTCCGGATCAATCAAAGTATTATAGTTACCAAAGCCGCTCACTCCAACTTCACCCAACACATCCAAAATATTAACCAATGTTTGGGTATCAACAGCAATGATACCGTCAACATCAGCTATCCCAGTTTTTGAGGACTCTTTGGCAAACAAGTCCATACTTTCTTTAAAATCGGCCAAATAATTCATATCACGAAGTCGAAGATTATTTGATAAAACATAAGGCCCTTTCAAAAATTCCAGAAATTGGGGTGGAGCCTCAATAACAGGTATATACCTGTCGTCAAGCGCATAAATGTCTGAGCTAACTACAGAACTTATCTTACCCTTAGTCACTTTCATAATTGTATAGGCAGTGATAAAGCCACCTGTGGGACGAAGTTCTTTGTCGTTCTGGAAAAGAACGAGGTAAGTCCTCTCCTTATCTACGCCGAGTAAGTACTTTGCCTTTTCGATAACCGGCTTAGTATCAAGCACAAATCTTGCAGCTTCATTTGCTACCCGAAGAAGATTCTGTAGTTTTGGTCTGACTTCATATTTCCCCAAAGTCTCAGGATATTTGGAAACATCAATGCTTTTGAGCTCATTATTTGCTTTTTCAACTCTCTCAGTAATACTGGCAAGTTTTGGTAAAACTGCATCCAGAGTACTAATTACAAACTCCATCCTGTCTTGTGCCGATTCTTCCCCGCTTTGGGCTTCTTTTCCTCCCGGCGCAAAACCAATTATGTCTGCGTAAGGTTTGATCGTTCCAAGAGTGATTTCGGAAGCTTCCAGCCCATAAAAGGCCGCCTTGAGCATTTTTTCACCGTCACGCCAATAGCCGCCGACAAGGGGCAAAACTTTAGTCCAAGCCAAACTGTAGTATGCTCCTTTAAATTCCGTCAACTGCGACTTGGTTCGGTCAATTTCACTGGAAACGATTCCAATATCCTGCTTCTCAATAGCCGTTTTAAACCTTGACTCCAAACCCTTCAAAAATTGTGCCTTCCGATACAGATTTATCAGCGGGAAAACAGCAAAAATTGCCATCAGCAACAGCAATATAAAAACCGGCAGACCAACTTTTAAAACTAACCCTCGATCTATGCTAATTTTGCTAAACAGCAGTTTAAGTCTATTTTTTTTGTCAGGATTAATCTGCTTTATTTCAATATTTTGCTTCATACTGCACCTTTCCCGGAAATCATGGCAAACGGCGTCTTTAAAAGAATTAGTACGTCAAGAAGTGCCGACCTTTTTCTTGCATAATAGGCATCCATCTCTATCCGCTTATCAAAGTTGATCTCGCTTCGGCCGGAAACCTGCCAGAATCCGGTTATCCCCGGCTTCACCTTCAGGGTTTCTGTCACAAGTTCACGAGTGGTTGGATACCTTTTTTGCTGAAACGCGAGTTCATCAGGGTAATACGGCCGAGGGCCGACAATACTCATTTCTCTTTTTAAAACGTTCAGAAATTGTGGCACTTCATCAACAGAGTATCTGCGGATTACACTCCCTACCCGTGTTATCCTCGGGTCGTCTTCAGGTGACTTAAAACTTCCTTTTTGGTATTTCTTGTAGAGTTTTTTAAATTTGGGGTCTGTTTGCATAAGTTTGTGGGCATTTTCCACCATCGACCGAAATTTGTAGGGGTAAAACAATTTACCCCCTTTGCCAACCCTTTTCGGTGTATCGGCAAACACGGGACCTGAAGAAGTTAACTTAATGGCGATGCATGTTACAAAGATTACCGGTGAGAATAATATCAATAAAAGAAAAGCGCCAAAAAAGTCGGTCAGTCGCTTGAACCAATCGTAAAACATATGGGCAGGTGATTATATCATTAATCGTTTCAAAACTAGGTAAGTGAAATGTTTCTCTTTTTTACCTCTTTTAATACCTCACCGACTTGGCCTGTTTGGTCTTTGTTGCAAATCAAAATCGCGTCTCCGGTATCTACTATAATTAGATCATGAAGCCCAACCAAACAAATTACCTTATTAGGATCGTCGAGCTTTATAAAGTTATCACGACTGTCTTGTACAACAACATTTTCAGGCAGTTTATATAATCCTCTTTCACTCAAATATTTGAAAAGTGATTCATATGTGCCAATATCAACCCACTTGAAAGGCAATTCCACTACTAATGATTCTCCCGCCGCGTGAACTTGTTGGGTAACATCTTCTATCGGACCCGGGGACATCTTTACAAATTCGGTTTTAATATCACCCTCTTCGATAATAGTCATTAACGGCTTATGCCAATCGGGTTTATATTTTTGAAGCATGTTAAGAAAATTGCGTGGCGTCATGCAAGAATGATTTGTGTGAACTAAAGCATTCTCTCCCTTGATAAACTCCTCGGTTTGTTCTCTTGAACCCCGCCAAACAAACTTATCTACCTCATATATACCAACCTCATTGGTAGCTGAGACCCGTTTTCCTTTGACTAAGTAGTCAACCCCCATCACTGGAAAATCAGGTTTAAAGCCACCGGTAATATATTTCGTTTCTTTTCTGGCCAGCCGATCGCAATCCATCATCATTTTAATAAAATTTTCGGTAGGCTCCCGCAAATCATCAACCTGAACTATCATAAACGGCTCATCTGCTAAACCTTTTCTAAACAGTACTGCTGCAATAAGACCTGTGGCTGGGCCTTGATTACGCATCTCCGGCTCCAAAATATAATTAGCGGGAGGAATTTCAGGAGCTTGCTTGGCAGCTATGACAGCTTGGTCCTGGTTAGTAGAAACATAAATGTCTTCGGGCTTAAATTTTGTAATTAGCGCCTCATAGTTTATTTGAAACAAAGATTTTCCACCAATTAGGTTGATAAAATGTTTGGGATTATACTGGCGGCTAATGGGCCACAATTTTGTACCCCAACCGCCACAGATAATTACCGGAATCATAAGTTAGTGTAGTTATTATCCTAAATGCTCAATCCGCAATTTGTCAATCAAAGAGTTTGGATTGAATTATATACCTCAAGAGTTTTTCTAGCAGTTTTGCTCCAGGCAAACTGTTTAACATACCCTTGGGATTTCTTTATCCTTTTAGCTCGCTTGGCAGAACTCATTTTTAAAATTTTCAAAATAGTATCAGCCAGGCTTTGATCACTCCTTGGGTCAAAATATATCGCATTATCGCCGTAAACTTCTTTAAAAGTAGGAATATTGGAGCAAGCCACCAATGCCCCAGTTGCCATCGCCTCCAATCCTGGTAGTCCAAACCCTTCCGAAAGTGAAGGGAAAACAAAAGCCAAAGAGTCGCGATATATTAACCGTAAATTCGAATCCGTCACTTGCGAAACAAATTCAACGAAGGAAAATTGCTCTTTACTAACTTGACTAGCTAACCGCCTACTAAAATAGTCATTTCCCACAATTAATTTTAGTTTAATTGGTTTTTTCTTCTGCTTATTAAGCATATTCACCGCGGCGATTAATAGATGTAAATTTTTATGAGGATAGCTACTGCCTACATAAACCAAATAATCACCAATGCTTCTTTTTGCTTGAGAAGGCTTTCGAAATTGCGAGCTTACACCTTCGGGGATCACCACGATCTTATTTACCGAAATCCCAAATAAATCCAAGAGGTCTGCTTTGACAAATTCACTAGGAACAATTATCGCTGATGCTTTACTTACAGAAGACCGAAAGAGATCTCTATAAGCGAGGTTTTTAATAGCATAAAAAGGAATAGGTAAAGTTGTTGCTTTTCTGTTAAAATCAAGTTGTGTCATGTCGTGAACGGTGACAACCAACCTCCCTGAGTAAATTAGTGGAACATTTGTGTTAAGTGCGTGAAAAATGTCAGGTTTTATCTTATTTAAAAGCAAAGGGAGTCTTATTTGTTCACTAATTGAATAGTGTCTATACTCTGTCTGAATCATACGAAAGTTATTGGCCAACTTCAATTTATTAAAGTACTTTTTTCGAAGCAATATAAAATAGTTATTTTCTTTGTCTTGAGTTTGTAAGTTGTTTACTAATTCTTGAGTATATCTACCGATACCCTTGTTCTCTACTCCATAAAGTCTTGCATCAATAGCTATTTTCATTTTACGATTAAAACGGATAATAAACGCTGCAATTTAATCAGATAAATTCCCAACGAAACCACAGAATTAACCAGAATATTATATTTTTGCCATAAGTGCTTTTTATAGAAAGTTTCCATAGAGTTTACGCTAGCCATTCTTGACCTAAGCCTATCCTTTCTTGAAAGAATCTTTGATTTTTTTGATGCTTTCTTGTAATGCACAATAAAAATTTTAGGGTAATAGACAATTTTCCAACCATCATTTTTTATTCTCCAGCACAAGTCAACGTCCTCACCGTCCATAAAATAGTCCTCGTCAAACCATCCCATTTTGTCTAATACCACTTTGCGTGTAAGCATAAACGCTCCCTGGGCAACGTCTATTTCGTGCTCCAGATCAGGATTGATATAGCCATACCAATATCGCGAAAAAATTTTAGAGTTTGGAAATAATCTATCAAGAGGAATCACCAAGTGACTAAAGGCGGCCCAAGGTGTAGGGAAAGACCGCCGACAGTCTTTATCTAAACTGCCGTCGGGAAGAAGCGTTTTACAGCTAACTAAGCCCACTTTGGGGTGTTTGTCTAAATATCCGACCGATTTGTTGACCGAATCGGCATTTACCAAAGTATCCGAATTGAGAAACAAAACGTACGTACTATTCACATAGTTCTTTGCACGATTATTTCCTCCGGCAAATCCCAAATTCTGACTGCTTACAAGGAGCCTTACCTCCTTAAATTGTGCCTTGACCAGTTCTCGAGAGCCATCCTTCGAGCCATTATCTGAAACTATAATTTCGTACGGATACGTTATTTTGGCCTTAATAATCGAAGTCAGGCATTTTTCCAACAAGTCCTTGGTATTGTAACTTACAATAATAATCGTCAGGCTAGACTTAGCCATTCATAACCTCCTTATAAATAGGCTCGTGCAGCCCGACTATTACTTGCCAATCAAAGTATTTTTTGACAAAGCGTTGGCCATTCACGCCGATTCTTGTAGCTTTAGTTTTGTTTTGCAATAAGTCTATGGTTGCGGCGATTAACCCCTGCGTGTTGTCGGAGACAATCACTTCCTTACCGTTTGTCAATTCCAATCCGGCAACTCCCATAGTTGTTGAAACGACTGGCAAACCTGCCGCCATAGCTTCCAATATTTTAAGCCGCGTACCTCCGCTTCCTCGAATCGGCGTCACCATAACACTTGAGGCAAGATAAGCATCCCTGGCATCCTCTATTGATTCGGTAACTTCGATATCGTTTCTCAATTTACTTAAGGCGACCAACTCCTTTGGTATTTTTCTACCGACAATCCACAGCTTTACATCTTTCATTTTTTTGATAACACCGGGCCAAATATTCTTAACTAAAACGTCGACCGCCTCCCTGTTTTGGAGCCACTCAAAATTAGTAACCCCGTAAAGGACTCTGGGAGGATCGAACCTGGACACGCTTTTGGCATTAAAATAATCAAAGTCTACGCCGTTTGGAATAATATCTACCTTAATTCCGGAAACCAGTCTTTGCATAACCTTTCTATCTTCCTTAGAGACTGCAACTAACCTGTCAGTCTTCCGCCAGAAATATTTTTCCCAAAAGCGGCACTTTAAGACATCAAGCATATAAAACGGCTTTAACAAAGGGCTAACTTCATTATCGACATAATGCTTGTAAACCATATATTCTATTGTTTGTTCCACTAGGATTGTCGGTACCAAAGTGTTTGGGATGTGGGGCATGACATAAAACGCTTCGGCGTGAATCAGATCGTATTTTTCTTTTCTCAACTCTTCTTCGACAGCCCGTTTCTCCACTGAAGACCTATTTCGGATCACCACCAAAGGATATGGACCAAGCTGGGCAAACAATATATTCCGCAATGTCCACGGAGATTTGGCTCGCTTGAAAACTTGAACTTTCTTACAATACCGCTCAAGTTCGGGAATAAATTTACGTTCGCTTTCGTCCTTGATCATTGAAAACAACGTTATCTGGTGACGTTTTGACATGTATTTAATAATGTTATACCACCGCGTTTGCCCCCCGGATGTGGAGGTGTTCGGTAAAAAAGGTACAAGCATTAATATCTTCATTGGTCTGCTCAGTTCCTTAAATCGACAACTACATATTTGTCGGTCTTTTCGATTACCTTGTAGTTTTCCATTGCATATGTTGTATCTTTATCAAAATTTACCGAAACATAAAACTGCGCGCCCTTTTCGACAATTTCAGGGATACTCGAGTCGATTACAGGCCAGCCCCATCTACCTGTCTGGTACAAAAAGGCGGTATCACCGTTGTAAGGAGCAATTACCAATGACTGCTTCGGAGCCACCCTGGCAACTGCGCGGCCCGCTTCGATTATCTCCGGATGGTTTATTTTGTAAAATTCTTTAACCCTATCAAAACCAACAAGGAACATAACAGCAACAACAAATACGGCTGTAAACTTCGGCAATAAATCGTTTTTTTGCCTCCAGTAGCTTATAAAGCCTTGAGCAAGAACAAGAGACACCGGCGCAATTATAAAAGTCTGGTAATAGTCATGCCGGACATTTGCGGTGGCAAAAACCGTTACATATACTAGACTTCCCAAAAAAAACATTTTCAAAAAAGTTTTTGAATGAAGCAGCCCCTCAACAAAAAGCGCAATACCCGAAACACCAAGGATTAAAGTTCCTAACCGCTCTGCAAAGATCCAACGCCAAAAAGCCGGCCGAAAACGGATATTGTCACCATTGAAGGCCCACACAAAACGCGGAATGCCTTGCGGAAACTGGTTTATCCAAGCGCGCCAAAGAAAAAGAGGAATAAGTGCAATATCAAGATAAATAAGTAGACGAATTGATTTAGCAATCCCATAGATACTTTTATGCTTCACAAAAATCAAATAAATAACAGGAATCGAGTAGAACACGGCAAACGGTTTGATTAACAGTGAGATTGCAAACAAAATAGCCGAAAAAAACAAACTAAAGGCGCTATCTGAATAAAAATATTTGACAAAAAACCAAACAGCAGCCACTCCAAAGGCAACCGACAACGGCTCGGGTAAAATAACTCTGGTGAAGTAAATATTGAAAGGGATGAAAAGATAGAAAAAAGCCGTTAGCAAGCCTCCAGCGATTCCAATAAACTTCTGACCAAGTTTATACAAAAACAGTGAGGTCACAAGTGCCGAAAAAACAGAAGTCAGCCTTCCCCAAACTTCAAGTGAGAAAGTGCCAAACAAACTAAAAAACATGTAGTGAAAAAGGTTGAAAACAGGAAATTCCACCATTCTAAACCCGCGCAAATTGGTCATTCCGGACTGAATGCTGGAAACATCGTGATACCGAGGGTACAAAAGATCCACTCCGCGCTCGACAAAGTTTTTGGTTACCGAAGCCGTATCTGCCTGTCTCCAAGAATGCCAGTCCGCCACCGGACTGTCAATCTTGACCAAGCGAACCAAAAAACCACCTAAGACGATTGCCGTCAACAACAATAAAGCTGGTATTCTTTTATTTCGCTTCTTCATTTGCATTCACGCTTGTGCAGATGGAAACTACTATACCCGCAAACAACCAAAACATCGTGGCGAATTTCGATGATTCAAATATATCGATAAACATCGCGTTTAATAAAATTCCCGTAAACGATCCCGCGAAACCTACAACCCACATATTGGCAAAATTTAAAGTTTTATTGACCGGCAACTTCATACTAACAGTCACGGCCAACCACAATAGGACGGCAATAAAGGATATAAATCCGACAGCGCCCGTTTCACCAAGTAACCTTAAATAGTCATTGTCCGTAGCGAGTGTAATTGACGAAAAACCGGTCCCCAGCAACGGGTTTTTGGTCAATGCCCGCAGAGCCCTTGGCCACTCGACATTAAGCCTGATTGATGTCGATCTGTCTTCGCTAACCGGAACACTTTCCTCACTTGCTGCAACGGCGACAAAATTCGTACTAATCTTATCGATTGTTACTTCAATAATTCTTGAGTATCTACTTAGCAAATTAGAAGAAAAGGCAATAAATAAAAGGCTAATCAGTGCTGCCACCAGAATCGCTTTGTACTTTTTAATTAATGCAAGGGAAAGCGTTACGGCAACTAAATAAGAAACTATTGATATTCTTGAAACAGAATTAACCAAAAGCCACAGCGAGGTCACTACACTTACACTCAGCAATAATTTTGAAAGCCGGTCCCTAAATACAAAAAAACTTGTGTAAAACAACGGCAAGACCAATATTAGAAAGCTTGCCAAGTCATAATGACCTGCAAATGTAGAGTTTATGTGTCCTCCGGGGGTATATCTAAGCGCAACTCCTTTAGAATATTCTTGGTTTTGAGTGGTTACTATCGGAAGGCTGAAGTATTTTTGCGCTAGGCCATAAACAAATGCATAATTGACCACAACCACAAGGCAAGCTAAGTATAGTTTCAGGTGGGACTTGGTGTGTTTAATTGACAAAGCGAGGACAAACGGAAAAAAATATTCAACTCTACGCAGCCAGTGCAAAAGTCCAATATGTGGAACAACCGTTTGGGTAACAAAAACTGCAGACAAAACAGACAAAGCCGCAACACTTAAAAAAAGACCCATCGAGAATACCACCCTATTTGAAATCAAATACCCGGCTTTGCGCAAAAACGAAACTGAAAACACAATCAAAGATACAAGGAGTACAAAATCTTCGGCCCGGACGGAAACAAAAGTACCAGAAATTTGAAACAAGGGAAATTTCGGATATAGCGGGATAACTATGATCAACACGGCAATAAAGTAGTGAGGGTCAAGCAAGTTTAAAAGCCTTCGCATAAGTTGCGGCCGACTCCTTTCCTTCAAGTAAACCAAAAAGTAAAATTCTGATAACAGAACCAATTTTAAGTAATAGTCTGAGGATAGGATACTGCCATTTGGGATAGTGCTTTTTATAAAAAGTTTTAATTCCTCTATATTCAGCCAGAATAGATTCTGATCTTTTTCCACTAGCACCACCGTAATGAATTATCGACCATTTTGGTAAATATAAAATTCTCGAACCTTCTTTTTTTATTCGATAGCAAAGGTCAACTTCCTCCACGTACATAAAATAATCCTCATCAAAGTAACCAGATTTTTTAATGACATCCTTTCTTATCAGCATAAAAGCGCCTGTTAACCAATCAAATTCCTGAACAGCTGTGTAAATAGGATTCTTTCCGAAAAAATCTGGAGTGTGTGGGTGAAAAGATCTGATTAGTTTTCCTAAAAGAGGCAGGTCGTCCAAAAATAACATCCAAGAGACCACTCGTAAAATTGTCGGAAAGTAACCACCGGTGGGCTGTAAACTACCGTCTTTGTTTCTAAGTGAGCAACTTGCGATACCCACATCAGGATTGGCTCTCATCCAGTGGATCATGTCGCCAAGCACGTTGTCATAAATTTTAGTGTCTGAATTAAGGAGTAATATAAATTCGCCTTTGGCAATTTTCATCCCCTGGTTATTTGCTTGCCCAAATCCCAAATTTATTTTGTTTTTAACCAGTCGTAGATTTGAGATTTGAGATTTGAGATTTGAGATTTTCGCGACAGATCCGTCGGTTGACCCGTTATCTACCACAATAATCTCGTAATCAACATCCCTCGTGTATTTGACAATAGACCTAATACAGCTTGCCGTAAGTTTCTCTGTATTGTAGCTAACAATGATTATCGATACATCCATAGTCTTGTTAATTGATTGCGAAGCTTGAAAATTGAATTCGCTAAGTTCTTAATACTAAACCAGGACCCAATACAAACTAAAACATAGATTACCAGTCGATTAATGGTGCTACTTGGAATAAACCTGGCTATTATTTTTTGCTTCCACGGCACGGCATTAATCAATATCGCATCCTTTTCCTGGGTTGGTATAAACCCGTTAATATAAAGCGACTCACGGAACGGAACTACCAACTCTTGTAAATAGGAGCTTCTGGTTTGATCACGAATAAGCGTTTGCGCTTCCTCAGGCGGGTAGTTGAGCAGCAGCCCGCCAAAAAAATTTGCGTAATGCGCTAATGCTTCATTCCTGGTGGAATTTGTAAAATAAGCCCTCCTATAAGGGGTTTCGATGTCTGCTGGCTCATCAGACTGTTCGGAATCGAGCGGGGGAATAGGAAAATTATTCGAGGGAGCAAGCAAATAAGCAATAAAAACTACACAAATTAAGACATAAATCAATTTTAATAAGTTTCTCATTGAAAAAGCCGAGCACGGCCAAGCCGATATTGTGGATCTTTTAGCTTTCGCTCGCTTATTATTTTTGCAGGGACACCTCCCACTATTGCGAACGAGGGCACATCTTTTGTCACCACCGCACCCGCAGCGATAACTGCACCTGCACCCACCGAAACGCCTGGAAGAATAATCGCCCTTGGCCCAACAAAGACATAGTCCCCGATTGCAACAGGTGCGTTTGTTGCTTCAAATGTATCCGAACTTATATCGTGCTCCGAATTATAAATAAGTACTTGGGACGCAACAGCAACATGATTGCCAACAACGAGTTTGGCTCTACCATCAAGAAACGCTCCTTCACCAACTACAGTATCTTGGCCAATCTCAACCCCGCTTGGTTCAAAAAATTTGCAACCCATATGAATTATGCTCCCTTTGCCGATTTTTACACCGAACAGGCTAAAAATTGCCTTTCTTACTGACCAAAGAGGTAAATGCAAACTCACACCATGAATTATGAACAATTTAAAATCTATCATCCAGCTAAAAACCCGCTGAAGGCCTTTTTTCACGGCAGTATTCATGGATAATTTGTTTCCGTTTTTGTCAGTGAAAACCAGCCCGTTTTTTGTGAAATGTAAATTTTGAGAATATAGCATATTATTTTTGACTAGCTGCCTCTAAAACCTTAAAAGTTTCATTTGCTGTTTTCAGCCAGGAAAACTTATCTGCTTGGGCTAAACCCTTTGCAACAAGCTTATTATAACTTAACTGCGACATAGACAGTAGCTTTTTAATAGAATCTGCAATGTCATTTTTGTCATAGGGGTTAAAATATATACCCGCATCACCAACTACCTGGGGTATACTGGCGACTTTACTAACAATTACCGGGGTGCCGACTGCCATGGCATAAAGCGGATCCAGGCCAAAGCCCTCCCAAAAAGAAGGCAGTATCAATGCTTTGGCACCCTTTATTAGATACCGCTTGTCTTTCTCCGGAACAAAGTCTGTAAAAATAACAGACCCGTCAATATCAAGTTTTTCAACTTTTTTAAAAATTTCATCGAAAAGCCACCCTTTCTTACCGGCAATTACCAACTTAATTCCTTTATGCTCCTGTATCACTTGTGACCAAGCATCCAATAACCCTTCAATGTTTTTACTAGGCTTTAGTGTACCCATAAAAAGTAGGTAATCACCTACTATAAGGTATTTTTTCGTCGCTCGTCGCACAACTTTTTGAGATATGTCTGTATTATACAGGTATCTGTCGTACGCCAGAAGCGTAACTCGCACCTTATTGGAAGCTTTGGGATAATGTCGTACAATATCATTCATAGTACTTTCTGAAATTGTAATGATATACTTTGATATATATATCGAAATAGCAGTCCAGATCTTTAACTGCCAATAGTCCCTTTTTCTAAATTGTCCCGAGAATTCGAGATACCCTAGGTCCATCACGGAAAATACCAAGGGAACACCTACCAAAGCTGGCAAATAATGGCTGGGGGTAAAGAAAACATCCAGTCGTTCACTCCTCACAAAAGATAGGTGAGGAGTAAGCTTGGTCAGTATCCATAATTTACCGCCATGCAGTACTTTGTACGAAATATGTTTATCTTCTTTGGGTAAATCATCTCGGGCCCCGGATTTCAGATATACTATAAGTCTACATTTCTTTCGGGAATTTTTAACCAAATTATAAAGTCCCCATATAATTTCAAATGCATAAACATTTATACCTACTCTCTCTTTTACATTAGCTTCGTTACCGTCGATTCCTATGATCATAACTCGTGAGCTTCATTGTAGACGTCCAGAGTTTGCCTAGCAACTTCCTCCCAAGAGAACCTTTTATTTACGGATCTACCACGTTTGACTAGGTCTTCGCTATTTTGCATAGCTTTAAGTAATCCTTTTGCAATCGAATCCACATCAAACGGATTTACTAATACAGCCGCGCCACTGGCAACTTCCGGCATACTGGAAATATTTGATGTAACTACGGGGCAACCGCATGCATATGCATCCAATATAGGAATGCCAAAGCCCTCGCAAATAGAAGCATAAACTAACACCTTGGCCCCGCTGTATGCGGCTTGCAACTCTTCATTGCTAATGTGGCCGGTAAAAATAATATTGTGGGTATCGGATATCTCAAGCCATTTTTCGCCTACAAAAACCATATTTATCTTCTTTTTTGGCAACAGTATATTAAGAACTTTCCGGTAAGCGGCAATCAGCCTTTTTGTATTTTTGCGTGGGCTGACTCCTACACCCAGTAAGTACTCGCCTACGATGGCATATTTTCTTTTAAAACTATCCACCTTCACCTGACTTGCAGGCCCGTCAACGTTCGAGGCCTCCGAAATCACCTTTACTTTAGCCTCCTTAACTCCATAATGTAAAAGGTCCCTTTTTGTACTTTGGGATGGCACAATTATCCTATCGACCTCCTTAACTATCCACTTGAGCCTTCTTTGAGTATTTTTTATGACTTTCTCATCAGTTAGACCTGGATAAGTAATTGGCGAAAGGTCATGAATTGTAGTTACTTTGAAAGCGTTAGAAGGCGGTTGAGACCAATCTGACGAATGAAACACGTCTAGGCTACCTACAACAGATTCAATATTGAGCAAGTGCAACTTGTTCCATAAAAAATCAGCCACAGTCGGTGGAATTGGATAGAAACTTATCTTAAACTTACCTCTCAACTTCTGGATTTTGTCCAATAAATCATTGGTGCGGCGTAATGAGCCACCAAACAGGAGGTATTCATTACTTTTGTCTACCCTAAGTAAATTCTTGACCAAATGCCAGGTATACCAGGAAACGCCGCTTTCATAAATTATGGGCGAAATGTCAATTCCGATCTTCATCTTCATCTCCTTTCTAAAATCTCATAATTCCCAATAACTTCCGTGGTTTGATAATATTTCGAAATATAAGCGTTGATGCCTCCCGTATAATCCAGCAGTTTTTGGCTATCTACCGAAACAGTTCTATCAGCAATTATTATCTCAGGCTTGTCCACAATAATTCCAGTGAGGATCCTATCCTGGCTAACACGCATAAACCACGGAAACTGAAAAATAAACACATTTCCGGCAGGTAAAGTTTGTGTCATTTGATATAAATGCGCCGGCGCACCGTATACAAAAATTTTAGATCCGGGACGAATTCTTCCTCTTACTACACTAGCTACTCTATACACATTGTCGTCAAAAAAAGTAATATTTCCGTTCCAGTTTCCCCGATAAAATTTTACTCCCCAAATAAACGCAACAAACAAATAGCACAGTCCAAAGTAGACAACAAGCCGATTCTTAAGTCTCGTAACAGCGTAGGTTGTTAGAATAACCACAAAAGGTAAGGCGGGTTGTAGATGAACAAAATCAAACCTTGCGTAAACAGCTGACAGCGCACCGACGCCGTAAAGCCCGGTCAAAAACACTTTCCTGGTTTTGAAACCTAAAAACCAACCCGACAAACCGGCACCGAACACAAAAGCAAAGCGAATAAAGTGAGAAAGAGAAGGAACCCATTTTCTTCCGTAATCGGCAAAAGTTGTCAGGTTATAAGTTACAGTCCAGTAAAAAAAATCATTTAAAACTCCAATTAACGACAAATACAATAACATCAGTAAAACAGGGAGCAATGTAGACAAGATAAAAATAGAGGCGATTTTCGCACCATTTTTGATAAAGAGATATAAACCAACCAATAAAACAACCGGAATCAACACTTGTTTAAAAATAATTCCCAATCCTAAAACCAGACCCGAAATCTCTAAATACTTCACTTTTTTGGGAGCGTCGATATACTTCAAAAGGAAGTAAGCTGAAGAAATTAAAAATAGTGGCAAAAAAACATCAAGCCACTGTATAAACCCTTCAAAAAACGGTTGCCAAATAAGATAAAGAAGGCTAGGGAGAAGTATAAACTTCCTTTTATCTAATACTTTTTGGGATAGGATAAATACAAAAAGGTGAGTCAGGGCAACTGCGGCCATCTGCCAAAGAAGAGCAGCTTGGGGAGTTCTCATCCCCAAGTTGTCAAAATTGACAGGCAAGAAAAGAAGTCCCGGGAAATGCTGGTCTAAGATTTGCTTATAGGGTAATAAACCTTTATTGGTCAAGTATGGATAAATAAACATTTCGGAATTGGGAAAGAAGGTGATCCGTGTCAACACAAAAAGGTGGATTATTATAATTAAGGCCAGAATTTTTTTCATATTCTCTTCCAATATTCTACAAACCCCACCCCCAAAAAGTCGAATTTAGCAACTTTCTCAAAACCGTCTTTGTTTAAAGCACTGCCAATAAAATTTTGCGGATCTTCAACAGCTTTAAGATATTCAAACAAGTAAACCGCATCATGCCCGCTTATCAATCCTTTTGTCTTGCATAAAGTTTCTTCTCTTGAAGCCGATATAGAATTTGTTGCGCCGAAAGCAATAGGCTTTTTTGCATACCATCTGTAGGGTGCAAAAGGTTCAGGGTTGTGAAAAAGAACAATTTCACCCTCCCGAATTCTGGTTTCAACGAAACTTACTGCACCTCGCCAATTTTCACGCTGCTGTCTGGGGTTTAAATAATATATAGAAAGCCCCACAAGGTTAATAAAAAGGACCAAAAACATAATACTTTTCTTTAAGTTTGCTCCCAATAGTATATAAAAAGCCGGAAGAACATAAACATATCTGAAGTAAGAAAAGGCAGGCGTAGCAACCGAAAACAAAAAGCCCAAAACCAATGGTACCAAAAGCCAAAGCCAGGTTAAAAAAACCTTCTTTCGTACCTTCCAAGCATCTTTTAAAGCAACGGCGAAAGGAATGGACGCAAGACCAACTACCGAGTAGTAAATTAACCTGTTTAGAAAAGATAGTCTACCCAGCACAAATTTTGTCCAAACAAGAACTAGTTGTTTTAGATTGGCACCTCCCACCAAGTCACGCCAAGCCGGCAGAGTCGAAAGCAGCCAATCACCTTTCCAGTACTGAATAATGAAAATCGGAACCCAGAAAAGTAAGCCAACAAAAAGCGGGACAAAAGAAATCATAAGAGAGCCAAACCAAGCCTTTGATTTATGTTTAACAAAACCATAAATCGGAAATACTGGGAACATGAACCAGGGCATATAGTCAGTAAAGGCTAAAACTAAAATAGCTAAAGAAAAGAAAATCCATTTTTGTCTTACGAAAAAGTAAACAGTACTTGCAGCGAAAAAGGCTGCCATAGAATACATTCTTGCTTCTTGAGAATAATATACATGTAAAGGTGAAGTTGCCAACATAATAATTACCAATTTCCAATTTCCAATTTTCAAACTTTTTGAAATCTTATATACCAGATAAATTGTGCCAACACCAAACAATACAGAAGGCATGCGGAGTGAAACTTCAGAAAAACCGAAGAGTGAAACCCAAGCCTTAAGAAATAAATAATAAAGCGGTGGGTGATTGTCAGATAACATAAACTCTCTCAGGATTTTGGAGTAGGAAAAGTCGCGTGCAGCAATTGCCCCTATTGCTTCATCAAGCCACAACGATTGGTTTATCACCACTAACCTTAAAACCAAGGAAAGTATTATAACCAAAAAGGGAAAGTTATTTCGAAGTTTTTCCATATAAAACGTACTCTAAAATGCCAATAAATTGGCCAAGGTCTGAAACCAACTTAAACACGAAAAATAGTGGCAGCCTAAAAATAACCGACTTTATAATTGCATTGCCAAATGACAACGGGGGACTGACGCGAAGCAATCCAACCAAGTAACCAAAACCCCATAACTTATATCTTCTTTTTGCCATCCACTTGGAATGCACAAACACGGTTTTTAAAGAATCCGGGTTTTTATGATACGAAACTGCGCCTTTTGCAACAACAGCTTTTTCCCCTAACTTGTCAGATAGAGAGTAATCATCTGTATAACCAACGTTTTCATCGAACCCGCCTGCTTTGTCGAATTCAGGCTTAAGTATTGCCCTAAATACTTTTTGAGCATCGGGATAACTTGCAGGGTGCATAGCTTCCGGCGGAAGCCCGCGGTTATAATTCCAGCACCTAGCCCAAATGTTATCCGGGTTCGCCAAATACTCTTCTTTACTGAATGTACCGATTGTCTTTCTCTTGGTTATAGGTTTCACGAGCATTTTCACGAAGTTCCGGTCAAAAGTCATATCCGCATCTACAAAAACTAATATGTCACCACTTGCATTTCTTGCCCCCAAATTCCTTGCAGCTCCTGCTCCTTTGTGTTTTTGCTCCAGTATTTGAAAATTGAAATTTGAAAATTGAAAATTCCGCATGGCAGCTAAACTGCCATCGATTGATCCATCATCAACAACAATGACCTCAAAGTCTTTCATTGTTTGTTTAGACAGTGACTTTATACAATCGAGTATATTTTTTTCTTCGTTATAAACGGGAATTATTACAGAGACTTTCATGCTGCTAGTTTCAAAAATAGATCTTCATACATCCGACTAACCTTATCCCATCCAAACTTTTCAGCTTGTATCCGAGGTTTATTCCCCCAATCCTCGCCAGCACATTCCTCCAAAGCTTTTGTATAATCTTCGACGATGGTGGGATCAACTAATATACCTGCATCGCCGACAATTTCTCTTCTTAAGTCATCATCTGTTGCGACTACCGGAAGCCCGCAAGCCATTGCTTCCAAATAAACCATCCCGAAAGCTTCCCTACCCCAAGAGGGGAGCGTGAAAACGTCAACAGCCCTGTAATATTCTTGGATATTTTGGTAACTTACTTTCATCATTTTGAATCTATTACCTAATATCCTCGTTCCTAAAGCCATGATATCTTTTTCCTTGGAACCCCCACCCAAAACCAACAAGCTCCCCTTCTTCATTTTGCTAACTGCTTTAATTGCCAAGCCAATTCTTTTACTTTCTTCAAGTGCGGCAACAAGAAGAACAATCGGCCTTTCCGTCCCGATTTTTACTTTTGGGCCACTTTTACCAAATTTTCTCAAGTCTACCCCATCTGGTATTACAACTACACTTTTAAAAGGGGTCACTCTGATCGCCCAGTCTTTTGCTACTGTTGACAGGGCAACAAATGTATCCGGAAAGCACCACAAATTGTTTCTGTCATCCCAACCAATACCAGAATGGCCAACTATAACCATTTTCGCCCCAGTCAACCATGTAAATAATCTCATCATCGCGGATTGCCAACCGCCATTCGTAGGAACAACAATGTCATAACCCTTCTTGAATAACTTAGGGAAACACTTAAGTGTGAACCATGCAATTTTCAGACTCGCGTAATCAATAAAAAACCTCCTTGCTATACCTAATTGATTTGTGGCATAACTGTCATTGAAACCTACTTTTACAACCTCTACTCCGTAACTTTGTCCTACTGTACTAGTACGTTGATAGACAACTACCTTATGATTAACAGAAAGCTTGCCCGCAATCTCTTGAGTCCAATTTTCAACTCCCCTCTCGCTGCTTCCACTGTAAAAACTCAAAATTGCAATTTTCATTTGCCAAAACTCTCTCTCAACAATACTTTTATTGCAATTAAGCCATCGCGCCAGGTAATTTTTTTGCCCTCACTGTAGCTTCTAGGTGAAACGGTTATCGGGACCTCGACAATCTTTATTCCTTTTTTAAGCACTTTTGCTGTAAACTCCGGCTCGAAGTCAAATCTGTCAGCCTTTATTTCCTCCGGGGAAACAATCACTTTTTTAAAAACTTTGTAACATGTTTCCATATCCGTTAACTTGGAACCGTAAAGCAAATTTGTAAGAGCCGTCAACACTTTGTTTCCGACAAAATGAAAAGGTAGCGGAGTTTTGTTTTTCCCAACCAGAGCAAATTTTAAATTCTTGAAGCGTGAACCGTAAACGACTTCTGCCTCCTTTTTAAGAATCGGTGCAATAAGTCTTTTATAGTCGCTGGGGTCATACTCCAGATCCGCATCCTGAATCAAAACAATGTCTCCCCTAGCCTTGCTCATTGCGGTTTTAATTGCAGCGCCTTTTCCATAGTTTTTCTTATGTGCAAAAAAACGAACTCCGGAAATTTTTTTGATTTTTTTTGCAGTTCGATCACCCGACCCATCATCGACAACTATAATTTCGCGACTTAGATACTCGGGCAATTTTGCCAATTTTACTTTTTCAATCAGTTCAGAAATTGTATTCTCTTCATTAAAGACTGGAATAATTACAGTAAGTTTCATAATTTTTTGGCAACCGCAAACACCGACAAACCAAAGGGCATGGAAACGAATTTCTCAATCCAAAGTAAATATTTACCAAAGAAATTAAATAACGAAACTTTATCTTTTGGGATACTTTCCAGCTTCAAAACCTTTACAAACAGCCACCAACCTAAAGCTGCCCACCAGTTTATGTAGAGTACTTTCACTATCTCGCAGCTTGCCGTGCTCAACACACTCTCCAGATGTTTAGTAGTGTATCTTCTATAATGGCCCAAATTTTTATCAACCTTACTGTAAAGGATCATGTGTGCCGGCACGTTTAAAACAAGATAACCCCCTTTTTTAAGTA